>JAYVTR010000031.1:0-16636 GCA_043788625.1 Planctomycetota bacterium
AAGCCAGTAACTCAACCCAGCATTTCGACACCTGGGACCAACGGCTGACATCACATGACCCACTTGGCTTCACGGCCAGCAAGGAACACATGAACCCAACTCCGCGTATGTGGCTCACGCATTGCCTGAGCACTCTCGCCACCATGAGCTGCGTCATCTTATGCGGCTGCGGAAGTAGCGGCGGAGGCGGTGCGTCGCCCGCCCCCGCAATCGATCCCCAGGTCTACACCGGGGTAGGGGCAGAGATCAGTGGCAACCTGGCATCGGGCCAGAAGTATGTGGGCGAGATGTCAGCCCCGACCGGCTTCTTCGCTACTGGTGACTACACGATGGATGGCCAGACCATCTACACCAACTTCGCCGTCAACACGACCACGCACAAGTTGAAGCTGCAGATGGATCCGGTCGGAGCGGGCCCCTATTTCGATCTCACCGCTAACGCCACCACCCATCAATATAGCGGCACCACCTCCTATACCGAATCCACTGTTGGATCGCCGATGGTGGGCTGGCTCATCACCAATACCTGGAATGTCTTCACCTCCGCTGGATTGGTGCAAGCCGATGTAACGGGGCTCGCAACCAAGGCAGCGAATCCCAACCAGACCGGCACCGTGCACATCACCTTTTACAATCCCTTTAGTACCACCACGGTTCCCGCCAAATGGTACGACGGCTGGGTGACCGCATCCTCCGATGCTCGTTTCGTGAATAATGCCCTTGAATATTCGTTTAAGAATTCCTCGACGACGCCAAACATTGAGGTCAATAGCGAACAATTCAATTATTCAGATTTCGCCAATCCGTTCTGCTACCAAATCGGCAACACCATCAAAGGGGGAGATTTCTTTGTCGATAACAACCCAGGAGCCAACAAGTTTTTCGAGAAGATAACCTTCACCATGAGCGGGGATAATGCGCCCTTATCTGGCACGACTGTCTTCAAAGACTTCGCAGACGCGAAAACCTATACCTGCACCGTTGGCACCATCGTCCCGGAACGGCTTGGAGCGTCCCTTAGTACGCGTATCTCGACATCCTATAACCTGACTCCGACGGCTGTGTCCGGGACCATTCTGAGTTCCTACTACACGGTAGGCACGGCGGTCGTTAACGGATTCTATCGCCAAGTCGGAGACAGCATTGATCATTATATGAGCATGGCCCTGCCTGGCACTGGCGCCGGCTTGAACTCCAATCCCACGGGCTACCCCGGCTGGGATTTTGCGAACACCTGGTACATCCAGACGTACAACCGCCACGCCCCTCTCGTCAATGGCGGAAACGTCATTCTACGTGTGCATGTGAGCATGGATCCCACGACGCATGATCTCATCACTGGGCATATGGATCTCTACCATGTGAACGTGACTGGAGACATCGTGGCACCTGCTGAAAGCATGGATTTCACGCTCAACTGATCACTGGTAAAAGTGGGCAAAAAGGAGGGAAGGCTAGGCCTTCCCTCCTTTTTTTGTCATCAATACGCAGCGTAAGTCAGCCTTCATCCGTATGCTATGAATCGCTGACCTAAATTATTTCCAAGAGATGGCTCACTAACGGCCGAGCGAAGAACCACTTTACGACTCGTTGGCAAGGCGCGGATAATCCGTGTAACCCGCAGTGTCGTGCGTGTAATAGGTTTTCTGATCCGGCTCCATCAAAGCCATGCCACGTTGCAAGCGCTCGACCAAGTCGGGATTGCTCACGTAGTGATGGCCGAAGGCGACTGCATCCAAGGTGCCGTTGACAATCGCCGTCGCCGCCTCTGTGGCGGTATAGCCCATATTGCCGATCAACACGCCGCTGAAATGCGCCCGTGCCGGAGTCACCACCTCGCCTGTTTGTTGCGCAAAAAAATCACTGCGCATAAGGTGCAGATACGCGACGTGCCGGTCCTGCAACTGCTGTGCCACATAGCTGGTCAAGGCCTGCGGGTCGCTGTCACGCATGTCATTGTAACTGTTGAGCGGAGACAGGCGCACACCTACGCGATCGGCGCCCCATACGGCAATCACGGCCTCGACGACTTCCAATAATAAGCGCGCCCGGTTTGCCATCGCACCGCCGTAGGCACCACTGCGTTTATTGCTGCCATCACGCAAGAACTGATCGAGTAGATAGCCATTGGCGCCGTGAACTTCGACGCCGTCAAAACCTGCCGCCTTGGCGTGGGCAGCGGCGGCACGAAAGCCGGCAACAATCGTTGGCAACTCGTCATCACGTAATGCTCGCGGCGTGACGTACGGCTTTTTTCCTTCGGGTGTGTGCACATCCTCGCCAGTGATGGCCACGGCACTCGGCGCCACCGGCTGCGCACCGTTATTGAAATACGGATGGCAGGCCCGGCCACCATGCCACAGCTGTAAAAAAATATGCCCACCTTTGGCATGCACGGCGGTGGTAACTTTTTTCCATCCATCGACGTGCACCTGGGAATAAATTCCCGGCTCGCGACCGCCAAAAGCCGAGTTTCCGGCCATCACCATAGTGGCCTCGGCAATGATCAATCCGGCACTGGCGCGCTGCGCGTAATACTCCGCCATCATCGGAGTTGGCACATGCTCCGCATCAGCACGGCTACGCGTCAACGGCGCCATGACCACACGGCTGGGTAAGATGAGAGCCCCCACGGTGAGGGGCGTAAAAAGAATCGCATTGGTTAGCTGCATGGGAGATTCCTTGGAATGAGTCTAAGCGACCGCTGCGAGCTCGAAGCTCAAAGCTCAAAGCTCGAAGCTCGAAGCCAGGCACCAAGAAAATGATTGATTGACACCTCTTATGTACCTGCACGTTAGTAGTATGCCTATGCTATCAGTTTGTCGCCCTCGTTTCGCTAGACCGGCGATGGTGGCGTGGGTCGGCAGCCTGCTGCATCTCTCTGGCGCCTTAGCCGCTATGGAGCCCGACCAACCACTGCCAACCATCGATGTGCACAGCCAACGCCTGGTGCCATTTTTCAATCTCAGCAACAGTACCCAATTCACCCTGCATCCCTATGTCTCCGTCGCTGGTGGCCATGATAGTAATGTCTTGCTCGCCCCCTCCGCTGACGAGAAAAGCGATTCGTTTGTGCAAGGTATTATCGGGGCCCAGATCGAATGGGATCCCAGCGCCAGCGACCGCCTGCAGTTGCGTGGTGAATACAACCGCGTCCATTATCAAACCTATGATGATCAGGCTGGCGTGCGCGGCGGTAATCTCCAGCTGGGCTTCCACCATGAAGATTTGATATGGGCCGGTTTCGTCATCGGCGGCTGGACCCGTAGCAATGATCCGTTGCTGAGTAGCAATGAGCGCGCCCTGCTGGATGCCTGGAACAGCGAAGGCCGCATCGATTACCGCACCTTGACCACCCGCAGCTCGCTGGGCGCCACCTGGGCGCGCGATAACTACCTCAACGACACCACATCATTTTCCAGCACCAGTCGTGACAACGATCGCTACGAAGCATATGTGCGTTTTGCCAATGAACCCAACGAATTCGACAGCATCTATGTGCGCAGCGGTCCAACTGCCACCCGCTACGATGAGCATACGCAATACGCGGACAGCAACGGCTGGTATGGCGTTCTGGGCAGCGAGCTGGCGCTTGGCTCGTTGACCACGCTCAAGGCCGAAGGCGGTGCGGTTTATAAAGATTATCGCGAAGCCTTACCGGCAAATCCTTCGCTGACTCAACATGTTTTCTGGGGGCCTCTCGCTCATCTTGAAGCCAATTACCTTTATGAAGAGCAGAGCTGGATCCGCTTAAGCGGCTTCACCACCCTGAAGGACAGCCTGTCCCAGGCCTATGCCACCTATTACGTCGGCGGCCGCATCGACGCGCGCAAACGTCTGCTCACCAATGCCGGGGCCATCGCCAGCATCGACCTCACCGAAAGCTTCGACACCGATGCCGGTACCCAGGCTCGAGAACGCACCGTCTTGCGCCAATTCCGCGGTGGTTTCGACTACGCACTGCGCGAAGGTCTGGGCTTGCGGGCACTGGCCAGCTATGAATTCTCGACCGCCCAATTCGCCAGCGATTATCAGCGCTGGATCATTTCAGCCTCGTTCAATGCCGCGTTTTAATCGCCACCAGCCGGGTCGCCGACAAACAAGCTGCCCATGCGCTTAGCCCGCCTCGCCGCCGCCGGCGTACATGGAGTCGATGGCTATTTGGTTCAGGTCGAAGTCAGCCGCATCACCCCCAGCTGCGGCATCGGTCGGACGACGGTGGTGGGCCTTCCCGACAACGCCGTGCGCGAATCGATCGAGCGCATCACCCCGGCACTCATCGGCGCCCGCCTGCGCAATCCCCCTGCCGATCACGTGGTGGTCAATCTGGCCCCAGCTGATCGCCGTAAGGAAGGACCGGTCTTCGATCTGGCGATCGCTCTCGGCTTAGCCGCCACCGCCGAAGAGAACCATCTCGATCTTCCCAGCGACACGTTATTCCTCGCTGAACTGGCCCTTGATGGCCACTTGCGGCCGGTACGTGGCGTGCTGTCGGCGCTGCTGGCAGCCCGTACCGCTGGCTTGGCCCATGCCGTGGTCGCGCCAGCAAATGCTGCCGAAGCCGCCGTCGTCAGCGGTATCGCCGTGCATGCGCCCAGTACCTTAACCCAGTGCGTCGCGCAACTGCGGGCGGGCCTGGCCCAGGCTGCCATCAGTAGTCCCTTACCAGAAAGCAGCACCCCCTCCGACGGCCCCTGCCTGAGCGAGGTACGCGGCCAAGACTACGCCAAGCGGGCGCTGAGCATCGCTGCCGCTGGTGCACATAATATTCTGCTGCTCGGCCCGCCCGGCTCAGGCAAGACCATGCTCGCACGCCGTCTGCCGGGCCTGCTGCCGCCGATGACCCTTGAAGAGGCCTTGGACACCAGTCGCGTGCATTCAGTCAGCGGTTTACTGCCATTAGGTTGCGGCCTGCTGGGCGAGCGGCCATTTCGCGCGCCGCACCACACCGTTTCCGGCGTCGGTCTGATCGGTGGCGGCACACTCCCGCGGCCGGGCGAAGTCAGCCTGGCACACCATGGCGTGCTCTTCCTTGATGAGCTGCCAGAATTTCCGCGAGCGGTGTTAGAAAATTTGCGCCAGCAGCTTGAAGACGGTTTCTTAACCATCAGCCGCGCCGGTGGACGGGTGCGCTTTCCGGCGCAAGTAAGCCTGATCGCGGCAATGAATCCGTGCCCGTGCGGTTACCTCGGCCATCCGACCCGCCGCTGCGTCGACACCGCAGATGTCATCCACCGCTATCGCAGCCGCATCTCGGGGCCGCTGCTCGACCGCATCGATCTGCACGTCGACGTGCCGGCGCAACGCGCGTCGCTCATGCTCACCGATGACGAACAGACGCCCCTCGGCGAAACCAGCGCCACAGCCCGCCTGCGCATCACCGCTGCGCGTACGCGCATGTTGACCCGCCAAGGCTGCGCCAACGCCCGCCTCGAGTCCCGCGGCCTGCGTGCGCATGTGCACGCCACCCGCGAGTCCCTGCTGCTGCTGGTGCAGGCCGCCGAAGAACTCGGCCTCAGCGCCCGAGCCCATGACCGCTGCCTGAAAGTCGCGCGCACCATCGCCGACCTCGAAGCCCGCGATAAAGTTGAGATCCAGGATATGGCCGAAGCCATCGGTTATCGGGTGCTAGATCGGATCACGACCTAGCACGCTGTGGGAATTCGATGGCGCAGCTTGCACTGGTGGAGCTAGGCTAAAATTCCGAACGCAAAACTGCGACTTCTATTTGAGTTGGTAAGTTGTTCTCTAACTCTGATTGTGTGTCGTTGCGGGATGATGATCAGTGCACGAATAGGTGCTGTGAATAATGATGTTCACAGGGAGATCCTTCGGCCAGCACTGTCCAAAGCACCATCCCACGCCCGTTGGAGGTCACGGGCGAACTCCAGGGTACCGTCGCTGGTGGGAATGCCGGACTGGACGCATGCGCAGAAGTGCTCCAATTCATGCCAAAAACCTTGCGTGGCATGCATGCGCGATTCGCAACGGGCGAAGGCATTGTCGGGCTCCCACACCACGCTACCGCCGTGGTCTCCGGTGCTGGTGAAATCCCAGGCGTCGGTGATCGCCCCGCCGCGATGCCAGCGCACGGACCAGCCATTCTCGACCTCGGCATGCAGGTTCTCGCAAAATACGGAATAGCGGTCGTGGACGCCACGCAACGGCACGGCATTGAGCGAGCCGAGGGCTCCGTTGGCAAACTCCAGGGCGATGACGCCATACCCTCTGCCATTGACATGGGTGGTCACATGCGCCACCGGCCCGCCGATGGCGAGCATGGCCGCCAGCGGATGGCAGCCGTTGACGCTCCAGGCGCGGGCCGACCAGTCGTCGGGCTTGGCGGCGAGCATGCCGGCGCGTCCGCCCTGCGGGAGACTGACCGGATATTCCCCGATCAGGTTGAGCATCGCTCCTGCTGCGGTCCGGCTGCAGAGGTCGCGCAGGCGGCGGATGCCGGGCATGAAGGCCTTTTTGTAGCCGACCACCATCACCCGGTCGCGGCGCTTGGCGATCAGGGAGTCGATTTCTGCGACCGTTGAAGCCAACGGCTTCTCCACCCAGACGTGCAGGTCGGCGTCGAGAGCCTGGCCGACTAGGCTGGGATGCAGCCGCTCGCCGACGCAGATCAGCACGGCGTCGAGCCGGGCGCCAGCGATCATTTGCGCAGCATCGGCATAGCCGGCGGCACCGTAGCGTTCTGCCGCACATCGGCAGCGATCAGCATCGGGTTCGGCGACCGCGATCAGCCGGGCGGGCAAAAATGGCACCAGTGGCAGGAGGACAGTGGTGGCATGGGTGCCGGCCCCGATCAGGCCGAGGCGGATGGGTTCAGCTTTCATGGTTCAATCTCCGGGAAGGTTTTGCGCAGGAATTCAAGGTCAGCCCGATAATCTGGTGTGAACCCAGGTCGCCAGGCGCCATGCGGTGGATTGAGGCAGATGATCGGGCAGCGCTTGCCATCGAGGATGATGCGGACGACGCCGGTCACGTCCCAGCTGGTTTCCGCCAGCTGCGCCGCCCATTGCAAAGGCCCGCCGGGCTGAACGGATCTGCCGCCTTTCAGGTGGAGGACGTCTACTACCGGTAGGAGCGCCCGTGCATCGGCGACGGTGGGGAAGCGCGAGCAGCCGAAATGCCACCAGTTCCCGACATCCCAGATCATGCGTGCCGCCGGCCGGTCGAGGGCGTGGAAGAAGGCCAGCACTTCGTCAGGATGTCCAAAAACGGTGTCCGGCGATTCGTTCTCGAATACCACCGTGGCGCCGGTCTCGGCGAGCCGATCCACCGTCTCACGCAAAAGCGGAAACAACCACGAGTGATGCTGCCGAAGCTCACGGGCGGCATCGGTGACCACGCTCCGCCCAGTCAGAGATGGGGCGACCAGGCGAATGCGAGTTGGGCCCAAGATGCGAGCTACGGCGATCAGATCGGGCAATCGTTCGAGGTCGGCCCGGTAGGCGGCCTCGCCACACGCGACGTCGCCTTTGCCCAGGCTGCTCGACACAATGGCGATGCGCAGCCGGAGGCGCGCCGCCGCGGACGCCACCTGGGTCGCATCCGCGGTAGTCCAATATTCCACATTCTTTCCGAACCAACGATCCTTGAGGTCCACAAAGCGTAGGCCCCCATGCCAGATACTGCTCCATACCAGGGAGGAATTCGTCTGCGGTCATCCCGTTCAATGTTGTCAGAATGGTAGTAAATGGTGGATTGGCCAGCATGCCCAGAATATAACCAGACGGCATACCCTGGCGATGGACTCGCCTCCACTCGTGTGCTACAAAACTCCAGTGAATCTGTTCATCACCAGCACCGGTACAGGACGCTGCGAACGCCGCCAGGATTCACTACTGGGTGGCGCAGCCTGCCGTGGTTGACGGTGCAGGCGGTAATACACGGGACTTACCGGCTCGATTACGCAGCCGGTTTCGACCTGCTACCTGCCGGGAGCCTGTGGTTCGTACCGGTGGGCTGCCGCCATCGGCATACCGTGGGGGGAGGAAAAACGGTGGAGACCGCCTGGTGGCACGGAACCGCCTACCATCATGGGGCGATCGATCTCTTTGCCGGATCTGGTGCGCCGCGACTGCTGGCCGGCGGACTCGAATGCGTGCTGGGTCGGGCCTTCATTGCGACGCTGTCCACTGGCACGGGTGGCGATGTCGCCAATCAACTTGATGCCCAGGCCAAAGCTACGGCATTGACAGCGGCCCTGGTTAAGGCGGTTGGTGCGACGACCGAGGCACCAGCGTTGGCGGTGTTGGCTCCGGTATTCCACTTCATTGATAGCAACCTGCATCTGTCTTTCAGCCGCGCCGAACTGGCAGCCCAAGCCGGCCTGGGAGCGAGCCGCTTCCACGCGCTCTTCCTCACTGCCACCGGCACGGCGCCGATGACCTGGGTGCGTAAGCGCCGTCTGGCCCGGGCGGCTGACTTGCTGGTTGGCACCAGCCTAGGCATGGCCGCCATTGCCGAACGCGTGGGGCTTTGCGATGCCTATCATCTCAACAAGCGCTTCCGTACCGCCTATGGCCTGCCACCGACGGCTTTTCGTCGCCAGGCAACCGGCTAGACCATTACCAAATCGGTGCCTGCCGAGCTGGCGCGCTGGCTCTGAATCATCCAAGCGGCACCTGTAGGAGTGCGTAGGAAAACGAGCGGGACATCGGGAGAGCGCCCCGGGCCAGCTGACCGTCGTGCAGGTTATTTGTAGTGACCGGTCGCACCCACCTCAATCGAGTAAATACGTGTCAATAGTCGCTGAAATTGACTTCGGCGGTAGGCTGGGCGGCAACCGATATTGCGGTTGGTAAGCGCCCGGTTACATGGGGACATGGCTGACTTGCTTACGTATGCTGAGGCCCTGCACCTGATCAGCGAGCTGTCCGCCGAGCGCAAGGCGGAGATCGTGCCGCTGGCGCGCGCCGCTGGGCGGGTGGTCATCACCGACATTCCTCTCGGCGAAGATCAGCCGCCGTTTGACCGTGCCACCATGGATGGTTTTGCCGTGATGCTGCCTGGTGATGCCAACACCTTTGCCATCGTCGGCATGGTTGCGGCGGGGAGCACCTTCAACGGTACGCTCGCCCCTGGGCAAGCCGTACGCATCATGACCGGTGCCCCGGTCCCGGCCGGCACGACCGTGGTGCCGATCGAGCGCACCGATCAATTGGGCGTTCCCGCGCCGCACGCGAGCCTCACGCACAAGACCGTCACCACCTCGGTCGCGGTCACCGTCACCGACGTGCAAGCCCTGGTAGCAAATCGCAACATCGCCCGCCAAGGCGAGGACGGCCGCGCCGGCGACATCATCATCCGCGCCGGCACCATCCTCGGGCCAGCGACCTTGGCCTGCGCGGCGATGGCCGGCGCCCACCAGCTGACGGTCGCGCGTCCGCCGCAATTGGCGATCGTCACCACTGGCGATGAGATCGGCGGTCAGGGCGCGGCCTCGATCAACGATAGCAACGGACCTTTTTTAGCGGCTTTCACCGCGGCCTTGGGTGTGCCGGCGGTGCGTGCACATGCCGTCGATGATGCCATCGCCTTGCGTGCGGCATTGGTCAATGCTTTCGACCATGCCGACATCGTCGTCACCACCGGCGGCGTCAGCGCCGGCGACAAGGATCTGGTGCCGGTGCTGGCGACATCGCTGGGCCTGACCACTATTTTCCACCACCTCGCCATCCAGCCCGGCAAGCCGGTGTTCCTCGCCCGCCGCGGTGATGGCAAGTTCCTCGTCGGCCTGCCTGGCAATCCGGTGAGCGTCATCGCCACCGCCCATTTGATCCTGCTGCCGTTGATCCGCCGCCTGATGGGCCTGCCGCCGGCCGGCACCTGGGAAGTCATGCCTCTAGGCATATCGTGGAGCAATCCCAGCAAGCGGCAGTTGTTTTTGCCCGCCCGGCGGACCGCCAACGGCGTGATGCCGATCAAATGGAACGGCAGCGGTGATCTGGTGGCCGCCGCCGCCGCCGATTGCTTCATCGACCTGGCTCCTGGGGCCAGTCATACCGCTGGCCACGAGCTGCCGGTGCTGCCCATGGTCGGTACCCCTGCCGGCGCCACCGCCGTATTGCCGAAACGCTGTCGCTGAACCATGACCTCATCTTCTACCCTGCCGACGGTGAACGCTGATCAGGCGGCGACGCAGGTCCTCTTGCCAGCATTGACACCCGGCACCGCTTTTGGCGCCTATCGCATCATCGGCCAGTTAGGCGTGGGCGGCATGGGCGAAGTCTACCAAGCGGTGCAAGGCACCTTGGAGCGGGTTGTGGCGTTGAAGGTCATGCGCCCGGAATTGGCAGCTGATCCGCAGTTCAGCGAACGCTTCTTGCGCGAAGCCCGCGCCGCTGCCAGCGTCTGCCACCACCATGTGGTGGTGATCTTTGATGCCGGCACCTGCGATGGGCGGCTGTTCATGGCCTTCCAGTTCGTCTCTGGCGGCGACCTCGATGCTCAGCTGGCGCGCCGCGAACGCCTGCCGGTTGGCGAGGCCTTGCAGCTGATCGCCCGTTGTTGCGACGGCCTGCAAGCTATCCACGAAGCTGGTTTGGTGCATCGCGACATCAAGCCGCACAATATCTTCCTTGATGCGCAAGGGCGGCCCAAGCTCGGTGACTTTGGCCTGGCTCGGCAAGCTCAGGGCAATGACCGCATGACCGTTACCGGTATCGGTATGGGGACCCCGTCTTATATGGCCCCGGAACAGGCGCAGGGCTTGGCTGACATCGATATCCGCGCTGATATCCATGCCCTGGGCGGCACCTTGTATACCCTGCTCACCGGTGTGCCGCCGTTCACCGGCCTGACCCCATGGATGGTGGTCAACGCGGTGTGCAATGAGCCGGCGCCCGATCCACGCCTGGTGCTGCCTGACCTGCCGGAAGCCGTTGCGGCCATCGTCATGCGCTGTCTGGCCAAACGCCGTGACCAACGTTATGCCACGCCGAGTGAGCTGCATGCCGATCTCGTACGCGTGCTGGCGGCGATCAATGGCCCGCTGACGCCGGCGCAAAGTGCGCAGCTACCACAGCTACCCCTGCCGCTAGGATTCACCGCCGTGCGCCGCATGTGGCTGCCACTGACGCTCACAACAGCAGCATTAGCGGCCCTGCCGTGGGTATTACGGCCGTTGCTGCAAATCAACGAGCATGTGCATGCATCAACCTGGAACGAAGCCAGCTGGTGGGCCGGGTTCATCAGTTTACTGCTGAGCGCGGCGATGCTGCTGATGAGTCACGCCAGCATCCGCCGCGACCAGCTGGCATTGAGCATTCCCTTACTAGCCAGCACCGTCGCCACCTGGCTGGCCGGCTGGTTCATGACCCGCGCCCTGCTGGCTACCGGTGACGGGATCTACAGCGGCTGGGATACCCTCGCCACGCTCGGCAATTTGGCAGCCACCTGCGGCTTTCTCGGTTGGCACCTCCCACGCTGGTGGGGACATGACGCACAGTTGGCCGGACGCGCTTATCCACGCGCGCTGGCGGCACTCAGTGTGGCTTTACTGGTGGCCTTGATCTGCCACTTGGCCATAGCCGAACGTCCACTGCGTACCACCGTCGGCGAAGAATCACGCTCGGCTTGGGGCGATATCCGCCATGCGTTCACCGGTCAGGACACGGAGACAACAGGAAGCTCGCGACCGCGAGCGATGGCAGGCCTGGGCGCTGCCCACGCTGTGGCCTGGCTGGCGCCGCTCACCGTGTTGTTCATCGCCCCGACCCTGCTGGCATGGCGTGAACGCCGCCGCCTCAGCTACAACCAGAATGGTCTTGCATGAACCAGCTTATTCCCGCCATCCACGCCCGCCGCGAGATCAGCCGCAATCGCATTCTGAGTTACATCGAGGAAGACCTCTCTGATCGCCACGGCAAGCCATACACCTACTACCAAGTCGAAGCCCGTTTCGACGCAGTGGTGATTGTGCCGCTGTTGCCTGATGGCCGCCTGGTGCTCGAACGTATTTATCGCCATCCCTATCGCACCTGGCTGCTCGAATTCCCGGCGGGCGGCATCGAGCCGGGTGAAGAACCCTTGGCGGCAGCGGCGCGCGAACTCGGTGAAGAAACTGGCTACCGCGCCGGCAAACTGACGCGGCTCGGCAGCATGGAAGCCATGCCCGGCCTGCTGCGCATGCGCCTGACCTATGTGTTGGCGGAAGACCTGCAGCCGGGAGCTCAATTGGCCCTTGAAGCCATGGAGATGCTGGAGGTCGTCGAAGCGACGCAGGAGCAGGCCTGGGCCCATGCCGATGAACCGCTGGTGAGTTCATTTTTGACCACGGGATTGTTATATTTGAGCCGCCATCTGGCGCTGCGCGGCAAGTGACCTGAGCGCGAGAGCGGACGAGGACGCCCGCTCATCCAGCGACCGGCTTTCAAAGCTTCAATCTCCGAAATAACGATGGTTTCCTCACCATCGCCACCAAAAAAAGCCAGCCGCAGGGGAATCCCCGCGGCTGGTGCCATTTTCCAAACTTCAGAATACCGCTTACTTGATATTGAGCAGTTCGATGTCGAACTGCAGGATCGAATTGGCGGGAATCTTTGGTGGGCTGCCGGCCTCGCCGTAGGCGAGGGCCGATGGGATGGTCAGCTTCCACTTGTCACCGGGCTTCATTAACTTCAGTGCCTCGGTCCAGCCCTTGATCACGCCGGTGACGCCGAAGGTCGCCGTTGCATCGCCCTTGGTGCTGTCGAATTCAGCGCCGTCGATGAGCGTACCCTTGTACTTCACTTCGACCTGCTGCGCGTCGCTTGGACTGACACCGGTAGCCGGGCCGCTGCTGATGACTTCGTACTGCAAGCCAGAGGCTGTGGCGGTTACGCCAGGCAGCTTCTTGTGCTCTTCGAGCCACACGCTGTTGGTCTTGCCGGTGGTGCCCGCCATCGGCTCGGCGGGCTTGGCTTCGAACAATGTGTCGAGCGCCGGGCGCAGCTTCTTGAAGCTCTCGTCACTGATGACGTAGAAGAACTGCGTAAAGCGCTTCTGCGCCATTTCGGCACGCTTGGCGCCCGAAATTTTCTTGTCTTCGCTAAGCTTGGCATCGCCCGGCTTAGCAGCGGCAGCCTCAGCAGTCGCTTTATCCGCAGCGGCTTTATCCGCGGCGGCTTTAACTTCATCGGCCTTTTCGTCATATTGGACGAATACCGCGAGATAACGGCTGTTGCCCGGTTTGGTCTTGTCGTCGGCTTTCGGTGTCTTGTCATCCGCCTTGGCCTCATTTTTGGCCTCAGCTTTCGGCTTTTCAGCAGCCTTATCAGCAGCGTCATCCAAGGCGACTTCGCCGAAGAACAGCCAGTACTTCAAGCCATCTTTGGTGGTGATGGCCAGCGAGCCTTCGTTGCCGTACAGACCTTGCTTGGTCAGGTAGAAACCACGCGCCTGCAGCCATTCTTTGGCATACGGACGCACGCCGACCAGGCGCAGGCTGTTGATCTCATTGACCAGATTGTCGACGGCGGTCTTGGACACGCGCTTGTCAGCGGGGATCGCCGTTTTGCTGTCAGCAGCCCAGTCCTTATCAGCAGCAATGCGGGTAAAGCTGGATTCGCTGCGCGGTACGACGGTACCAGCGGCTTCATCCACCGAATAGTCGGCAATGGCTGCAGCGCGGATATCGTCTTTGGCGATCTTGAATGGATCGGTCTCGACGTAATCAACAAACTTAGTTGACAGTTCCCACGGATCAACTTTCGCCGTGGTCACTTCCTTGCTGGCAGCTTCGCGCACATAGTAGAGGCCCTGGGCACCTTCAACGTACTTGCCGACGATGAGGTCGACTACCGTCTTGCCACTGGAATCGGTCATGGTCAGACGCTTGCCCTGGCCCTTCTTGGTCAGGTTGGCCGGGTCCAGCGGATCGAGCACACCAAGGGCTTCGAAGCGTTTCTCATCCGAGGTGATGACACGACCACGTTCGACGCCCAAAAAGCCGGCAGCAGCCTTGGTGACGCGGGTGTTGCCGTCAGCGGGAAAGTCGAAGTGGCTAGGAATGGTCCATACCCCATTGGCTTTCTTGACTTCGAGCACCTGGGCGGCGCTGCTGGCCTCGTCCCAGGTCGCCACGCGCAGGCTGGCGATCGACTCGGCTGGAACCACCTCGCCAAACGTCTTTGTGGCGGCGGCTTCAGTGGTGGCTTGGCCACCAGAATGCATGAGCCAAACAGGGGTCGTGATGATGGCGAGAACGCCAAGGACAATCGGGAGTCGCATGGGTCAGCTCCTTCAGGCGCGCTTGCGGGAGGTGGGAACGTGGGCGGATTCAGCAGCTACTTTGCGTAGGAAGACGATCAGCACGAGCAGGGCGAGCACCGATGCCGGTACGCCGATGGCCAACCATTTCACGCGATCGCGATAACCGTCCAACGCCCGGCGCTGGTCGATTTTGGCATCGCGCATACGCGCTTCCTTGGCCTGGTTGACGGCCGTCACCGCTAGATCGAGCTTACGCTGCTCGCGGATCTGGACCATGGTCTTCTCATGAGCCTTGGCGTTGTCATCGATGTCGGTACGGGCTTCGATCTTGGCCAGCTCGCCATCAAAGGATTTTTGTGCCAGCTTGCTGGCGGCTTCAGCTTCAACGGTCGCCGTCTGATCGGCTTTGCGCAGCACGTCCTGGGTGACCAGCAACTGATCTTCCAGGCGCTTCAGCGGCCGCCGTTCTGGACGGCGATTACGCAGTTCGAGGAAAGCCTTGTCGTTGAACAGGGCATCGACGGCATTCGCAGCCAACTGAACGTTGCGCAGGTTGAGTAGGAACTTGAGGTTGTCCTCATTGAAGCGCCCGCCGGAATTGCGGTAGAAAGAGAAGAATTCATTGTTCACGAAATCGACGTCGGCGACCACGATCACATGTATTGGCTTGGCCGAGGCGACACCGGTCTTCTTTTCCGGCTCAGCAGCTGGCGTCTTGGCCTCAGCGGGCTTGTCCTCTTTCTTGTCCTCTTTCTTGTCCTCTTTGTTGTCCTCTTTCTTGTCCTCCTTCTTGTCCACTAGCTTGTTGTCCACGAGCTTGGCATTTGGATCGGCTTCTGGAAAGACCGAGGCCATGGTGCCAGTGATTTCGACGGCCATCGGCGCCGGCGCGTTGCGATCACCGCTGAAGTTGTGCTTCGGCTCTTTCAATTGCGGACCACCACCGCCGTACATCGATTGCTGCAGCATGTCGCTGATCATATCGCGACCCCAGGTGACGTGCGGCGTCGGGGTAAACAGCGGAGTCACCGTCAAGGCGGCCGACTTGTCCTTGGCCACCAGGATCTGTCCGGGGAACGGCAGCAGCAAGCTGCTGATGCCGGTGGTGACGGTGTTATTGCGGGTCACACCATCTTGATCGCTGCTCGTCCACACAAAGTTCGGTGGGATCAAACCGGCAAATTCGTGGCTGGGATTGTAGTCCGACCACAGCACAGCGCCAAGGTCGAAGTCGAGGCCCAGGCCATGATACAGAGCCTGGATATTGCCCTTCTGCGGGCCACCGGCATCGGGGCCGGCATTGGGGTTGCCGCCCTTTTTCGGCTGGCCGGGAATCAGGTCCATACGCCCTTGTGCCGCCGAGAAGTACGGCAGCGGATCTTCGAGCAGCAGGGCCGCGCGGCCATTCCAGATATAGTCATGTAGGCGTTCGATCTGTGGCTGGGTCAGGGTCGACGGCTGCGGCACTACCAGCACATCGACTTCGGCGGCGACCGCTGAATCGAGATTGACGGCGCGCACCTCGTATTGCTTTTTCCATTCGGTGACGATTTCCCATGGCTGGGTCATCGAGCCGCTCTGGTAGTCGAACCCACCATTGATGTCGAGATCGGTAGAAGCGATGCCCATGACCTTTTTCTTAGGTGCGGCCACCGCACGCACAGCGCGGATCAATTCATACTCGACCGATAGGCCCGGATCGAAGTAATCGATCAGCTGGGTACTGCCACCCGAGGTGACGGCGGCGCCAAGGAAGACGTCGGTGTTCTCTTTACCTGAAACCGTGTCGACCACTTGCCTGCGCGGCTTCAGATTAAATTCACGGCTGGCCATCGCACCGACGGCGTCGAGGGCGTCCTTGGGGCGATTGATCACCACCGTGATGCTGCCTGGATGCACACGCTCCAGAGCCTTCAACTTATCGATGACTTCCTTGCCTTTCAAAGCCAGCTCATTGGGCAGTTCGGCGCTGATGAAGGCGGTAATCAGTACTGGTTCTTGGACTTCGCCAAGGATCGACACACCTGTGTGTGAGATCGAGGCAAGGCCTTCGTTGGTGACGTCGGCATCGACGCCGAACTTCACTGCTCCACGGGATAGATTGGCCAACACCACCAAGCCGAAGATCAACGACAGCACCTGGGCAATCACTTGCCCATTGTTGCTGGGGCGCCAGCGACGGCTGGCTAACAAAAGTGTAGCCATGCCCAGGGCGGCGATGACCAGGGCCAGGGCGGCGCAAACATTGCCCAACGGCACCACGCCGCGATTGAAGGCATCGAACCAATCAAGACCGGCGGCGGCCCACATGGCGATACCGCAGAAGATTGCGCCAACGACAAAGGCGATCGCGGGAATCGCCACCAGCACGCTGGCCAACAAGCCCAAGGCGCCGAAGGCCAAACCAGCAAACCACCAACCGGCATAGTTG
>JAYVTR010000032.1:0-13886 GCA_043788625.1 Planctomycetota bacterium
AGGGCTGGTCCGCAGAGTCTCGCATAGGCTATTCACGACCTGAAGCCCTATGTTACCTCGCTCGTTCTACGAGTGGGGAAGAGCGTTTTTCAGGTTGATGTTGCACGCCCTGATCCGGCCGGGTATTGGCAGCGCCTCGACTGGCTGATGAGCGAAGCTGCCGCACGCAACTTGGTCATCGCTTTGTTGCCGACCTGGGGTGACAAAATCAATAAGGCCTGGGGGACGGGCCCTGAAATATTCACCTGTGCCAGCATCGCCACTTATGGCAGATGGTTAGGTGAGCGTCTCGCGCAGCACCAAAACTTGGTGTGGGTGGTCGGCGGCGACCGCAGTCCCCACCACGTTGCATACACCTCTGGCCACAATCGTGATCCACGTCAGTGCGACCTGTGGCGCAGTCTGGCGGCAGGTCTTGCAGCCGGTGACTGCGGACGCCACCTGCGCACTTTTCATCCCGGTGGTGGCGACAGCAGTGGGCGGTATTTTCACGGCGAAACCTGGCTCGACTTCAACGGTCAGCAAAACGGCCACAACCGCCATCCTGAACTGTGGGATCGCATCCGCGCTGATCGTGAACGTCTGCCGTTGAAGCCGGTCATCGATCTCGAGCCGCTCTACGAAGAACACCCCATCGCCTTCGATTTCGCTAATGGCTACGCCGGGGCATGGCACGTGCGTTGGTATCTGTGGTGCGACCTGCTCGCCGGTGCCGCCGGCCACACCTATGGCTGTCATCCCATATGGCAGTTCTTCGCGCCGGGTCGTGAGCCACGCAATGCCCCACGTGTGAACTGGCGCGAAGCCCTCGAGTTGCCTGGCGGACAACAGATGGTGCATGCCCGGGCGCTGTTGTCGGCGCGTGGCTTCCCGCGTCTGGACCCTGCTGCCGCCCTGCTCATCGGTGACGCCGGCAGTGGAGGCGAACGGGCGCAGGCGGCGCGCCATCGCGACGGCAGCTGCGCACTCATCTATATCGCCAACGGACGGACGGTGACCATCGACCTGCCGCACCTGTCCGGCAGCGAAGTTCGCGCGTGGTGGTTTGACCCACGTTGCGGCACGGCCATTGAGGACGGCGTCTTTCCAAGCAGCGGTACGCGGCGTTTCACGCCACTGACTACGGGGCCCGAGCAAGATTGGGTACTGGTGCTCGATGATGTCGCAGCGGGGTGGCCGCGACTTGATGGTTAAAAGATCAAACAAAAAAATGGTGCGGCCCGGGGGACTCGAACCCCCACACCTTGCGGTGCCAGAACCTAAACCTGGTGCGTCTGCCAATTCCGCCAGGGCCGCATTAAAAATTGTGAAAGCTGAAACTAGCCTGCTTTGCTAACTGTGAAAGTCACGATGTTGCCAAGCTCGTTATATCTCAGTTCGGTGGTGAGCTTGGTGATGAGTTGAAAACCCAAACCACCAAAGCCACCCGCCTGATAGCGTTCACGGGCACTGGTTGCCGCGTCTTTGCCAAGCAGCGCGTCAAGCACCTTGCGGTGATCAAAGCCAGGGCCTTGGTCTTCAATGGTCAACGACAAGGCGGTGCCAGTGTCACGATAGCGGATGATGACTTTTTTTGTCTCGTCGTACTTGTGGCCGTGACGGTGGGCATTGAGGATCAGCTCTTTGGCGCAGGTCATGAATGCATCGATCTGTTCTTCTACGCCACCGCTGTTTTTGACTAAGCGGGCGAGGAAAACCTGGGCCTGATCAAGGAACTTATCCTTTGACGGAATCACGAAATTGATGCACGAGCGCAGGCTGGGATCTTTAGTGGTGCGATAAAACAAATCTTCTTTGGCGAAATCGAGTACTTCTTCATTGGCCGCGCTATCGATCTGTGCCAGCAGAGAATCTAACCGCAGAGCGGTGCGGCTGACCATGGTCTCATCAACCACCTTGAATTTGATTGGGCCAGCCGAGACCAGATCGTTATGCCGCAACTCAGAACGCATCACATCTTTGCCGTTCACAAAGATGTGGGCATCATCTTGGCCGATCTCGATGAAGGATTTACCATCTTCGAAAAACATCTTCATGTGCACTGGCTTCAGCTCGGCGTGTTGCGCCCGAATCTGACAGCTCTCAGCCGTGCCCAAGGTCAGGCCGTCCTTGAATTTAAAGGTCTTCCCTTTAAACGAGGGATTGAGCACTTCTAACTTGAGTACAGACGCCATCGTGGTTGCCGGTAGTCATCCTGGCTGCCCTCGGCACCGGTGCAACCCTGCCTCTCCCATATCAACAAAACGATTCGAAGTTACCGGCTCAACGCTGGCGCAACATCGTCAAAAAAGCTACGGCTGCCCGTGATAACGGCTCGCCATGGCGGGTCGCCACCAGCACTTCGCGGCGTGGTACTGGCTCTACCAGACGAATAGCGCGTAATTCCGGATCCGCAGGCGGCAGGTAGCCCTCTGGTAAAATAGTACACCCCAACCCCGCACGCACCGTCTCCCGCAGGGCTTCGCCGGATTCGAGCGACAACACCGGGCGCGGGATGAAACCTGCTTGGCGGCAAGCCCGATGGATGATGGCACCGGTGGAGGTGTCCGCGGGCACCAAGACCAGGGGCTGATCGGCTAGCCGCCGGAGAGGAATTTCGGCTAGGCCGGCCAACGGATGGTCATGACGCGCAATCAATACGAACACCTCGCGCGCCACCGTCGCCAGCTCGACCCCAGCAATAGCGCCGGCGGCCGAGGCGGCGAGAAAGCCCAATTCGATGCGACCTTCGCGCACTGCAGCCCCCACTCCATCGCTAGCGATGGTCCGCAAAGTAATGGCGATCCCAGGGTGAGCGGCTGCAAAACGCGCTAAAGGGCGTGGCAACAAGGTGGCATTGAGGCTCTGGATCGAGCCTATGGTCAGCTCACCGCTGATCACTCCCTTCAAAGCTGCCAGGTCATCACGCAGCCCAGCCACGTGTACCGCCACCTGATGCGCCCGGGCCAAGAGGATTTTTCCCGCCGCCGTCGGGCGTACACCAGCCCGGCGATTAGCTGGCCGTTCAAGCAGGCGTTCGTCCAAGCGTTTTTCCAAACGCGTCATGGCATACGATAGGGTTGGTTGTCCGATGCGCAGTTTCGCTGCCGCTGCCGTAAGACTGCCTTCGTCGCAACAGGCAACGAAGTAGCGCAGATCACGGAATTCGATCGCGTCATCATGAATAGGATTCATGGCTGACATGTTATCTCATCGCTTGTGACGATAAAGAGCCGGCCATTCTCGTGCCCATCCAAGGAGCTCCGCACATGAGCAAAGGCACCCTCTTCGACAAGGTCTGGGATCTGCATGCAACGCGCACGCTGTCCAGCGGTCAAACCCAGCTGTTCATCGGCTTGCACCTCATCCATGAAGTGACCAGTCCGCAGGCCTTTGCCATGCTGCGTGAGCGTGGTCTGAAAGTGCCGTACCCTCAGCGCACCGTCGCCACCGTCGACCACATCGTGCCGACCGAAAACCAGGCCCGGCCGTATGCCGATGACATGGCCGAAGAGATGATGAGCGCCATCGAGCGCAACTGCCGCGAGTTCGGCGTGCGCCTGTTCCAGCCCGGTTCGGGCAAGCAGGGCGTGGTGCACATCATCGCCCCCGAGCAGGGCCTGACCCAGCCGGGCATGACCGTCGCCTGCGGCGACAGCCACACCGCCACGCACGGCGCTTTCGGCGCCATCGCCTTCGGCATCGGCACCAGCCAGGTGCGCGACGTGCTGGCGACGCAGACCATGTCGATGAACCGCATGAAAGTGCGCAAGGTGCAAGTCGACGGCAAGCTCAAGCCTGGCGTCTATGCCAAGGACGTGATCCTGCACATCCTGCGCGTATTGTCCGCCAAGGGCGGCGTGGGCTTCGCCTATGAATTCGCCGGCACGACCTTCGCGGCCATGTCGATGGAAGAGCGCATGACCATCTGCAACATGGCCATCGAAGGCGGCGCGCGCTGCGGCTACATCAATCCCGACGAGACCACCTTCGCCTACCTCAAGGGCCGCGAATACGTGCCTTCCGGCGCGAATTGGGACAAGGCCGTGGCGTGGTGGAAAGCGGTGGCTTCTGACGCCGATGCCCAGTTCGATGACGTGAAGACCTTCCGCGCCGAAGACATCGAGCCGACCGTGACGTGGGGCATCAGCCCGGATCATGGTGTCGGCATCGGTGAGACTATTCCGGCACGTGAAACCTTTGCCAAAGACGAATGGGCGACCATCGATGAGGCTTATGAGTACATGGATCTGAAGGCCGGCCAGCCCATCGCCGGCACGCGCATTGACGTGGCCTTCATCGGCTCGTGCACCAATGGCCGCATCAGCGACCTGCGCGAAACCGCCAAGGTCATCCAGGCGCACGGCGGCCAAGTCGCCAGCCACGTCAAGGCTTTCATCGTCCCTGGCTCAGAAGCGGTCAAAGTGGTCGCCGAAGCCGAAGGCCTGCACCACATCTTCACCGCCCACGGTTTCGAATGGCGCAACGCTGGCTGCTCGATGTGCCTGGCGATGAATCCCGACAAGCTGAAAGGCCGGCAAATCTCAGCCAGCTCGTCGAACCGCAACTTCAAGGGTCGCCAGGGTTCGCCCTCGGGCCGCACCCTGTTGATGAGCCCGGCGATGGTCGCCGTGGCGGCGCTCGAAGGCAAAGTCTCTGACGTCCGCCCGGTGCTGGCGTCCGTGAAAGCGAAAGGCTGATTCCCATGAGCATCATCAATAAGATCACCGCCCGGGCGATTGCTCTGCGCGGCAATGACATCGACACCGACCGCATCATTCCCGCGCGCTTCCTGCGCTGCGTGACTTTCGACGGCCTGGGCGCGTTTGCTTTCGAAGACGATCGCCAGCAGCTCAAGGCCGCCGGCAAGATCCACCCCTTCGATGAAGCACGTTTCCAGGGCAGCAATATCCTGGCGGTGAACAGCAACTTCGGTTGCGGCTCATCGCGCGAGCATGCGCCGCAGGCCATCGCCAAGTGGGGCATCACGGCCATCGTCGGCGTTAGCTTCAGCGAGATCTTCTTCGGCAACTGCGTGGCGATGGGCCTGCCCATCTTGCGTGTGTCGGTGGCTGATTCGGAAGCCATCCAGAGCCGGATCGAAGCCGATCCACAAACCACCGTCTCCATCGACATCGAAAAGCTGACGGTGATGGTGGGTGATAAGAACTTCAGCGCCCTGATGCCTGAGGGCGTGCGCAAGCAGTTCCTCACCGGCGCCTGGGATGCCACCGGCGAACTCGTCGCAGGCGCAGCTGACGTCAAGGCGATCGCGGCGCGTCTGCCGTACGTCAGCAACTTCGCTTAATCGCGATATGGTATAGCGGGCGACTCGCCCGCTTCTTTTTTATGTAATCATTTCAGCCGATGGTATTTTTTCATCCGCGTCTGGATCGCCACATTGGCCGGCGGGAATTCGGCAGTGATGAATTCCGCCGGAGTCACCCAACGGATTTCCTGACTGGCCAATGGCCGCACCGCCAATGGATCGAACAAGCGGCAGCGGTAGACGTGGAAAGTCAGGTAACGGTCAGGATAAGCATGATGGAAGGTCAGCAGCGCGCGCGCTGATAACACTTCCGCACCGAGTTCTTCGCGCACTTCGCGCGCAATAGCCACCCGGTCGTCCTCGCCTTTTTCGCGTTTGCCACCGGGTAATTCCCACAAGTTACCGACATGCGCATCGGCTTGGCGACGGGCAATGAGATAGCGATCTTCATGATGGATGAGCGCCAAGACGATATGTAGGCGCGGCAAGCCGCGGTCCGTCACCTCAACTCCATAGGTGATCTTCTTGCTGGCTACCTTCAAAGGATTCGAAGTGGCGGCGATGACCGGCAGTTGACCGCGACTGAGGCAGCGTTTTTCCCACGGACAGAGGCCACAGGCGGGCTCGCGGGCAGTGCACACCGTCGCTCCCAGATCCATCAGGGCATTGTTATAGAAGATCGGCTGTTGCGGATCGACCTGTGTTGCCACGTGTGACCAGATGCCGGTGCGATCGAGGGGCAAGGGCAGACCATCACGCCGAGCATACACGCGGGCGACATTGGTGTCGACCACTGGCACGACCCTGCCAAAGGCGAAACACGCCACCGCATGCGAGGTGTACGGCCCAATGCCAGGCAGCTCTTGCAGCCCCTCGGCGGTATCGGGCCAACTACCACGTGTCAGCACCGCTTGGCAAGCAGCGCGCAAGCGCTCGACGCGACTTGGATAACCGAGGCCCTTCCAGGCGCGATGGATGCTGTCGGTGTCGGCCTGGGCCAGCGCCCGCTCATCGGGAAACAACGCCAGGAAGCGTTCGTAATAGGGAATCACGCGCGCCACCTGCGTCTGCTGCAGCATGACCTCGCTGACCAGCACGCGGTACGGGTCGCGAGTCTGGCGCCAGGGAAGAGTGCGCCCGACGCGGGCATACCAGGTCAGCAATTGCGTCTGCGGGCTCATCGTTCGGGTTCGATCATGTGGTCAAAGCCGGCCCAGGGTATGAACTCCAGCTCAGTACGTTCATCGTTTTTCGGCACCTGAAACTGGAAATATTCGCAGTGAAACCACCGTGGACTGTCATCCTTGAGGTGTCCGAGACGGATCAGGGCATCGGGGATTGGTTTGGCGCCACCAACGAGATTGGCGTAATCCATCAGGCGCGTGCGGTAACTGCGCAAGACCATGCGGATCGGCTCATCCGCGGGCTTGCGCGGGGTCAATTGGGCACGCAAGAGTACAAACCACATTTCTTTTTCGGCGTGGTACAGCGACCAGTGCCGGTATTGGCTCTGATTTTGACTTGGCACGCGACGGCGGATGACAACTAGGCGGGGCGTCTCAGGCATGGGGGCGGGCCTGAACGATGAAACGCGGTTGGGTCAGGCAATACCGGCCTTCGGAGTCAGCGATGAGCAACCGCGCATAGCCTTCATTGCCGCGATCCTTCCACGTTACCTGCGCACCCGGCGCGCCGTGCAGCTCGCCGCCTTCAAAACCCCCGCGGATGATGACCCCGGCGGTGGTCGCCCGTTCGCAGACATAGACGACCCCGGTGCGGTCTTCGTGCAAACCACTGAGAGTCAGGCCGCAATCGCTGGTGAACAGGCCATACGCCAGGGCGCTGATCGCCGAGGTCGGCTTCAGGCTCTGCACTTCCAAGGTGGCGGTGCCGGCGACGCCGTATACCGGCTGGCCGGTGGACAGCAGGGCATCCCAGCAGCGCACATCGGCGTCGCTGGTGACGCCGAACAGGCGCACCCCCTCGGTCACCGGGATATGCTCGACGCCTACGGCTTCGGCGGGATTGACCAACATGATCAAGGCGCCGGTGCCGCGCGTCCAACGCACCAGACGGGCCAGGGCACCAACCACCGGCTCGGTCGGTTCGGGCTCGGGCAATGCGATTTCCTCGCCGCCGAGCACGCGGAAATCAAGTAGGGCGTCGCTGCATGGCCAGCGAGCAGCGAAGCGCCACAGGGTCAAACGCACCGCTCCCTGCTCATCAAAGAGCGGCAACGATGAGTCGGTTGCGAGCAGGTCAGCTGTTAAACGCATAGGTGACATCCTCATTTCCCTATCGACCTGTCCACCGGGCGTTCAGCATTTGGTCATCCGCCCCCATTTGTAGCCTACCCCCCATGCCCGTCGTCCCCATCAGCCCTACCCGCCCCCGCCTTCCTGAATGGTTCAAGCGCAGTCTGCCCGCCAATGCGATCAGTTCGGAAACCGATGCCGTGGTGCGAAAGCATGGCCTGGTCACGGTCTGCGAGGAGGCAACCTGCCCTAATCGGCAAGAATGCTGGTCGAAGAAAGCCGCTACGTTCATGCTCATGGGGCATGCCTGCACCCGCACCTGCACTTTTTGCGACATCGAGTGGACGAAAAATCCCGGCCCCCTCGATGCCAGCGAGCCCGAGCGCCTGGCCAAGGCCGTCGCCGAACTGGGTCTGAAAATGGCCGTGGTCACCAGCGTCAATCGTGATGACCTGGCCGATGGCGGCGCACCACACTTTGCCGCCACCATCACTGCCATCCGTCGTTTGAGTCCGGGCACCTTGGTCGAGGTGCTGACCCCTGATTTTCTCGGTAAGACCGAGAACATCGACACCGTGGTGCGCGCCAAGCCCGACGTCTACAATCACAACTTAGAGACCATCGCCCGGCTCTATCCGACGGTGCGTCCGCAGGCCCGCTATCGCCGCTCTCTGGATCTGCTGCAGCACGTCAAAGAGCAGGATCCCAGCATCTGGGTGAAATCCGGCATCATGGTCGGCCTCGGCGAAAGCGACGATGAGATCCGCTGGCTGATGGACGATCTACGCGCCGCCAAAGTCGACATCATGACCATTGGTCAATACCTGCGACCCAGCTTGCAACATCACGACATTTTGCGTTTTCCGACCCCGGAACAATTCGCGCAATATGAGCGCTGGGGCAAGGAGGTCGGCTTCGCTTACATTGCCAGCGGGCCGTATGTGCGATCGAGTTACTTCGCCGAAGAAGTCCTCAAGGGGGCGGTGAAGCTCGACGGATTGGTCAGTAATTAAATTCACAACTGAGGTGAGCTGCGCAGCTCGAAGCCGCCAGCTTATGCCTTCGTTTTGCCCTGCCAAAAAGGAAAACCCCGCATCGCTGCGGGGTTTTCCATGGTGCCCAGGAGAGGAATTGAACCTCCGACCTTCGCTTTACGAAAGCGCTGCTCTACCGCTGAGCTACCCGGGCGGGCAAGGGCTGAGACGGTAAGTCAAAGCCAGGAAACGCAACTCCAGATGCTTGTGCTCATCCACCGTCATTTTCGACACGCTTAGTGGGAATGTTGTAGGCCGCCGTGCGCGTGGCGCTGACCGACTCGCAATCCACGCTGTGGTAAGCACTGCCACTGTCGTCGTTTTCTGGGAATTCTTCGATTTGACGAGCATGCCACATCGCCTGGCTGGCCACGAACACCGCCTTCGCCCGCATGCGGTGTTTACGCTGCTGAGGGCGTGGACCATGTCTGGACAACGACAGCGACAGCATGCCTTCATGCACCGGCATGCCCAGCTGCACCGCCATGGAGCGGCCTTTTTCCCAGGCTGCCCACGCTTCTGGCTGGCGGGCTCGCAAAAAGAAATGATGACCACGAAACCACCAGGCAAAGGGCCAGGCGATGGCATAGAGCCCCGCCCACCGCGAGAGGGTTTTCCAGCGTTCTTCAGCCTGACGCGGTAGGTCACCAACCGGGTCACCATGCTGGATCGCGTAATGCCAGCGAGCGATGATCAGTTCGGCCGGGGCTTCCATTAATTGCGCACATGCCGAGGGAATCGCTGTGACGCCCATCATCAATTCGCGCAGGAAGCCATCCTCACGTTCAGCGGCATCCAGATCGCCCTCTCGTAGATGGACCACTAGCAGACTGGCCGCGACCAGGGCGCGCACCAGGCGATCGTCGTGGGCAACCAACTGACGGGCCCGATCAAGAGTGGCACGGGCTTCGGCAAAACGCCCGAATTGAGTCAGGGCATGCGCTAAACCACAACGGAAACCGGGCTGATGGCCGTGGCTATGATGGCGGATGGCTTCCAACGCTTCACGATTGACCTCATACATGCGCTGCACGTCACCGGTGTAGCCATAACAGACACCCTTGATGGTCAGGGCCTGGCCTTGCCCCAGACGATAACCAGCTTTTTCCGCATGACTGCGCGCTTCCTGCAAACATGCGATGGCTTCCTCGAAACGCGCCGCACCCAGCAGACTGACTGCCTCCATGACCATGGCGTCGACCAAGCCCACCGGGTCCTGCGCCGCCAAGAGGCGCGTACGTTGGAAATACCCGCGAGCGATATGCCAACGGCCGGCCACCGCCGCCGAGCAGCCGAGGATGCCGTGGGCATAGGTCAGTGGCTTGCCGGCCGCTTCCGACAGATTGGTGGCGCGCAACGCGCACGCCAATACGGCCAGGCCGTCACCCGAATAAATGTGCAGGCGCGACAGAAGGTCCCAGGTGCGGGCCACCAACAGGCTCTGCGTGCGCCGCCGTTGGCTCAGATGCCATGCCAGGGAGCCGCCCGGCAAGCGGTGGCAGAATTGCACCAGTACATGGCCGATGAGGCTCGGCAGACGCGGCAGCAGATTTGCCGGCAAAGGCCGATCGGCGATACGCAGGACATCTTGGAGATGCTTCAAAGCGGTAGGGAAATCACCGGCACGGAAAGCCGCATCGCCTGCCAGAAAACGGATGCGCAGACTGGCGGTCGCGTCTACGACATTGTGCAGCTCTTGCGGATGGCAGCGGAGTAATTCCAAGACTCGTTCATGAAAGACCAAGGCTGGCCGATAGGCGCCAGCCTGCATGGCTACTTCACCGGCACGCGCAGCCCAACGGCATTCTTCGGGGACATTTTCGGCATGCCGCCAATGATAGGTCAGCTCGGCTGCAGCCGCCTTGATAGTCGATTCCGCGGGGTGCGACAAGGCGTGGGCGATGCGCCCGTGCAGGTCGCGCCGACGTGTCGCTTCAATCACTTCGATCAAGGCGCTGCGCAGTTGTTCATGGACGAATGACCACGTGTCGGCGCGACTTTCTATCAATGACTGGTCCGTCGCCCGCAGCAGAAAGCCGTTCCAATCGGCGGTCGGCTCCAGTGTCGCCAGCATGGGTAAATTCAGGTCGCGACCGGCGATGGCGGCGCATTCCACCAAGCGGCGGTCTTCTGCCGACAAGCGATGCAGTCGTCGCGCCACCACAGCACGCATGCCGCCGACCAATAGCTTTTCCGGAATCGGCGCCGACTCGACTTTGTCCCAACCACCGGCGCGTTCGACCACCGCGCGCAGGACTTCGACCGCAAAGAACGGATTGCCTTCAGATTCACGGGTGATCAGTTCAACCAAAGCCCGTGAACGCCCGGCCTGGCCAATGGTGCCGGCGGCAAGCTCTTCGAGCGCCCGCGCATCCAAAGCCTTGAGCGTGGTGGTGGTGCCGGCTCCTGAACGGCCGACGATATCCTCGACCTCATCCGCCCGCGCCGAACCCAGCAGCAACAGCGGCAGTTCATTGGTGCTAGCCGCGATGACCGAAAACAGATCGATGGATTCGGAGCCTGCCCAATGCAGATCTTCGATGATCAGTACTACCGTCCGCCCTTGATGGCGCAGCAAAGTGGTGATCACCGTGGCCAAACGCGCCAGGGTGCCGCCCGGATCCAGTTCGGGTAATGCCGGCACCAACCGACCAATCAGCTGTTCAATGTCGGGCACCAACGGACGCAACACCGCCGCTGCATGATCGTCAGGTTCTTGTTCAAGAGCCAGCCGCCGCAGCACCGCCCGCCATGGCGCAAATGGCAAGCCGCCTTCGGCAGAACTGCGCCCCGCCACCACCAGGGCACCGCGTACCAACGCCACCGACCGCAGCTCTTCGATGAGACGGGTTTTTCCCGAACCCACCATGCCCAGCACCATGCGCGAGCGGCCATTGCCATCGAGTGCCGCCACCAGGTCGAGTATCAATTCGCCCAATTCGCGATCACGGCCCACCAACGGCGCCGCGCGTGCGAAACCATCGCGGCCAGCAACTGTGGCGGTGATAAACCCCGGGCTCAAGGTGGCGGCGACAAGCGCGGCACCAACCGGGTCATGGGTGGTCTCGGCGGCCAGTAAGGCGTCGAGCAAAGCCAGGATCGCCGCATGATCTTGCGGTCGTTCAGCTGGATTTTTGGCCAGCAGCTGACGCAGCAGACTGCCCACTCCATCCCCGAGCTCAGCAGCGCTGAAATCGGGCACCTGGGTGCGGATCGCTTGGCCCAGCGAGTTGCGGCTCGAGGTGCGGAAGGCGCTACGACCGGTCAATATCTCGTAGGCCAGCAGACCCGCCGCATACAGATCGCTGCGTTCGCTGGGCAAGGCCCCGTCGAGGAGCTCTGGGGCCAGGTACTGCAAGGTACCGGCCAGTGACTCCACCTGTCCGGCTTCCGTGGCGGTGATCGACAATCCGAAATCGACGATGTAGACGTGTTCGCCAACCACCAGGACATTACTTGGTTTAAGGTCACGGTGGAGGATTCCGCGGCGGTGCAGATAAGCCAAGCCGTCAAACAGTTGACGGATGAAGCGCAAGCGCCCAGCGCGGTTCTGTTTTATCGCCGCCAGCGTGACATTGCAGCCGCCAGCAAGCAGGCGCATCGAGAAAAAGGGCCATCCCTGGCCATCCAGGCCATAATCGAGCACACCGATGACGTGCGGATGGTGCAGACTCGACAGCAGGCGAAATTCCTGGGTCAACCTCAATGTTTCAGTCAAAGCGTCGGTCTTGACACGCAAGCGCGCCGGACGGATCCGTTTGAGAGCTACCGCCTGGTTGGTCAGGCGGTCGTGCGCCTGCCACACCTCTCCCATGCCACCACGTCCGAGCATTTGCGTCACGACGTATCGACGTCCGACGTTTGGAGCTGGCAGCTCAATAACGGATTGGGGTACAAACATTATCGCGAGCTACACTATGCTGCCCTTCTGCCATCGCGCAAAGTCGTGTTAAGGAGGACGTTTGTACTTTTGACCACTGACACTTGGGCGTGAAAAGCGTTGGAAAGCGCTTCCATGCCTTTTCAAGGGACCTATTTTCTCGTCCCCCGCATTGCCGCCTGCCGCGGCTTGCTCATCAAGGATGTCGTCCATGCCTGCTCCTATCAGCGTCCAGCTTTATTCTTTGCGTGATCAGACCGCCAATGGCAATCACGTCGCCGTCTTGAAAAAGCTTGCCGAGACCGGCTTCATCGGCGTCGAGGCCGCTGGCTTCTATGGTCTGCGCCCCGCTGAACTCCGCTCGATCGTCAATAGCTTGGGCATGGTCGTCAGCGCTAGCCATGGCGGATTGCCAAAACCAGAGGAATACAACCAGGCCATCGACACCATGAAGGACCTCGGCACGCCTTATTACGTCGTCGCCTGGACCCCGAAAGAGCGCTGGACCACTGCTGAAAGCATCAAGACCATCGCTGGCGAGTTGGAAGCTGCCCGTGCGGTGTTCGCCAAGCAAGGCATCATCCTCTGCTATCACAACCATGAGTTCGAATTTGAGCGCATCGGCGGCAAGCTCGCCACCGAGATCCTGCTCGAAACCGCGCCGGCCTTGAACCTCGAGATCGACACCTATTGGGCAGCAAACTACGCCAAAGAAAATCCGGCGAAGATGGTCGAATTGTTCAAGAACCGCGCTGTCCACCTGCATCTGAAGGATGGTCTGTTCACCCAAGGCGCCAAAATGCTGCCGGCTGGCAAGGGTAAGCAGGACTTCAAGTCGATCGTTGCCGCCGCCGACCCAGCAGTACTCAAATGGTGTGCGGTAGAATTGGATAATTGTGAAACCGACATGATGCAGGCAGTCATCGAAAGTTATTCCTATCTGGTCAGCAATGGCCTGGTTTTGGGTAACAAGTAAACTCAGTTGCCAAGCGGCGGTCATGGAGAGCATCAGGCACCATGACCGACGCCTTTGCCCTTGCTGAACTCCTCTCCCGCCATGACCAGACTCATCTGCTGGTGGGAGTCGAGCAGTTACCGGCTGCCGAACGCACAGCTTATTTAGCGCGGCTCGCCGATATCGATTGGGAAGAGCTTCAACATCACAGTTCCCCACCCCCTGCCGGAACCATTGGCAAGAGTCGGGTGATTGATCTTACTGAACGTGTTGCCCGCGGCAACGAACTCGAACGCATCGGCGAAGCAGCTTATCGTGCCGGACAGGTAGCCGTATTGATGGTTGCCGGTGGCCAAGGCACACGTCTGGGTTCAAGCGCGCCGAAGGGCTGTTTCTCGGTGGCCCCGCACTCGGGAAAAAGCATCTATCAACTACAGGCTGAAAAAGTCCTCAGTCTGTCGCGGCGCATTGGTCGTGACGTCCCATTTTTGCTCATGACCTCGCCAATGACCGA
>JAYVTR010000033.1:0-2417 GCA_043788625.1 Planctomycetota bacterium
GCATTGATCACTGATAACGGATCATCGCCACATTCATCCACCACTTGCTGATAACGACGAAGAGCGATGAGGCCATTGCCATAGGCGCTGACACTGCAACCCATACCCGGAAAAAGTTCTTTGCGGATGGCGAGATAGTGTGCGAGCACCTCGGGGTGGTACGGATGCTGGTTTTCTGGCAGCAGTTGGTTTGCCCATTTTGACCACAGGCCTTCAACCTGGCTGAAAGCAAAGGATGAGCGGGTGGCTACCTCGGCGACACGCGCGAGCACCTCATCGTGACGTCCGGCGGTGAACAGCCGTTGCAGATCATTGCAGGCGACGCGGTCGCTGAAGGGAGGAGCTATGACGTGCTGCCAAGCGGCCCACGCCTGGCTGGGGCGCTTGGCCAGTTGATGACAGTAACCAATTTTATACCAGGCCTCATCCGCCAGCGGACCGCTGGGATGGCTCGTCACCACGCGCTGATAGCGTTCAATCGCCCGCTCGTAAAGGCCATCATAAAAGCTGTCGTCGCCAAGGCTGATCGGACTGAGGCGCTCGGCCACGCCCTTGGTGTAGAGATGCAGATGGTCGAATGCTTTTCCCGGGTAATAAGCATAGAGGCCGATGTGTCCGGGTTGGACCGGCACCACGTCCTCGTAAGCGACCGCTACCTCGCCATCAATGATGAGGCGTACCAATGGACCATCGAGTTCGACGCGGAGATGATACACCTTGCCGGGCGTCAGGTGGATCGAGGCCCGTGCCACCTGGTCTTGCAGATTGTTCGTAATGCGGCAAATGGAGCAAAAACTGTTGTCATAGGCACCGGCTTGGATCAACCAGCCGTTCAGTGGCAGCTGCCTATGAGCCGGGTCGAAGTCACCATCGCTCCACGCCACCGAAAGATCGCAGGGGCGCGTGCCAGGTGTGATCTCGCCATCGAACTCGATTGCCACCGGCCCGGCCAGTGATGGCTTATACCAGGTGAAGGCGGCCAAGGGCGCGATGCTCAGCAAACGTCCGTCCGTGACCGCGAACGCTGATGACGGCTCGCTTGTCCACCGTGAGCGCCATGAGTCGTCGGAAAATTCTTCGCTTACGATGGGCTGACCCCAGGTCGCGATCTGCTTGAGCCGTTCGCCCCACGCGAACCAGGCGACGCAGACGATCAAGGCGGCGACCCCCAGCCCGACCCAGCACGTACGGCTCCATTGGCGGTACCAACGTCGCAAGCGCTCCCACGGTGAGCCGCGATAAGACACCATGGCGTGCCCGGCCTGGTATGCGCGCAAGTCAGCGGCGAGGGCGACGACATCTTGATAACGCTGCGCCGGGTCCGCTGCCATGGCGCGCATGGCAATGGCCGATAACGGCCGATTTAAAACGCTCAGCTCATCTGCCTGGGGTGGGGTGACCGTGCCCAGGCGCTTGCCAGCCCAAAACCCCTCCTCGTCATCGCCCATTTCCAGCGGAAAGCGTAGGAACAAGGCATTGAAGAGAGTCGCGCCGAGGCTCCATACGTCACTGCGCGCATCGAGGGCCTCGCCTCGCGCCTGCTCCGGACTCATGAACGCCGGAGTTCCGTACTGATCACTGGGGCTTGGTGCCCCTTGCCCTACGCCAGGAATGACCGTGCTCGCCCCCCAATCGAGCACCACCACCTCGCCGAACCCTCCAAGCATGATGTTGTCTGGTTTAAGATCCCGGTGGACCACCAGGCGGCTGTGAGCATAGGCGAGGACATCACATATCTTGAGCAAAATAGTCACCAGCGCATTGGCATCCGCGATCTCCGGCGGACGCACTCCATTGCGTTGAGCCTCGCTGATGAGCGAGCCGAAGGACCGGCCGTGAATGCGCCGCATGGTATAATAAATTTGGCCATCGGCGCTGACGTCGAGGTCGAGCACCGGCACGATGCCCGGGTGTTCGAGATTTGAGGTGATGCGCGCTTCGGCGATGAGGGCCGCCACTGAGATACTGTCGCTGCCCTGCCCGGGCAGCAGGGTCTTGACCGCTACCTCGCGCTGGAGATTGCGGTCCTCGACCACCATCACCCGCCCGATACCACCTGCACCAAGCAGCTCGCCGCTGCGAAAACGCAATCCATCATCTCCGGATGTGGGTGCTAAACCTATTTTGCGATCAAGGCATTCCCCAGCTAATCGCGGTGGGGCGTATGCTGGATCATTGGCCTGGTTAGCAGATAAATGTGGCAAAAAATCTGTGGATAAACGGTGGTCGGGCACGTCTATGATGTGGCCGGGAATTCTGGGAAATCTAGTGCATTCGCGCTTTGTAGCACGTGGTAGCAGCATGCGGCAGGTGCCTGCCGACCTCGCAGGCACCGTTCTAGCAGCGCCTGAACGCCAGGGCCGCATGCCGCAAAGAAAGCTCAACCTTCATCAACTCGGCTTGCGGAGTTATTTTCC
>JAYVTR010000034.1:0-2422 GCA_043788625.1 Planctomycetota bacterium
GCGACCGTGCGACTGATCAGGCGGCGACCTGCGTCGTAGGCGTAGTAGCGCGCCGCACGGGCACTCTGCCCCTGCGGGAAGACTTCGCGATTGAGCAGATTGCGCAGATCATAGCGGTAGAGCGTCACGCCGCCTTCGGCGTCGGTGATACTCGTCAGATTCGAAACCACGTCATAGATGAACGTGGTGGTGGCGCCGATACGATCGGTGGTGGAGATCTTGCGATCGCGAGCATCGAAGACCGTCGTCTCGACCTGCTCCAAGGCATCGGTGGTGGCCATGAGATTGTTGTTGGCGTCATAGGCTTTGTGCATGACGGCACCGGCGGTGTCGACGGCCGTCACATCGCGGTTGCGCGTATCGTAGGTCACCTCCTTCCCGACACCATTCGCATCGCGCCAGATGACGAAGTTGCCGGCGGCATCGTAGCCGAAGGTGTTGCGCAGATGCAGTGCATCAAGCCGCACACGCGTGCGACCTGCGCCATCTTGATGCGCCGTAATGGTATGTCCCCGGGGATCGCTAGTACCGGTCGCTACCAGGGTCACACCATTATTGACCACCAACGCATCATAAACGACAGTCGTTGCATGACCCAGGGCATCCATCTGCCGCACGGTGCGACCGAGACTATCCTGAATCACCAGCGAGCGCTCACCGAGCGCGTTGGTGTTGCTCACCGCTGCGCCATCAGCACCGGTGCCCAGCCCTAAACCAGCCGCTTCGGGCAAGACGGACGCGTTTTCGGTGTAGGCAAATTTCGTCGTCTCACCAGCGCCATTGGTGATCGTCACCGGCCGATTGCGGCCGTCAAAGGTCATTAGAGTTGTCAAACCGTTGGCGTCCGTAATCGACGTGCAATTACCGACGGAGTCATACGTATATGCAGTCACGAACCCGGCCGAATCGGTGATGGTCGCCAACCGATCACAACACACCTCGTAGGTATTCACGATGGTCCGATCGAGGGCATCGGTCATGGTCAGAATCTTATGCGTTGGCGAATAGACGTATGTAGTGGTCGCAGCGTCCGCGGTACCGAACGCCTCGGTCACGTTTGCCAACATATTGCGTCCAGTGTAACTCATCGCAGTCATGAACCCACGGGGATTGGTCATGTGGATGCGATTGCCCTGTGCGTCGTAGCCATACACTGTTTTAGCGGTTTCCGGGGTACCGGCCGCTTCCACTTTCAATGTCACGCGCAGCTGCGAATCATAAACGGTGGTCGAGCGGATACCACGGCCATCGATGCGCGCGGTGACCAAGCCACTGGCGTCGTACTCCGTCTCCTCAATCACGTAGCCGGGGTTGACGCTCAGATCACGCGGCAGCGAGGCCAGATAACTATTCACGAGATTGCTGAGTGGGGCCGGATCCAGCGCCCCCAGCTGCAACGACATGTGCGAATACACGGCCGTCGAGTATTGGGGAGCCGTATACGAGGTCACACAGAGTCCGATACGCGCCCCGGCAATGCGCTCAAAGGGCAGCGCCGCCAACCCGGTCCATACCACGCCATCATCCGACATCGACAAATGCACCGTCGCGGCAAGCGACTGCGCCCGCAACCACACCGGTGCCCGCTCGGCGGGTACTGCCAGGAACTCGGGCCAGCCGATTGCGGCACCGACGCTGGGGCGGTATTGAATCGAAATGCCCTGCCACCCCACCAGCACCGCGACGAAGGGCGCATCAGCGGCCAGCGAGGTCCGCAGCATGAGGCCGGTCTTCGACCAGGGGCTGGGTTGGGTCTGGCTGTCGAGACGCACGGTCAGCGTCGCATCGCCCTCCAGCGGACGTGAGAAGAACTGCAGCTGATCGCTCGATCCCCAGAGCAAGGCATCCCCAGCACCCTGAATCGTGATGCTGCCCGCGCCCGGCACCGTGCCGGCGACTACGCTGCTGCCGGCCAGGGCCGGGCCGCCAATATCTGTACTGGTGAACGACGGCACGACATAGGTGGCCAACGCGAGGGCCTCGACCTGAGCCGGCGTACCGACTGCACCCGGTACCAATTCTTGCACGGTCCGCGTCACGCGGTCGACGGGGTCAAAGGCGCGGTAGAGGAACCGCCCATACGGATCCGATTGACTGAACGCTCGACTTTTTTCGTCATAGGAAAAGCTCGTCGTCAGCTCGCGTCCGATGACCGGAGACACGGTTCGAGCGATGAGGCGACCGCGTGGATCATACGTATACTGCGTGCTATCACCGCCGCGCGTACAGGTGGCTTTGTGCTTCGCACTGCCCGGCACGTAGGTGCAATCCTCGATCAGCTTCTCGGGCGTGCCACTGGCCCATTCGCTGTGAACGCGCCGTCCGGTCGCATCATACTCAAACATGGTCAGGTGCTGATTGCGATCCGTCTTTACCACCACCAGGCCCGACAACGTTCCGGCACCATAGGTCGTGAGTTCGG
>JAYVTR010000035.1:0-6612 GCA_043788625.1 Planctomycetota bacterium
CTGCGTCCGAAGTACGTCGAGGTCTTCCTTACCAGCTTGGTGAATTGGGACTTCGCGGCGGCGAACTTCGCCAAGGCGAAGTAGCTTCGAGCTTCGAGCTTCGAGCTTCGAGCTTCGAGCTTCGAGCTTCGAGTTTCGAGCTGCGAGCTTCGAGCTTTCGAGCTGCGAAGCTGGACGCTGGTTAATGGCGTGCCAGCAGGTGGCTGGCAATGGCCCCAACGGTGATGATTGCGAGCACCACAAGCATGCCGCGGAAGACCAGGGCGAGGAAGAACGGGATGTCGTCTTCGGGGGTTTTGCGCAGGCGATACCACACGACTTGCACCCAACCGAGAGTCAGGGCGAGCAGCGGCATGCCAATGACGGCAGCGAGGATGGCGAGGATGGCAGCCATGATTATTCGTCGTCGCTTTCGTTATCGAGAGGGGTGAGGCGGAACAGGCGCGCCGTGGTGGTTTCTGGCAGACGTACCGACAGCGAGCCGGACACCGCCTGCCAACAGTGTTCGCCAGCTGCCTGGGCCGGATACAAACGTTCGACGGTGACGACGTAGCCGGCGAGATGCGGCAGGGGCAATTCGTTGACTTCGCTGCTGTCGCCGAGGCGCCATGCGGCGAGCAGGGTGGTACCATCATCGGCGCTCAGGCCGAACGCCGCCCACGTATCACCGAAGGCCGGCAAGCCCAATGGCCACAGTGGCAGGCTGTGCGGAATGGTTTTGCGGATCGATTTGTAAACCGCGATTCCTTCATGCACCAAGGCCAGGCGTTCACCGGTGAGTTCGCCGAGGTGGCCGCTCTGGTGCACGCGCAGCAGCAGCGTGTTGACCATGTTGACGATCACTTCGTCACGGGTGCCTTCACGTAGCGGATAGCTCCAGATGGCGGCTTGTTCCGGGGTGCAGGCCGAGGCGGCAGCGGCGGCGATGAGCGCATTCTTGCGGTAATCGGTCTGGTCGCTGACCGACTGGATAGGATGGCGAGCGAGCAGGGCGTAATCCATGCGCAGGCCACCGCTGCCGCAGTTCTCGATCACCAATTTCGGATGGCGGTCCATGACCCGGTCGAGCCACGCCAGATAGGCGCGATTGTGTTGCAGCAAACCATCACCGGCGCTGTCGGCATCCAGCTCGGTGCCGACCCCGGCATTGATGTTGTAGTCCATCTTGATGTAGCCGACGCCGTACTGCACCACCAGGCGGTCGATCACCGAATTGGCGTGCGCGATCACTCCCGGGTGGCGGAAGTCGAGCTGATAGCGCGCGTGGTCGATGATGCGCTGGCCACGGCGGTGGAAGAACCACGCTGCCGGCACCTTATCGGCCAAGGGGCACTTGATGCCCATGACTTCGAGTTCGAGCCACAGTCCGGGAACCATGCCCTTCTTCTTGATGTAGCCCAGCACCTCGATGATGCCGCCGGGAAAGCGCCCGGCAGCCGGCTGCCATTCGCCGACGCCATCCCACCACGGACCATCCGAGTACCAGCCACAGTCGACGGTGAAATATTCACAGCCGGCCGCCGCCGCCGCATCGATCAGCGGCAAGAGCTTGGTGGTGGTCGGATCGCCCATCAGGCAATTCATGAAATCGTTGAAGATCACCGGCAGCTCGCGGTTGTCGCGGTGCTTTTTGCGTAAAACCCGGCGATAGCTGGTGAGCGCGCAGAGTGCTTCTTGAAGGCCGCCTTCGACCACCGTCACCGCTACCGGTACGCTGGTGAAGCTGGCGCCGGTTTCCAGCTTTTTGGACCAGTGGTGATCATTGTGGGTCGGACCGCTGAGACGCATGCCGAGCTGGTGGCTCTGGTAGGCGTATTCCACCAGCCAAGAACCATGGTGCTCGATCTGCCAGGCCACCGTGGTGCCGCATTCGCGGTCTTCGAGTGCGCCCATCGGCAGGAAGCCGCAGCTCGACCAGGTGCCCTGCGCGCCATAGGCATGGCGCGGGAAGCCGCCGCCGGCGCCCTCGAACAGGCCTACCGCAGGCAATGCCGTCGCCTGCCACTGGGCTTCGCCGCACCAGGTGTTGTGCGGGATGTGGAGGGCGAAGCGTTCATCGTGGGCGGTGAGGCCGTCACGATTAAAGCCCGTAAAGCAGAAGCTTGAAACGTAATCCAGATCTATGGCATCGGGTCCCAGGCACGTCACCGTCGTGCTGGCCTGGACGATGGGCTGCTCGGGGACGAAACGCAGGCGGGTGGTGACCGCCACCTGCTGCCAGCGCTGTTCGATCTCCAGTACGTCGCCGGTATCGCGCGTCGCATGGTGGCGCAGAAGCGATCCGGGCTGGGTGCCGGTATAGCGCTGTCCGTGGTGCTCATGCTGGTTGTGGCCGACCGCCTGCACCTCCACCAGGCGCTGCATGGCGTCAGCTGTGAGCGGACGCGGCGCCATGGGCTGCGTGCCAAGGTGGCGCAGCAGCACCTGTCCGTCATCAGTGATGGTGATCACCAGGTGCAGGCCGTGGTGATCGCGGATGAGGTCGGGCATGGTGGGCTTCACGAGGAGGGTGCAAAAAAGAAGAGGCAGTGCCGGCAGACCGGCACTGCCTCTGGTACAGCTTACAATCGCCTCAGGCCTGCATGGCAGGACGCCACACGCCGTTATTGGGCAGCAGTTCCTGCAACGACAGCACGGTGTAGTCGGCACGCTTGAGCTGGCGTAATGCGCCGACCAGGGCCGCCGCACTCGACAGGGTGGTGAAGTACGGCGTATTGGCGACGGCGCAGGCACTGCGGATCTTCGATTCGTCGGTCTTCCCGCCGCGGTTGTTCGGCGTGTTGATGACAAAGGCCAATTCCTTGAGATGGTCGAGCACGGTGTCACCGCCGACGCGCACCTTGTTGAGGTACGTCACCGGCACGCCATGCCGTTCCATGATCTTGCCGGTGCCGCCGGTGGTGTAGATCTGGTAACCCAGATCGACGATCAGCTGCGCCAAGGGGATGATCAGGCGCTTGTCATTGTCGCGGACGCTGACGAAGACCTTGCCGGCCAGAGCGACGTTGGAACCGGCGCCCAGCTGCGATTTGTAGTATGCTTCGCCAAAGGTCTTGGCCACACCCATGACTTCACCGGTCGAACGCATTTCCGGGCCGAGGATGGTATCAACACCGGGGAATTTGTTGAACGGGAAGACCGATTCCTTGACGCACACGTGGCTTGGTTCAGGCACGTCGGCGGTCATGCCGATGGCCGCCAGGCTGAGGCCCGATTGCACCAGGGCGGCGATCTTGGCCAGCGGTACACCGGTGGCTTTCGAGACGAAGGGCACCGTGCGGCTGGCGCGCGGATTGACTTCCAGCAGGTAGATCTCTTCGTTGCGGATGGCGAACTGCACGTTCATCAGCCCGCGCACGTCGAGGTTCAGGGCCAGGGCGCGGGTGATCTCGCGCAATTGGCGCAGCGCGCGGTCCGACAGGCTCATCGAGGGGATGACGCAGCTGGCATCACCCGAATGCACGCCGGCTTCCTCGATGTGTTCGAGGATGCCGCCGATGATGACGTCGGTGCCGTCGCATACCGCATCGACGTCGATCTCGACGGCGTTTTCGAGATACTTGTCGAGCAGCACCGGGGCGCCGGCTGAGACTTCGAAAGCCGCGCCGACGAACTTGGCCAGCTGATCCTGGTTGGGGACGATTTCCATCGCCCGGCCACCGAGCACGAAGCTTGGGCGCACCACCACCGGATAGCCGATGCGCGCGGCTTCGCGGAAGGCCTCGTCCATGGTGCGGGCGATGCCGTTCACCGGCTGCTTGAGCTTGATGTGTTCGAGGATTTTCTTGAACAGCTCGCGGTCGCCAGCGCGGTTGATGTTGGTCGGGCTGGTGCCGATGATCGGCATGCCGGCCTTTTCCAAGGCCAGCGAGATGTTCAGCGGTGTCTGTCCGCCGAACTGCACGATGACGCCGATCGGCTTCATCACGCGGTTGATCTCGAGCACGTCTTCGGTGGTCACCGGCTCGAAGAACAGGTAGTCCGAGGTGTCGTAGTCGGTCGACACGGTCTCGGGGTTGCTGTTAACCATGATCACCTGGTAGCCGGCATCGCGCAGGGCCATGGCGGCATGCACACAACAATAGTCGAACTCGATGCCCTGGCCGATGCGGTTGGGACCGCCGCCAAGGATCATGATCTTCTTCTTGTCGTTGACCGGGTGCTCTGACTCAGCTTCGTAAGTCGAATAATAGTACGGCGTGAAAGCGGTGAACTCGGCAGCGCAGGTATCGACCAGCTTGTACGAGGGATGGATGTCGAGTCGGTCGCGCAGATCGCGCACCGCGTCTTCGCTGGCGTTCCATAGGATGCCCAGCTGCTTATCGCTGAAGCCGTCGCGCTTGGCGCGACGCATTTCCGCCTCGTTGATGCGCGACATGCCCAGGGAGCGCAGGGCGGCTTCGTGCTCAACCAACTGCTGGATGTTGCGCAAGAACCATGGATCGATGAAGGTTGCCGTGTGGATCTCGGCCAAGGTAGCGCCGGCTTGAAAGGCCAAGCGCACCTGGAACAGCCGCGTCGCATGCGGCCGGCTGATCAGCTTGAGGTATTCGTCCTTCTTGGCGGGATCAGCGACGTCATCGGCCTTCTTGGGCCCGAGGCCGCAGTGGCCGGTCTCCAGGCCGCGCAGGGCCTTCTGCAGCGATTCACGGAAGGTGCGGCCGATGGCCATGACCTCGCCAACCGACTTCATCTGGTAGCCGAGGGTGTCGTCGGCGTCGGGAAATTTTTCAAAGGTGAAACGCGGCACCTTGGTCACCACGTAGTCGATGGTCGGCTCGAAGCAGGCCGGCGTCTCGCGGGTGATGTCGTTGCGCAGTTCGTCGAGGGTATAGCCGACTGCCAGCTTGGCGGCGATCTTGGCGATCGGGAAGCCGGTGGCTTTCGAAGCCAAAGCCGACGAACGCGAGACGCGCGGATTCATCTCGATCACCACCATGCGTCCGGTTTTCGGATCGGTGGCGAACTGGATGTTCGAGCCGCCGGTCTCGACGCCGACGGCGCGGATGATGGCCAGTGACGCATCGCGCATGCGCTGGTATTCACGGTCGCTGAGGGTCTGGATGGGCGCCACGGTGATCGAGTCGCCGGTATGCACGCCCATCGGATCGAGGTTTTCGATGCCGCAGATGATGACGACGTTGTCCTTGGTGTCGCGCATCACTTCGAGTTCGTACTCTTTCCAGCCGAACAACGATTCCTCGATCGAGAGCTCACTGGTGCGCGACAGCATCAGGCCACGCTTAGCGATGGTCTCGAACTGCTCGTCGCTGGTGCACAGGCCGCCGCCCGAGCCGCCCATGGTGAACGACGGACGGATCATGCACGGCAGGCCGATGCGGGTTTTGACCACCAGGCATTCTTCCCAGGTGGTGGCCTTCTCGGCGCGGGCCATCCCCAAGCCGAGCTTCTTGATGATGCCGGCGAAGACTTCGCGCGACTCGGCGCGGGTGATGACCTCGGCGTTGGCGCCGATCATCTGGCAGTTGAATTCCTCAAGGGTCCCGTCTTCGGCCAGGGCCATGGCGGTGTTGAGAGCCGTCTGTCCACCGAGGGTCGGCAGAATCGCATCAGGCCGCTCACGAGCGATGATCTTGCGCACGGTTGCTGGGGTGATGGGTTCGACGTACGTCGCGTCGGCCATCTCCGGATCAGTCATGATCGTCGCGGGATTGCTGTTGACCAGGATGATGCGATAGCCCTCTTCGCGCAGCGCTTTGCAGGCCTGGGTGCCCGAATAATCGAACTCACAGGCCTGACCAATGATGATCGGGCCAGAGCCAATGAGGAGGATGGATTTGATGTCGAGGCGCTTGGGCATGGTGCTTCTAGCAAAAACGGCGGACGGGAGCGGCGAGCTTGGGGGCTGGGCAAAAACTTGGGCAAGGCTAGGGAGGTTCCCCGGGGCGCAAGGACAGAGCTAAAATTTGATTATAAACTATTTTCAATAAATAATTTACGGGATTCTCGCCAAGCTTTCCAGGTGGTAATCAGCGGCGGCTCCCAGGCGATTGATTTTGCGCCAAAAGCGTAATTCACAGCTTACGACCGGGACTTGCGGATGGGCACTGTCCCAGCGCCGCTTGAGCGCGGCCAGGGCGGCCGGACGCCAGGCGATACCGTCGGGGGTCGAGAGGTTGAGAAGATATTTACGCCAGCGTTCGTTGGCGTATGGCGCCTCGGCGGGTTGCTGCTCATGAACCGCTTTGCCGGTGATGAGGTCGACGCTGGTACCATCGGACAGTTCGGCATCGGCGACATACCAGCCGTCTTCATGCAGGGGGTAGGGAGCGAACATCGACCACATCTGATCGAGGTGCGGTACTTGAATGATAATATTCACCGACGTAGGGAAGACGGTGGCGACGCGTGCAAAATTGATGGTGCGGGCATTCCATAGCAGCACGTAACCCAACAGCACCACGACCACGGTTTCGCTCCACCACGCCGGTCGCGCTGCCGTTGCGATGCTGGCAGCAGGCTGCCGGCTCAATGAAGGTAGCTTTGACCACAGACTGCCGGGGATGAACAACGCCCAGCCGGCAATGCACACATACGGAAACGGCCCCAGCTCCAGACAGAGCAGCATGCCCACGTGGAGGCCCCAGAAAC
>JAYVTR010000036.1:0-14106 GCA_043788625.1 Planctomycetota bacterium
TGGCCACTCCCTCTGGCGGCTAACGCCGCCTCTGGGAGCACGCGACTTCGTCTACACGACCTCAGGAACTAAAGACGATGCATTCTGGTGAGGGCGACATTGGAAGCTCACGCGCCAGGAGCGCGTCGGGGGGCTGATCAACGTTTACCGCAAGGAGGCGGCCTAGTGATTTGAAGACGCGAACGAGAAAGAACACCGGAAAAGGCCAGGGTTTTCCGGGTTTCCCAATGACCCAGTACACCACTACACCCACTACAGCGCGATCACGTCACATCAAATCGTTTGCCCAGGAACATCCTCAAGTTTCTCCATATCGAAGTTTGATTTATCGGAGAGGTTAGACCAGACCTCTTTACCGTCCCGCATTACGCCAATCATGTCTAAGTTGATAACGCCCAAAAACGTTACCCCGACTGATTCTTTAGATTTTGGCTGCCTCTCGGCATATTCTCTGCCGAGCGCCCTGGCGCGACTAAGCCCCGTCTTGAAGTTAGTCGCTCGAAAAATAATGAGTGACTTCAGGAGCAACAAATCGATCCCGCCGCCCCCGTACTCGTAAGCAAGTAAAGCACTGAACCAACTTTTCTTTGCGGCCATAGTAGCGTCCTACTTTCCGAAGCGCAGTTGAGTAAGCAGCTTACGCAGCGTCTCGTTTTTCAATGCCTCTTCAACAGTCATTTCCGCCCAGTTTCCCTGCAGATTAGGACACCTTCCCGCAGATCCCTTCATGTATTTAGACATGAATTCACCTACTTTCATCGACCGATTCGCCCAAAGAAATTGGCTAGTTGCACTCTGAGCATTGAGACTTCGCTTCCCTGCCCATTTCAAAATCGCAATCATTTCAGATGCGGACATGGCGGCTACGCCCCGTGCTGCAGCGCCAGCGCGCGTCACATTTCCAACCATTGAAGCCGTAGTCCCAAGACCACCGCTCACGACGCCAATTGTGACTGCGCCAACTGCCGTACCCACGTAATAACTTGGGCGGTCGTACAATATGCCGCGCTCGTCTGGATCTAAGGTCAACCAAGACGCAGCACCGAATGTCAAACCATCGATAAATCCGAAATACCCGATGCCTAAATCTTCATCGCAGAGGCCGAAAGGGTCCATGAGCGCACTTGGCCTGTTGCCAACGTAGCCATACAGATTCAGACCGCCCGCCTCCCCAATCGGATCCCTGCTCATCCACCTCCCCGTGCCCGGATCATAGGCCCTAAACCAAGTCAGAGCCAATCCACTCGGCACATGTTGATAGTGTCCCGTAAATCCAAACTCGGCCTCTAAATCTCCACTGATCTTTCGCTGCTTCCCGTACACCTCGTAATCGTATCGAGCCCGCACTGCCCCAGCGGTATCCATCACCTCACGAACGGAGCCCAAGTGATCCCGTAAGTACAGCACTACACCTGCGCTCCCGAGAGCTCCATGACCGCTGAACCGTTTGGTCACGGCATTTGCTGAATCTCGCTCTTGGACAATCTCCGCCCCAATCCACACAAAGCGCCTGTCAGACGTCACCGTGCCATTCGTCTTCTCTACGATTCGTACTCGTCGCCCCATACCATCGTAGGTAAGCTCGCTGCGCTGGGGCCCAATGATAATCGCCGTCATGCGATCGTTGGCATCCCATTCGTAAGTACGCACGCCGTCACTCAGGCAATTGCCGTTGAAGTCATACGTCGGACTCGCTGTCGCTCCGGTAATCCCGGTCACATCCCAGATTTTCTCTCGCTGATTGCCATTCGCATCCGTCGCCTGGATGGTCAGCGTATTGTTGCCCGGTGTCACCGGCACCTCGGCGGTAAATTTCTTGTCCGCCGTCACGCGCGCAGGTGCCCCGTTCACCGTGACCTGGGCCAATTCATCCAGGTGTCCTTCCACCCGCATCAAGCCACCAGCGGTGGTCTGAGTCAGTTGGTTGAGGGTATTGTAGGCATGGGTCTGCACCACTTTGTCGAGTTGCGTCGTGGTGCGATTCCCCGCGGTGTCGTAACGGAAGGCGCTGGTGGCTGGAGCGCCGGTTGGCAGCGCCCCGGAGCGTACGGCCGTCCGCAACTGATCGGTCTCGTCATTGGTGAACTGGAAGGTCGATGCCCCAGCAGTATCGGTTTGGAGCGCCCACGACGTGATGGCCCCCGCCGGCGAATAGGTATAGGCGTGCGAGGCGATCAGCGCCCCGCCCGAGCGTGTGTGGCTGATTCCTTGGAGACGAAAATCTCCCGTTGCCGTCAGGTAGTCGAGGGTGGTCTTCATCCCCCCGGGGAGGGTCACTTCACGCAGTCGCCCGGTCGCACCTTGATAGAGATAACCAAAGCTGCCAAGTTCATTGGCCTGCGCCGACACCCGGCCCAAGGCATCGTAGGACACCGTTTGCGCATACGATACGGCGGTGGCCCCCAAGCCCAGGGTGCGGGTGAGCGAACGTCCCAATTCGTCGTAAATGAAATTTGCCGTGTCGTTGTCGAGTGGCCCATCGATCGACGATACTTGACCCGCGCCTAGGGTGCCCGGAGCTGCGGTGATCGGATGGTAGGAATAGGTAGTTGTGCCGGTGCCATCGACCAACGTCTGCATCCGCCCGTAGGCCGCATCATAGGTGAAGGACACGCCCGGCGTTGGCCGCGCAGCCGAGGTGTAGGTGATCTGCTTCAGCTTGTCGTCAAGAAAGTATTGATAGCTGGTTACCTGGCCCATTGCGTCCGTTGTTGATCCCAGGCGTCCTGACATCGGCTGGTAGACACTGGTCGCCTCTTTCCCGTCAGGATACGTCTTGGTGGTTACCCGGCCCTGCAGATCCATGGCCCACCGCGTCACCCGATTCAAGGGATCGGTGATGGCGTTCGGCTGTCCGCAGCGGCACCAACTGATCAAGGTGATGCGTCCCAGTGGATCGCGCGTCGCCGCCAAGCGGCGCAGTGAATCATGAAAATGGTGCGTCCAGCGCCCCTGACGATCACGTATCCATTCGACATCAAGCCAGCGGTACGCCACCTGTTCATAGGTGGTGTCTGGATAGGTTACTCGCAGCGTCCGATTCAGGGCATCATAGTCAGTGACGGTCTGGTAGCCATCTGTTCCGGTAGACACCCGCGGCCGACCAAATCCATCGTAACCGATCGTGCCGTCGACTCCCGTGGCGCCACGCACGGTGGTCAGGTATCCCAACGCGTCATAGATGAACGTGGTGACTTCGCCCTTGCTGTTGGTCAGCGTTTCCAACTGGCCAAACCCGTTATAGGTACAGGTAGTGATCTGCCGCGCAGCGTCGGTGATGGTCAATGGCAAGTGACGGGCATCATAGGTCGCAGAGCCGATGGTCTCGGTGGTGGTGGGATTGATGCGCTGCCGAACCTCGCTCACATCGATCCCATTCCCCGCATACTGGATTTCCGTGGTGCGACCAAGCGGATCGACGATCGAGGTCACTTGTCCCGTCGTTGAGTAGGTGAACCGCGAACGCTGCGTGGTGGTGAGATCATCGAGAACGCGGGCGACGAGCCTGGGCTTGGCAACCGTGATGCCGCTATCGTTCAGGAACTGATTCTGCCCGGGATACTGGTACCACTCATACCCTTCCAACGGACGCTTCATGCCCTGAAGCAGTCGACTGGTACCACCGTAATTGATGGTATCCATAGCTTGATGCAGCCAGTGATAGATGACCGCCTTCGTGTATATCCCTTTGGCCAACCGATGAGCCTTCTTGTCCCAATAAAATGAATTGCGGTAATACTGCCAATTGCCGTCAAATAGCAGGTCGCCTGTTTGCGGCGCGGGCATGGGGTGGGGAATGGGCATCCCGGCTGCGCGGTGCACAAATTCGAGCCGTTCGGTGTCACCCAATGGATCAGTGGCCTCAATCCAACGCTGGGAATTGACGCCAGTCCCGCGCTTGAACGACGTGGTGCCATAGGGCGTCGTCAGCGCGGATATCGCATCGCCCGAGGCATAGGCAAACGACGACGTCAATCCCACCGCGTCGGTGATCGATTCCAGTTGGCCATTGGCGCCGTAGGTGAAGGTCGCGGAGCGGCCGAAAGGGTCCGAAATAGCGGTTATCTTCAATGGATCAGCGTGGCCATAGGCGAAGGTCGACACCTGTCCCAGGCTGTCGACGATGGCGGCCAAGCGCAGGCCAGCCGAGGCCTGCTGATAATGGATCTCGATGGCGTTGTTGGCGGGATCTATGACTCGGGTCAGGAAGATGCGACGCGGATAGGCGATGCCATCCGCCTGGGTGTATTCGCTGCGCGATCCATCGGGATGGATGATCTCATAGGATGACGGCCCGGTCTTTCGCAGCACATTACCAGTGAAAGGCTGCGGAGCCGAGAGGCCGGCCGTCAGCACGTGGCGATAGCCACCGCCGCCGGCGGTCGCCTGCTCAAGTTTCTGGCTCACTGCGGTATTCGCGGGATCGTCGGTGATGAAATCGATCCAATTGAAGGTCCATCGGCTGCCAAAGTTGGCGTAGGTGAAGACTGCCGGCTGGGTCGATTCCTTTTCATTGTACGATACGCGGAACCCCATCGTTCCACCGCGGGGCGGCGCGTAGAAAAGCGGCATGTCCTCGACGCGCAGACTGACCAGCATGGTGTGGAACGAATAACCAGCCATGCCGCAGCGCGGCTTATCACCGCCGGACTGGTTGTCGCAGGGGCCGCAAGCCAGGGTGTCCGTTATTGTCCCGGTGTCACCCCGACCAAAAATGGTCTTTGCCTCCGCGTCAGTAACTGAAGTGAAGCCCTGTGGCAGCGAGCCGGCCGCAATCAGATAATTGCCGCTGGCCTCTTCCTGCAGGGCCTGCAAGGGAATCCATTCTTCTCGACCATAGAACGAGTCCATGGTGTTATCCTGCACTAGGCAGCGATCACCCTCGATTCTCAAAAGGGCACTGAAGTGGTTGAGCTTCCAGTGAATCACCGCCGGCACCGGCAACGCAGCGCTGATGTAACCCCGAACCACTTGCATGGGCAAGCCCATCTCCGCCGCCAAATCTTTTAACTGAGCCAAATGGGTGCCCTGGGGAGCGGTCTGAAAGTCGACGATGCGCGCATTGATTGTCTGATCGCCAGTGAGCTGCCTGCGGATGCGGTCAACTGCGTACGGACCGCACTTGAAAGACTGGCCAGCGTCGCCGGCCATATTCTGTCGACCACGTCTGGCGCCGTCGAGTTTTTCCCGGGCGATGCCCATCAATTCGCGTGAACCGATCTCGGCAAATATCTGATCCAGAGCCTCGGAGCGTCCGACCCAGGCATTGACCTGTGCCAGTTCCGCCACGGCCAGATCCACCAAGGGATGACCCGCACCCGCCGGCGACGTGCGGCCCATATCCCACGCCGTACGCCAACACTGCATCGCCCGGCTGAAAAACCCGTGACGGCGGTAGACTATGCCGGCATTGGTCAGCAAGGCGACCTGCCATGGCGATTGGGGGTGCTCGGCGATGAAGGCGGCAAGTCCCTCCAGGGCCAGCGGATCAACCGTTGCCGGATAGCCGCGTAAGGCCGCGGCTAAGGCCCGATTATCCTCCGGACTGGTAGCCCCCAGGGGGAGCAACCGTTCGGGGAAGACCCGATAGCGCATGATTTCGCTATTGGTTGGCGGATCGGAGAAGCCCAAGGCCTGACTTCCCCCAGTAAGATCAGGTATCGTGCGATTGATCGCTACCGGTTGCTGCGACGGAATCGCAATCAACGGTGACGGTGGCTGCGAGGGCGATGCATCGAGCGCCGCCTTCAACGCAACCGGTGCCTTGCCGTCATGGTCCTCGCAGCTCCACGCTGACGGGCGGAAGAGAACAGCCGATCCCAGGACAATCGTCGCCATCATTGCCACGGAACGGGGCAAGCTGGTCTGCCAGTTGACTGAATTCGCAAGGAAGCGCATGGGTATCATCCTGGGGTAATGAATCAGTTCAGGGGAATGGCGTCGGTCGGGACGTCCAACGAAATGATGGGCGCAGTGATATCGCCAGGAACCGGCGCCGGTGGCGTGCTCCGATCAGGATCGGTCGGGAAGTAGTCCTGACCATCGTTTACCCCATCGCCATCGGAGTCCGTTCGCAGGGGATCCGTGTGATTGGCGATTTCGGTTACATTTGCCACGCCATCACCATCCGTATCGGCGCTGGTGAGACTGACGCCAATGCCCAATGCCACTCCGTCTGGAATGCCATCATGATTGGTATCGGCGTCGTTGGGATCAGATCCGAGTAGCAGTTCCTGATAATCACTCAGACCATCGCCATCCGTGTCCGCCACGAAACTCTTGCTCGCCAGCCCACCTTCGATGGAAATCAAGGCGCCACCGGTCACCTCTACAAACAGCGGAACCGGATAGAGGGCCAGGGGCGCGGTACGTGGTCCGTACCAGATAGGCGTTGGCAAGGTAGTGATGTTACCGCCGTTGTCGACCCGCAGCACAGCGACGTTGACGGTCCTGTTACGGATGAAAACTGTTCCGGCGCCAGCCCCCGTCGGCACGGATGATTCTATCCAGTAGTTGCCCCCCGTGGCGGTCATCAACAGATGCGCAGGATCGCCTTGGCTATGCCATAGTGATACTCGTCCGCCGCCTCCGGCTAAAACTCCATATCCACCATTCGCAGATATCGTGCCGACGCCCCCAATGCTCAACGTGTCCAACATGACCGTGCCGCCACTGCCGCAGGGAATGCTGGTATTGTAATGACGTGCATTGACGGATTGGTCTTGCCCGTCGGCGCTCACGCGTCCGTCGATGACCATATTCGTGGCGGTGATGGTAATGCTGCCGCCTCCGCTCCACGCATACCCATCGCCATAGTAACCCGCGCCAGAACCACTGCCGAGATCGATCGGTAGATCGAATGCGCCATATGGGGCGTTCGTCTGGCCTGCCCGCGATCCGACATAGGGATCCGACAAGCGACCGACTCCAGCATGGCTGCCACCGGCATCACCAGTAGCGCCGCCAGTCATGGTGTTGCCGAGGGTATACTGCGGCAGATATCCCGCTCCCGTAGCATCTATGCGACTGGAGGCATCTATGTACAAGCGGTTGGTGATCGATAATTCCAGGTGGCGCTCGCGAGTTGCGCCGGTCTTCGCGCTCATCACGGCGGCATTAGAGCGCAGGTCGAGCGAGGTTGCCGAAAGACGTTCGAGAATGATCCAGGCGTTATCAATCGTCGGATTGACGCCTTGCAGATTGAGCTGGGTGATCGATTCGAAGTCGAGATACGCACTTCCCGACGCCAGCAATTCCATTGCAAAAGTCGGCGGGTCATCCGAAATGTCCCTCGTGCCCAGCCACATCGGAGTTGGCTCGGCGCTGCGATAACCACCGTTATCGACTTTCAATCGGCCAAAGAGGTCTCCTTGGCGCAGCACGAAGATGGTTCCGTGCCCAGCTATGGGGTTCTCGGTTCCGGCGAGACGGCCACCTCTGACAGCAAAGTTGGACATGGTCGGAGTACCGGTTGCATAGGTCAGGGCGATTCGACCGCCCCCGCCAGGCGATTGCCCGGTACCACCATTTGCGCTGACCACTCCTGATCCTGCCCAACCACCCACTTCAATTTTGAGACTGCCACCTGCACCGCCGACTTGGTTTGAGCTGCTGTTTCCTGAGTTGGCGGCATCTCCACCGTCCGCCCGCAATTGACCGTCCATGGTCATGGTGCCCGCAGTCACATGCAGGGCCCCGCCACCATTTCGCGCTGCGTTACTGGGCGGATTGGAACTGTAATAGGAAGCGCCACTTCCTGCGCCAAGGTCAATCGGATTTGAAAATGAGCCATAGACCACATTCCGAACGCCGACACTGTAATATGCGGCTCCAAATCCAGCGTGACTGCCTCCGGCCTGAAGGGTAGCCGCCCCAATCGTGGTATTTCCGATCGTGTAGCCCGGAAGATATCCACGGGCGGACACGTCAATCTTGCTGGAGGAATCGATATTCAGCCCGCCGGTGACCGCAATCCGTAGACGAACTTCTCGGGCGGTGGTCGTGGCGTGGCTGAAGACGGTCGCCCCCTGACTTAACGACCAGGATGGCGCAGTAATATTATCCGCAACAAGCCAGCCGTCCGTCAAGGCAGGAGAACCGCCGGTTAAATTTATCTCGGTGGTGTAACTATCGATATCAAGCCATGCCTTCCCGGCAGTCTGTAGCTCTACGGCATATTGCGCAGGATCATCACCCGATACCGATCGTGCCCCAAACCACAGCGGCGTTGCTTCCGCGGAACGCCAGCCGCCATTGCTAACAAAGAGCAGGCCATGGCTTTGGTCGTCTCGTTTGCAGAAGATGGTTCCGTGTCCGGCAATCCCTGCTGACCACGAGGATGGATCGACTCGCCCTCCCTGTACCGAGAAGGCGTTCAATACAGGTGATCCATTCCCATAGTAAAGCGCAACGCGGCCTCCGCCCCCAGGAGAGTAGCCGTTACCACCATTGGCTGAGACCCATCCGGATCCTGACCAGCTTCCTGTGTAAATGAGCACGCTCCCGCCGCTGCCACAGTAACTTGCGCTGGTTAGGCTAGAGTTCTGCGGGTCAGCGCCATCAGCCCGGATAGCGCCGTTATTGACGATGGTTCCAGCCGTGATGCGAATAGCGCCTCCACCTGGCGCCGAGTAATAGCTGTAGGATGAATATGTCCGTGGCCCTGGTCCGCTTCCAAGATCAATGGGGGTCACATACGATCCGTAAACCTCGTTACGCACTCCGAAACTTGCCGTATTCGGATATTCATAATATTTCGGAACGGCCCCGTACCCTCCGTAGCTGCCTCCCGCATCTAACGTGGCGGCGCCCATTGGTGTATTTCCCACCGTATAACCAGGCAGATACCCTCGCCCAATCACATCGATTCTGCTGGTCGCATCGATGGTAAGGCCCAGGATGACTGACAAAGCCAGTCGGTGCTCGGCACTGGTCGTCGTTGCGTGAGAAAACAGCGCAGCCGAGTCGGACAAAACCAGGCTCTGCGCATTCAATTGCTGCGTTTCGAACCAAGTATCCTGGATAGTCGGCAGAGTTCCCTTGGCCGTCAGAACACACGGTGTCGATTCGCAGTTGAGCCAAGCCTTGTTGCCCGTGATCAGCTCTGCGCCGTAACTGGCTGGGTCATCCAGCGAGGAAAAACGTTCCCCAAACCACCAGGGGGTGGCTTCTTCGCTGCGCATGCCGTTATTCCGCCACACGAGGACAGGATCTGTTCCGTTTGTTTTCTTCAGGTACACCGATCCGTGACCCGCTGACTTGGCGGGGACCGCATTCGTCGACCGGCCGCCAGCCGTCGAAAATCTGAATGGGCTTACGACCAGATCAGGCGTGTCGGCATTCCCGTAGTAACAGGCAATGCGTCCGCCGCCGCCTGCGCCATAATATCCTCCACCGCCTTGAGCGCTGACGACTCCTGCCCCTGCGATTTCTGTGGTCTCCAGCCAAATGCTTCCACCACTCCCGCCACTGCCGCTGGAATGCCCGGCTCCGTCAGCACGGATCTGGCCGTCGAGTTGCAGGGTTACTGCCGCGATCCGAATAGCACCACCGCCGGGTTGCGGCTGATTGGAAACAGTCGTGGACCCCGATCCGCTCCCTAATGTGGTGGGGGCCTCGAACGATCCGTACACCTGATTGCGAGTTCCGTCTGACCAAGATACTCCGTATCCTCCATGACTGCCGCCTGCATAGGTGGTAGCGGCGCCTGACTGACTATTATCGTTCGTATAACCAGCCGGGTATCCCTTGCCGCTCACATCGACCCGACTTCCCGACGCGACAGTCAGATTTCTTGCGAAGGTCAAGTTGAGGCGGTATTCCTGAGCCGGTGTTGTCGGAGGAGTTGTGATGATGCCGCTATTAATAACGTAACCGGCGGCAAATGCGTGCGCACCGACCGTTGTCAGTGTGGTTCCATCAACAATTAGGACTTCGTTGTCGTAACTGAGATCCGTCTCGGAAATAATCGTGGGGACCGTGATGCGATTGACCGGCTCTGCGGTAACCGTCACCACCATCATGGTAGAGGTGCTCGAATGTCCGTCGTTCACCGTCAACCAGACTTCATATACCCCAGGCGTGGTGAATGTGTGCGTAAATGACTGCGCGGTCGAAGTCCCACCCGCCGTGTAAGTCGTCCAGGAATAGGTGAGTGAATCTCCGTCAGGATCGGAACTTCCCGAGCCGTTGAACGTGATTGCGAATGGGGCCTGACCATAGGGGAACGTCGAGGTGATACTGGCAATTGGAGGCGCATTGATGACGGTCAGTTTTGACGCGTTCGAATCTACAGCCCCAGCGCCATTGCTCACCCGTACCCGGTAGAGGAATCCGCTGTTGCTCAGCAACGTGGCGGGGGTGGTGTAGTTTGTTGCGGTCGCGCCACTGATCGCAATCCACGTCGAACCGGCGTCTGTGCTGCGAAACCACTGATATTGCACTGGCGCTGTGCCCGCAGCGACAACTTCGAAGAATGCTCCCGTTCCCGCCATCACGGTTTGATGTGCGGGATGTGTTGAGATAGTCGGCCCTATTCCCTGTGAGGCGAACTCGATAGTCGGTCCGTAGGAAGTACCCTCGCTGTTGGTCGCATAAGCCCGCACGTAATAGGTCGTGCCAGGTGTCAGGCTAGTCAGCGTGCTGGTGAATTCGCCTACACCAACGCCATCGGTGGTTTTGCTATCGGCCGTCGTTGGGTTGGCGGTCGTCGCCCAGCAAATACCGCGTGACGTCACCGGCGATCCGCCGTCGGCCGTAACCGTGCCGCCGCTCGCGGCGCCTGTCGTCGTGATGCCGGTTACTGCCGCAGTGGTCACCGTCGGTGCTGTCAGCACTGCCGACGTGGTGAAGGTGACGTCCGTACCGTACGCCGTGCCAACACTGTTCGTCGCATAGGCGCGTACATGGTACGTGGTGCCGGAGGCAAGGCCGCTGAGTGCACTGACGAAAGCACCAATGCTCGCGCCATCGCTGGTCCTGGCGTTGTCGATGGTCGGAGCAGTCGTGGTCGACCAGCACACACCGCGAGCCGTCACGGTGGCGCCGCCGTCAGCGATGACGTTGCCCCCGCCCAACGCGCCCGAGTTCGTGATCGTGGACAAGGTGCTGGTCGTCACCGTCGCAGGAACCGCCATCACGTGCAGCGTGGCCTGATTCGACGTCACCGGGCCCGCCGCGTTCGTCACCACGACACGGAACACCGCGCCGTCATCACCGATCACCGTCGGCGGCGTGGTGTAACTGGCCGCAGTCGCGCTGCCGATCGGCACGCCGCCGCGCTGCCACTGATAGGACAACGGAGCGGTTCCGTTGGCGACCACCGCAAAGGTGGCGGTGGCGCCGACGTCCACCGTCCGGTCCTGGGGTTGCTGAGCGATGGTTGGCGCAATGGCCACCACCGTCACCTGGGCGCTGGCCGTGAGCGGCGTGCCGGTGACGGCGGCCGTGATGGTGAAAGGGCCGCCCGGAACCGCACCAGCAGTGAAGACACCACCAGCCGTCACCGCGCCGGCGGCTGAGTCGGCCGTCCAGGCGATGATCGGCTGCGGAACAAGGACGACGCCGAACTGGTCGAGCACGGCCACGCTGAAATTCTGAATTCCCTCGGCTGCAAGAACCACCGTCGACGGAACCACGGTCGCCGTCGCGGCGGTTGCCACCACCGGCACGGTCACGTCGGATACCGCGATCAGTCCGCCCGCATCAGTCACCGTGCAGCGCAGGACATACGCGCCAGCAGCGGTGAACGTCGCGCTGGTCGTCTTTGCCGCGTTGGTGCTGTTGGCAGTGAAGGCAACCGACCCTGCCGGCGGCACACTGACCGCTGACCAGACGTACAAGAGCACGGCTTCGCCACCGTCATCCGCACCGAGGACGGACAACGCCGTGGTGGTGCCGGTGACTGGGGCTGGGTTCGCCGCCGCGGCCGTGGCGATGGTGGGAGCGGTGTTGATCACGCTGACAGTGGCGGTTCCCTGAACGCCCGTGCCAGGCGCGGAGGCCGTCACCACAAACGGTCCACCCGGCGTGACGCCAGCCGTGAAGACACCGTTTCCATCGATGCTACCTCCACCGGCGACCATCCAGGTGAGCGCGGGCGGCGTCATGGCCGCACCGAACTGGTCGGTGACCTGGGCCAGAAAGAGCTGGGTGCCCTGGAGAGCCGTGGTCGCCGTGGCCGGGATCACAGCGATCGTCGTCGCGGTGGCGGTAACCATGACCGACACATCCGAGGTGACGGACAACCCGGAGGGGTTGGTGATGGTGCCGCGCAGGGCATAGGTCCCCACGGCGGTGAACGTGGCGAGAGCGGACTTCGCTGCGTTGGTGCCGGTTGGCACAACAGTGACCGGAGCTGGTCCCGCGAGCAGGGTCCACGCGTACCCGAGCACGGGTTCACCAGCGGTGTCGGCACCCAGGGCGCTCAGCGTGGTGGTGGTACCCAGGACGGGAGCCGGGGTGGCACTGGCGGCGGTGACGATGGTGGGTGGGACCGCGACCACGGTGACCTGGGCGGTGGTGGTCAGGCCAGCTCCGCTGGCACTGACGGTGAATGGACCTCCCGCCACAACGCCGGCCGAGAAGATCCCGGTTGGCGAGATCGCGCCGCCACCGGTCACCGTCCAGGTGATGGGTGACGATGGCACGACTGCGGCACCGAACTGGTCCACCATGGTGGACGTGAATGCCTGGGTGCCACCTGTCAGGAGGGACGCGACCGGCGGAGTGATGTGCAAGCTGGTCGGCGTCGCCTGAACGATCACTGTGATGGCACTCGTGACCGACAGACCATCTCCATCCGTGATGGTGCAGGTGAGTGGGTAGGAGCCTGCCGCGGTAAAGGAGGCGAGGGTGGTCTTGGCCCCGTTGCTGGCATTCACCGAGAAAGAGACGGGGGCAGGGGCGGGACCACGGGACTGCCAGGCATAGACCACGGACGGTTCACCCAGGTCATCCGCGCCGAGCACGGTGAGGGTCGTCGTCGTCCCGATGACCGGTGATGGGGAGGCGGCGACGACGACCGCCACCGTGGGTGGCGCATTGATGGTAACCGCGGCGGTGCCGCTGATGGCGCCCACGCTGGCGGTCACCGGAAATGGGCCGCCGGGGCTGGCGCTCGCAGTCAGAGTACCGCTCGTGGTGATGGTGCCGGCGGCTGATGACGCCGACCACGTGATGGCCGGTAGCGGCGCCTGGGCATGACCGAACTGGTCGGTCACCGTGGCGGTGAACTGGCGCTGGGTACTGGGATTCAGACGGACCGCGGCCGGAGCAACGGCCACGCTCGTGATGGTCTGAACGACGGATACCGAGACGCTGGTGGTGACGGAGAGGCCGCCCTGATCGGTGATGGTGCAAAGCAGGGTGTAGGTGCCGACAGCGGGGAAGGTCGCGGTCGTGGCCTTGGCGGTAGTGGTCGTGTTCGGACCGAAGGTGACCGGTGGACCCGTCGGCGGGGCGCCGATGGCCGACCATTGGTAGATGAGGTTGCTCTCACCGAGATCATCGGCGCCCAGGGCGCTCACGCCGACGGTCGTGCCGGTCACCACGGCCGATGCGACGGTCGCCGGAGTGGCGACCGTGGGCGGTGCATTAATGGTAATCGTGGCGTAGCTGCGCTTCTTGCCGACTTCGGCGGTGACGCGAAATGGGCCGCCGGGAACGGCGCCCGCCGTGAACACACCGGTGGGACTGACCACGCCACCACCGGACGTCGTCCAGGTGATGGCCGGCTGCGACACCAGGGCGACGCCGAACTGGTCCGTCGCTGTCGCGACGAACGCTTGGCTCGCGCCGGGATTCACGCGCACGGTCTCCGGGCTGACGGACAAGTGGGTCAGGGTTGAGACCACCATGACCGTGACCGAGCTGGTGACGCTCTGCTGGCCGGGATCGATGATGGCGCACTGAATGGCGTAGCTGCCGGTGGCGGTGAACGTCGCCGTGATCCGACGGCCTTTATGGGTACCGTTGGAGGTACCGAATGTCACCGCGGCCGGCGGCGTACCGATCACGCTCCAGAGATACACCAGCTTGTCGTGGTCTTGGTCGACGCCACGCGCGGTCAGGACCGTGGAGGAGGTCGTCACGGGATTCTCATCCGCG
>JAYVTR010000037.1:0-1874 GCA_043788625.1 Planctomycetota bacterium
AGAAGAATGCCCGTTTCCAGTTCGCCAACGGCGCGGTGTGGAAATATGATCCGGTCATCGACCTGTGCCCGGAGATCGCCGCCCTGGCGCATCATCCCCGCCTGGTGGCGGTGCTGCGTGACATCTTCGACGGCCATGAGCCATCGCTGTTCAAGGATAAGCTCATCCTCAAGCCCGCCGGTACGCGCGGCAATGAGCTGCACCAGGACTATACCTGGTGGCAGGGCTTCCCCATCAACCTGGTGACCTTGACCATCAGCATTGATGCCGGTACGCACGAGAACGGCTGCACGCAGATCTATCCAGGCATGCACGGTCAAGGCCTGCTACATGCGGCGGATAAAATGGAGTTTCTCGCCGATGCGGCGGTGGCCGGACACACTCCCGAATACTTCACCTCGCAGCCCGGGGATGTCGCGTTGTTCCATTGTTTCACCCCGCACCGGGCCGGCGAGAACCGCAGTGCTGCTCCACGTCGCCAGCTGTTCCTGACCTACAATGATGCCCGCGACGGCGATCTCTATGCCGCCCACTACCGCCACTTCCTGGCCTATTCGCAGGCCAGCGGAGGCAGCCATGTCTTCCATCGTTGAAAACCTGCCGTCGTTGATCACATGGTGGGACTTTGCCGAGTCCGGCGGGTCCGCCCGCCACGGACGTGGACCACGGCCGGTGACGTTGCACGAATGCGGTGGTCGCGTTGAACGCGTCGACGGTGGCGTGTGGTCCAATAGTAGCGCTCGCTTCACCGCCGGCTCGTGGCTCGCCGCCAGCCACGCCGACGCGCCCCAGCTCGATCTACGCGATGAGGTCACGCTCATTGCATGGGTCTATCGCGAGGCGAAAGCGGTCAAAGAATGCCAGGCTATAGCCGGACGCTGGCTGGAAACCGATCGCCAGCGGCAATACTGCCTGTTCCTCGATCTCAACATCCACGACAGCGCCGAACAGGCTGCCTTGCACGTATCGGCGATTGGCGGACCAACCCCCGGCGAGCCCTGGTGCATGGAGGCCGCCATCGGTGCGACGCCAGTGCCCTTGGGGGCGTGGCACTGCCTGGTCGGGACCTTTGCCCGGGGCGAAGCCCGCCTCTATCTCGATGGCCGACTCGACACCCGTGAGCGCTTCAACCCCTACACCTATGCCGGTCCCCTGCATGAGTCGCAGGCCGATTTCACCGTCGGCGGCGTGCACCGCGGGGGCACCTTCGGCAATTGGTTCCACGGCCGCCTTGGCGGCCTGGCGGTGTGCTCGACGGCGCTCGATGCCGCGACCATCGCCCGGCTCAATCAGCCTCGTCAGCCAGCACCGTATCCAGATAAAGCGCCTTGATCACGGCCGCCTCAAGTCCGGTGGTCGCCAACAGCGGATGACCGTGCCAGGGGATGGTGGCCCAGGCATGCAGATTGGGAAGCCACGCCCGGGTAATGACGCACCGCCGCGTGGGCCGGAGATCATCCCCGCCGATAACGTCTCGCGGTGAAATCACCGCGCCCGCTGCCAAGATATAAAGCCATGAGGCCGAAGAGCGCGAACAGGCCCGAGGTACTGCCCGCACCGCAGCCATGGCTGCCACCGTTCTCGCTGCCACTGTTCTCGCTGCCACCAGCCTCGCTGGCCGGACCGCCGCCAACCGTGGGACTGGCGATGATCGAAATCGATACGCTCGCCGGAGCCGCATCGCCAGAGCCGTCATTGGCGGTGAAGGTGAAGCTGTCGCTGCCCGTGTAGCCCGCAGTGGGCGTATACGTGCGCGACGTGCCGGTGCCGCTCAGCGTGCCGTGCGTCGGACTGGCGAGGATGGCATAGGTCAGGGCGTTGCCGTCGGCGTCGTTCGCAGCCAAGGTAATGGTCTTAGCCGTGTCGATGACGGT
>JAYVTR010000038.1:0-2371 GCA_043788625.1 Planctomycetota bacterium
GTTTCCCGCATGCAGTACAGAGAAGCCGACCATCTGGCCCAACGGCCAATAGCCGATAACGGCGGCAGGCCTGGCAAGTACCGTAATCGCCGGTAGCACACTGCAAACAGAGCCGCAGGTCATTACCAAACCGACTGATTCGCGATAATCGCTGCGATTGCACACCACAGCCACCACACACGCCCACTTCCCTGAAATAGAGGGAACAACTATTGCACACCGGTCCGTACTGGGTAAATTTGCCCAGTTTATACTCGGCTTTGCCACACCGAATGCATGGTTTTTTCCGTTCACAGCTTTGGCAAATCGCCCCTTTTTCTTCTTTGAACAGCTTGGCCTGGGCACCACAACCAGAGCATGCCATCCGTTTGAACAATCGCCCATAGCAGCGCGAACAATACCCTTTTTCTTTATAGACCCGGTGCATCTTGCCTGTTACCTGACACCCGGCACAGCATTTCTCAGTCATGGCAATCTGCCTTTCTTGGCCAACAACTTGCGCTGAAGACGCGCCCATTTGCGCATCACCACAACCTCAGAACGTGGTTTGTATTGAACGAATTCAATCTCTTTGGTGTGGCACACGGTACGCTCGGATAGGGATTGGCATAGCCCATCCAAGCATGACGGCACAATACCGCGATGATCAAACAGCGCCCACCGCGTAATATGACTCTCAAGTGCGGCTTTAGAAAACCTTTCCAGCCCAGCACCAAGAACAGCCCAGGTTGCGGCCAGCAACCAGGTTCGCTCCGAAACTGGCAACATCTCGAACGATAATGCCGTAGCAGGCGGGGCCATCGTCGTCAGACTGACACCGCACAAGTTCAAGATCATCACCATGCGAGCCACCGGCCTGATCGCCACCTTCCGAATCAATCCCATAAAATACCGTGCCAAAGCCAGCCACTCCGGAAGCGGCAACATCAGGGTGCCATAGGCGGCAAACCCAGTCGCAACACCCTGGTCAGCCATTGCTTGAAAAGCCAAACTACTCATCAAGCTGTTCTGATTAATCGATTCAGTCAAGCGAAATTGGCAATAGACACATAAACATAGGTCTGGATTGGTGGCCACGGTAAGATGGGGCGAAACCACCATCTGGCAGCATGGGCAGCGGTCAATCAGGGAAATTTGATGCTTCTCACATCCGGTGTGCCATGCCAAGCGCCATTGAATTCGGAAATAAGGTTTTCGATCAGCACCCAAGCACAATGGACAACATTGAAGGCCGCCAGATCGGCGTCGGTTTCGCGTCCCCAATCCCAAAAGCCATGGCCAAGTCGACTTGGCCAAGGGTAATCCAATCGCGCACATCGTAGGGTCGAGCGTCGCCTGGATTAATGCGTGCCTACTTTGTCCCGACATTTTCTGTAAAACATCCAATTGAGCATGGCTTAGTCCACGATCCATATCCACCGTCCAGGCTCGCCAACCCGGCCAGATCTCACCGGTTAGCACTAACGGGTCGCAACCATGCGCCAGTGCGCATCGTATAAGCCAAGAGGATAGCAATTCACCCGGCAAGATGCGAACTGGAATGGGCCAGGGTTGCACTATCCTGCCAATTCCCGGATGCCACGCGTAGGCCGCAACCATGCATGCCGAGAAATCGTATCCTTGGAAATAAACTCCTGACCTGACTTGATCGCATCCACAGAACATGCCACCAGCAGCCGGTGCAAATTACCGATATTGCCATCCGAAATCGTATGCAGCAAGGTGGCCAATTCAGGTTGATGCAGTCGCGACGGCTTTTGCAATGGCAAGACCTTCTCGAAGCCCGCCAACAGCTTTTGAAATGCCGGATTCAATTCCCAGACTGGCAACGTCATCACATCAAACCGGCTCGCGTGCTGCGGATCCGTATGCAACACGCGCACCGCCTCTCTGGTGCCGACACCCACAATAGGAATCTGCAATTCATTACAGAGCAACTTGATCGCATTCATGACCTCGCGCTGCTTGATTGCGGAACCGGTCAGGAGTGAATGAAATTCATCGATGACCAACATCCGGACATGACAAGCCCGAAACATATGGATGACCTGATAGCGCAATTTGGCAGTGGGATCAGTTGCCCGGTATGGTGAAAAAAATCGTTCCAACAGTGAGATATACAAACCCTTCTCATCCGCACTGGGTGGCGCTTCGGCCAGAATCACCGGCTTCACCGGCTCGGTATCCTCATTGACATAGCCCTTGCCAAACAACTCAATGAACCGCCTGACAATCGTCGTTTTACCATTATTGGACTCGCCAACGATCAACAGATTGGGCATCCGGGGACGGGTTGGTTTTTTGATCAATGCCTCCAAGGTCTGCAAGATCTGATAGCCCACGTCATAGCCCAACCACCTGGGCTGGTCCA
>JAYVTR010000039.1:0-3968 GCA_043788625.1 Planctomycetota bacterium
CTCATCGAAGACCACCGGCTGCCAGCGGTGTGGATCAATAGCCGCAGTGCTGCTGCCAGTGTTCGGCCCGACGATTTGCGGGCCGGCGATGATGCGACGACAGCGTTGATTGAGCGCGGTCACCGCCGCATCCTCTATGCTGATTTCCTGGTCGAGCACGGGCGCTCGGTGCACTACAGCCGCAAGGACCGGCGCGCCGGCTACCGGGCGGCGATGAGCCGGGCCGGCCTCACGCACCTTGAATCTACACCCGATGAGCCGGTACGGGAAATTCATGCATTCGTGCGCACGGCGCTCAAGCGTCACCAGCCGACTGCGATCGTCGGCTATGGCGATATTGAGATTTCTCGCTTCGTAGTCGCCGCCCTCCATGCAGGTATCCAGGTACCACGCGACCTGTCGCTGGTGACGTTCTCTGCCGAGCCATACTTTTGCGGCATGCAGGTAGCCACCTGGATCGTCCCCCAAATCGAAATCGGTCGCACCGCAGCTCGCTGCCTGCTTAATGTGATGCACCAGCGCCAGGGGTTGACCGCGCCGGTAATTATACCTCTTTCCCCGCACTTCGGCGAAACTCTGCTGGCTGCACCAGACGCTCGTCCGTAATAAAGCTAGTGTCGTTCTCTTGCCGAGGGCCAACGTTACGACCGCGGCCCAGCGCCGTGGAAAAGCCGTCACGCACAATGGGTAGCCGCAGACCTTAATTGCCATGGCCGAGGCTCCTCTGTATGACTATGTAGTCATTTACCGTCGCTAACGTGTAACACGACCCGCCCACCGCCATTGCCCGTGGATTGACGGCAGGTTCATCTGGGAGTGGATGTCATGCAACCCGTGGGGTTGCACCCGCTGGTCATATCCGGCCCGCTTATTCACGACAGACCGCTTCCGACCGCCATGAACGACCCCGCAATGCCCGACGTGCCGCACGTTACCCTCCGTGACTGGCTCTTCCCTCCGTGAGTGGCTCTTCTCTCCGTGAGTGGCTCTTCCCCCCGTGACTGGCTCTTCAGCCGCCGGTGTCGATCGGCGCAAGCGGGTTCTCATTTCCGTCCCCCTACGCACCACGTCCGCTTTCTAAGGAAACCATGTCCGTGACCCACACCTTCGTCCCGTCTTGGGATGCTCCAGCGACGCCCTTCCGCCACACCTGGGAAGGAGTGGTGAATATCGACCAATTCCGCTGGTTGGTGCGTAAGGACTGCCTGGAACACCTGGCCATGGCCAAGCGCGAGCTGGGGGCGACCCACGTGCGCGCGGTCGGCATGTTTTGCGACGAAATGCGTACCTTCGGCAAGGATCCGGCACATTTCGGCAAGCCGGGTGAAGCCCCCCTGCGGGTCAATTACCAGACCATCGATTACGTGATCGACGAGCTGACTGAAATGGGCCTGATGCCACAGTTCACGACGTGCTTCACACCCGGCCACATGGCCTCTGGTGACATGACGTGCTTCACCACCAAGAGCCGCACCAGCCCGCCCAAGGACTTCGACCAGTGGGAGGAGTTCGTCTACGACGCAGTCCGTCACCAGGTCCGCCACCGCGGCGATGCGACGGTGCGAAACTGGTGGTTTGAGGTGTGGAACGAACCCAACCTCAGCCCACCATTTTTTGGCGGCGACCAAAAGCAGTTCTTCACCCTGTGGGAACGTACCTATCGGGCAATCAAGCGCGTGGATCCCCGGCTGCGGGTCGGTGGCCCCTCCACCGCCCGCGCCGAATGGATCGCTGACTTGATCGAGTACGGTCGGCGCAACGGCTGCGAACCCGATTACCTCATCACCCATTGCTACAACAACGACAGCGCCGGCAAGCCACTGTCGCCGTTCGACGGCCCTCAGGTCGATAAGGAAAATCTGAGCCCGCACTTTTTTTCCGGCGTCGTGCGCGGGGTGCGCAAAGTTCTCGGCGAGCTGGGTTACGATAAACCGGTGATGTGGAACGAATGGGGTCGCTCGTGGCACCCGTGCGCGTATCCGCGCGAAACCGCCAGCGAGGCGGCGTGGGTGGTGAAGGCGATGAGCGAGGTCTCGCAACTGGCTGACTCATTCGGCTATTGGTGCTTGTCGGATATCTACGACCAGGCCGGCTACGGTGCGGAGGCTTTCCATGGCAACTACGGCATGCTGTCGCTGCACGGCTTGCGCAAGCCGGTCTACCACGCCTTTCAGATGCTCAGTCGCCTCGGCGACCAACGGGTGCCGGTGGCCGCCGCCGATGATTCCCTCATCAGCGCCATCGCCACCCATCGGGGTGCTGCGCGCAGCGTCCTGGTGTATGCCACCACCGACGACGAGGCGCGCGGCAGCATCGACGTCCGCGTTGAAGGCGTTCCGGCCTCTGTGCATCTGACACGGGTGGCCGATGGTGAAAACGACATCCTCGCCGCTTGGCGTGCTGAAGGGTCGCCGGCCTACCTCACTGCCGACCAGCGCGCCCGGCTGCGCGCACGTAACCAACTCAGCGGTGCGACGCTGACGTGCCGCGACGGCGTTGCCGCATTTTCTTTACGCACCCCCGGGGTCGCTCTGCTCGAATGGTGACTTCTGTGCCCGCCTCAACCATGCACTCATACCGGGAACGTGTCATGCTTAAGCTCTCCGCTATGCTCTTCATCTCGCTTCTGGGCGCAGCATTGGTGGCGGGCGATGCTCCGGAATACCCTACCCGTACACTGCGTCTCGGGGACACCGTGGTAACCATCGCCCTGCCGGATGCCCAGCTGGGCTACTACCGTGGCCCCCGTTTCGAGTGGGGGGGGATGGTGACTCAGGTGGCTTGGCGTGGGCATACCATTTTCACCGAACTCAAGATCCCGCACGATCCGCCCAAGCCTGACCACGCCAGTGGCGCCTGCGAAGAGTTTGGCATTGATGCGGTTGACGGTTATGAAGCGGCGCCGGTGGGCGGCCAATTCATGAAGATTGGCGTTGGTGGACTCACTCGCATCAGCGAAAAACCGTACTTCTTCAACACTCAATACCCCATCGCGGCGCCCGCCAAATGGACTCTGATAGAAGGGCCGGGATCGCTGTCGTTCACCCAGGAGTTCGCGCTCGATGCGAATCGCGGCTATGCCTACGTGAAGACCGTGACCGTGCTTGCGGACGGCTTCCGCATCGCGCGGCAGTTGACTAACCGGGGAGCACAGCGGCTCGTCACCGATCACTACTGCCACAACATGATCGCCATCGACGGGGCGCCGATCGACGGCACCTGGGCACTTTCATTCGCATGGAATGTGACTGCCAAGAACGCGGCCCCGACCTTCGCCATGAATGGTCATGTGCTTTCGTTGACGGCCCCGCTGACCCGCACCCTATGGACTGCATTCACCTGGGACGAAGCGCCAGCAACCACTGCCTTCACCCTAACCAATCCAGCGAGCGGGCTCATTCTGGCGATCGCGATCAATGCGCCGCCATCAGCATTCCGTCTCTACGGCGAAGCTCGGGCTCTATGCCCCGAGCCGTTCGTCGCCATCGATTTGGCGCCGGGCGCCGCGATGTCGTGGAATTCGACGTATTATTTTTCGTCATCAGTGAAGTGAACCACGCGGCTGCGGCGTCTGGTTACCGGCGGCTGAGCCGTAGGTGAGATTCTCACCGCCTGAAGCATATGCGGCGACATCGGCCACACCACCTTGGTCGACCCCCTACATGTGACGTGACTGGCAAACTTTGCCTGACTCCAGCGGTCCATGCTTTGAAGCATTCCGTGAATGAAATATTACCGTTTACGGCTGACGGTGAAGCCGGTACCGGGATAAAGGAATGGTGTTCATTGCGCAGAACACTTCCGACAACACCTCGTGGGTGTTGGCTGAATCGTGCGCACTCATCTGTTCAACCGTATGAGTGAATGCTCCAATGCTGTTCGGCTAAGGTGATGATTTCCCGGTAGAAATTGATTGACATTCCTGCCAGAAATTTTTGGTATGCATGCCCTCACAGCAGCTGCCACTC
>JAYVTR010000040.1:0-8310 GCA_043788625.1 Planctomycetota bacterium
CGTTGGTCGCATCCCCGATGAGGACACCGCGCTGCTCGTGCTGTGGGGCGTCTGCTGCCTCGATGGCCTGACGCCGCACACCGACTACTGGCTCGATCCGGGTGTTCCCGGCGGCCTGACACCGACCAAGCCAGGTGAGAACGGCAGACTGGTGCTGCACCATGCGCAGGATCGTCTGTGCGTGGTGCGTGCCGGGAGCGCTGGCGCTGGTGGCGCGGCCGAGCGCTTCGCGGACCTGACCGACGTGGACGTAATCACGGTCCAGCCCACGGATGAACAGGCAGCGCTGTGGGATGCCGCTGCCGAACGTTGGAAGCCGCGCGACGTGATCGTTGCCGACCCGGTTCCCGCGCATCAGGTGCTCGCCGGTCCGGTGTCGGGACCGAATGCCAAGCCCGGTTTCCGCGACTTCGAGGTGGTCGACCTGAAGCAGGTCGCCGCCACCACCGTGCTCGCCAATGCCACCGGGGTGTCAGCGCGGCCGACCGCCTTCGCGGCGACCACCGATGACCGCGCCCTGCTGCGCGTCGGGGGCACCCTCCAGTGGCTGCAGATCCCGACCGGCGCATTCGCCGATGGCGCGGTGACGACGGCCAAGCTAGCGAATGGTGCGGTCACCGCTCCGAAGCTCGCGGCCAATGCCGTTACCACCGTCGCGGTGGCGGACGGAGCGATCACTGATGCCAAGATCGTGGCCGTCACCTGGGCCAAGGTCACCGGCAAGCCGTTCCAGTTCCCACCGACACCGCACGACCATGTGGTGGGGGGCGATCTCGCCGGCACGACCGCGAACGCGCAGATCGTGGCCGATGCCGTGGGCACCGCCGAGATCGCCGATGGCGCGGTCACCGATCCCAAGGTGGTATCCCTCGCCTGGGCGAAGCTCACCGGCGTGCCGTCGACCTTCCCATCGGCAGCGCACGACCATGTCCTCAGTGGGGATCTCACCGGCACCACAGCCAACGCGCAGATCGTCGCCGGTGCCGTCGGTACCGCGGAGATCGCCGATGCAGCGGTGACCAACGCCAAGCTCGCCAAGGATTTCCTGCACATCGGCACCAGCGACTGGCACCTCGGCGACACCGTCACCGGGCTCATGACCAATCCGATGACGGCGGCCGGAGATCTGCTTTTGGGCGGACCGGCAGGCGCCAATCCGGCAACCAGCCCGGCCGGTGCGCCGGTGCGGCTCCCGGTCAACGCCGGCGGCACCCTTCAGGTCGTGACCTCCAAAAGCGGGATCACCAGCCTGCAACCGTTGAGCCTCGATCTGCTGGAAGATGTGGTGCTTACCACTCCGCACGACCAGGAGGTCCTGACCTACGACGCGGCGTCCAGTGCTTGGCGCAATGCCGCGCCGGCAGCGGCCGCCGGCAGCGGTCATGGCCGACACCCGGCGTTGGTGGCCAAGATCGGCGCGAAAGTGTCGGGCAACACCTACAGCATCACCCTCTATCCCGAGTACCCCAGCCTGGCCGTCGCCTGGATCACCACCGCCACCCAGCTTCAGGCGGATCCGACCATGACCATTCCCCCCGCCACCTGGACCATCGCCTGCGGGGTGCTGAAAGCGGGACAGCCGGGCACCGCCGTCGTCGACTACGACCTCTTCCTGCAAGTACCGGTGTGGCTGTAATGACTGATGCCACCCCCAGTTCCTCGATCCGGCTCTCGGCGCCACCGTCCCCCGCCCGGCGGGCCTACGCACCGGGGAGTTCCCGCGGCAGACCGCCGCAGCGACGCTACGCTTCTGGATGATGGGAAGCTCCTCGCGTGGCCTGCGGCTGCCGATTGCTGATACCGTCAGCACGCCGTGCCACCTCGATTACGACACCTACGGCATTCCCCTGGTGGCCATCGATAGCCGAGGCGATCCCGAGCACCCCGATGACCGCAGCCTGGTACAGTTCTGCCAGGATGCGCTGCCGCAGGTGAACCGGGTCTTCACCACCTGGTTCACCTGCGACTGGCGGCATCTCCGGACCGCGGCCACCGTGTCCTACAACCGCGGAGTCGGCTTTAGGACCGCCAACACCTATCTTGGACAGCAGACCAGGCAGGGCGTCGAGCGGCCATGCGCAGCGATCACCGGCACCAACGACAATGGTGGCAGCACCCTTGCGTTGTTGACGAATATCACCCTCGTAGCCCCCGGAAGCGCCACGGTACCGGGATACGACTGCCCGTTCCTTAACGAAGCCGGTACGGCGGCGGCCCCTATCCCCCTGCGCATGCCGTGCTGGGTGGGACGCACCGGCTTTCGCGGCGCCGCCGGCCAGGTGCTGAGCGGTGGCGCCGCTACCCAACACTTCGGTCCGTTCCTGACTGTGAAGCCACGCACCCAGGTCCTGACGGAAAATGCCGCCAACCTGCGGCTGGAACTAACGGCGGGGACCATCGAGGTCGGCGCCGAACTATTCGCGGCCTGCGGCTACACCCTTGCCCATCTGCTGCCGGCAGCGCCCTACCTCGCCCCCGATTATGATCAACCCGGTCCGGTCTACCCCTGCCTCGTCTACGGCGACCGTTGCTGGCGTGATTTTGAACGCACCGCCTATGTCCAGCTCTTCCTCACCCCGCTGGGCGACGCGTGGCAAGCCGTGGTGGCGATCCAGCAGGTGCAGACGCAGCGCACTACCAGTGGAGGACGCTTCGTCCTTTATTCCAATTTCAGTGCTTTCTTCCACACCCAGTCCGGGGGCGTGACCCAGAACTCGCCGGCGGATGACGTCTCGGCAACACCGATCACCCTCGGTGCGACCACCACCATCACCCGCACACTCCTCAGCGGCGCCGCCACCCTGACCATCACCGTGACGGTCTCGGCGACCGGCATCGTCACCCGCTGCGAGGCCGCCATCACCCGCCAGGTGGCGGTGACCAACCTCGGCGCTGGCTGGCATGACAGCTTTTACCAATTCTGAATTTCTTACCCGTTTGCATCACCAGGAGGTCGGATGGCCTTGCTCTTCAATCAGATCGTGCGCGTGCGCGTAGCCGTAGTCGTGGATGCCACCGGCGATCTCTCGGTCGGCCAAGTCGTCGACGAAGATAGCGGCGCATGGGCCGAGGTCGTGTGGATCGACCTGTCCGGGTCGGCGATCTGGCCATTGGAATTCGGCGATGTCGAGTTCTGGGCCGAGGTCACCTCCCTGGCGCTGACCCGCAACGGCCTCACGCGCCCGGCGGTGCGCCTGCGCGCGTGGCGGGCGGGAGGGGTCATCGCGGATAGCTATACCGTGACCGTCTCCGGATCCTCGACGTTGAATGTCGGATCGTTGCGTGCCGCTGGAGCGGCTATCACCACCCTGCTCCCGGCACTCGGACCGGTACAGAATGTGGTCCGCATCCGCGGCTTCCGCGATCAGCGCGTAGGTTGGAGCGGACGACTGCCAATCGCCCTCGCCTGGGAAGGCGCCACCATCGCCCTACGCAAGCGCGTGAAATATGGGGCCGATGCGTTCTTCGAGCAGGAATATCTATCGGGTGTCAGCGGCTTTGCGCCGGACCTCGGGAGTCTGAATGCCTGGCTCGGCAGCACGCTGCCGGAATACGGCTCGGCGCTGACCGTGGGTGTGACCGTCGCCTTCGTGCGTACCATCGTCCAGGGGACCTCGACCACGCGCACCGCCTGCACGGCGACCTTTACCATCCATGCCAGCCTCACCACCGACGCCCTGGCCTGGGCCTGGACGGCGCGCGGGGCATTGCTGACCACCGTGTCGCGCGAGATCACGGCGGAAATCTGCGGTGGGACGACCCTGTTGCTGTTCAGCGGCGATACCGTGGTGCCGTCGGCGGCGAACGTCGCCACCCATGGTGCGGCGGCGCACCGACCGGGCCTCCTCGCCGGCACCTTCACCACCCCGCCGGCGGCTGGCGGTACCATCACCGCTTCGCCACGCGGCATGTTCACCACCTCGTCGAGCAGCCCGTCGTACGGTGTCGATCTGACGCTGACGGTGACGCCGACGGGGCGCATCAGCCAGGTGGCGGTGGCCGGCATCAGCAGCGACGGCGCGGTGACCTCCGTCAGCGCCTGGGGCGCGTGCAAAACCGAAGGCGGGCTCCTGGGATGATCGTCTTCCTCCCCTGGTTCGGGCATTTCGGCGATCTGGTGCGCGACGTCCTGCCGTGGGTCTGGTCGCACTACCAAGCCGGTGATGTGATCGGCGGCAATCCCCAACACGGACCGCTGTATCCGGCGCCGCCGGACCCACACCTGTGGGCGCTGGTCGCTGCGCATTATCCCGCCGGCTACGACTACCGGGTCAGGTCCGACGCCTTGGAAGCGGAGCTGCGCCGTGCGGCGCACAGCCGCTGGCCGGGGGCGGAAATCCGCACCTGGGAACCACGCGGCGAAAGCTACTCCAAGCCGCCGCTGGCGCTCCCGCAGCCGTACCCGGTCGATGTGGTCCTGGCACCGCGTGCCAAGCCCTACCACGACACCAAGAACGGTTGGCCATGGACTGATCTCGCTCAGCGCTGCCGCGCCCGCGGTTGGAGCGTGGGCGTGGCAGGCGCACGAGCCGAATCTGCAGTCGTACCTGCCGATATAGCAGCGTGGGATCTTGATCCGGTGGACGACGCCGTCACCGGTACACTACGCCTGTTGCGTGGCGCGCGGGTGGTGGTGACCCTCGATTCCGGCATTGGGCACCTCGCCAGCCTAGTGGATGCGCCGCAGATCATCATCTACCCTCGTCGAGGCGATGAACGACGATCCCTGGTGCTGCGTGATGGCCACCCGGTTCCGATGCGCTTCGCAGATATGCACCGCTGGAACCAACGGCTCTGCTTCCCAGCCTGGGGTGGTCCGGTCGACGTGCTCGCGGTGATCGACGATGTGCTCACCCGCCTGCGCGTGGCGACGGGTGCGATCGACGTGTGGAAGAGCCGGTCCGTCTCCACTTTCCCGGAGTGGACGAGACCGGAGATCATCGTGCTACGTGAAGCGGAACGTTCGCTGGTCTTGCGGGAGACGGGGAATGACCTCCTCGAGACCACACCCCTGCCCGCACGGCCCGTGCCACCGACCGCAGCGGAAATCACGCGTCGCCGGGAATCCTGCCTCGCCTGCATTTCCTATCGGCCGGACAGTGACCGCTGCGCGCTCTGCGGATGCGGCTTCGTCATCGCTGAGCGCACGCGCTCAGCCGTCGCGCACTGCCCAGGAGGTCGCTGGTGAAGTGCCTCGCTACCACCACCTGCCCCGACCTGAGGCCCTCGACCTGCCCCGACCTGAAGGTCACGGAGTGCAGCGATTGCCCGCTCGATGAGCGCCCGCCGCAACCGTGCGGCCAGGTCACCGCCAGTGGCGGCCAAGGCACCACCAAGACCCGCCACGGCCTCGGTCCCACCGCCGGTCTCGTGCGGATCATCTACGACATGTACTCGATCCCCGACCGCCTCGACTGCTTTTACCAAGGCGTCCTGGTCGCCTCGACCGGCGGTCTGGTGTCGGGGGCGGGCGAGCTGCAGTGGACCTATGCCCCGCAGTCCGGCGATCCGACCTGGTGCCTCGTGGTCATGCGCGCACCGAACAGCGGCACTGCGTGGGTCTATACCCTGAACTGCCCGCAGCCGGCTCCTGAGCCATGAAGAAACGACAGTCCCACGCAATGAGCCGGCGTTCACGGCATGTCTCAGGATGGACTGGGATCTCGTCACCGTCCACGTAAAGAACAGGGGCACGACGACGCCCGTCGCGGCCGTACCAAAAAACGAGACCGCCGAGCGTTACTACCGCCCGGCGGCCTCTGACCACCATCAACCCCGAAGAGGTTGCGATGGCTACCAAATATTCTGAAACCCCTCTACCGCCGCACAATGCTGATGCTCACCCATGGCCGACCTATCGTTCCGGTGGACATCACTACCCGGTCAGCCTCTACCTGGTTCCGGGCATACAGGCGCCCGACCTGGTACATGGAGACGGCACATTCTACTGCGACATCACCAACACGCACGCATCGCTTGGCCCAGGTATTGGCACGTTGTTCCAGCGATCTTTTGAGAACCTAGATGATGCCTCCGCGGTCTCGGCCGCTGCGATGCGCATGGGACAGCAGGCCATCCGTCAGCGCGTGCTCGAACAAGTGATCCAGGAGACCATGCACGCTCAGCACACCCTGCTCCTGGCCTTGACCGCGCTCAAGGCCGACGACCTCGACCGGTATGTGTCGCTCTGCAACGATGCGGACGGCCTGACCTGCCTGCTCTCGACTCGAACCAGTTGGCTGGCTGGCATCATCGCGATCGCAGGTGGCCCAGAGGATCCCCTGCTGCGGCGTTTTGCTCGATCGCCCCGTACCGAGGCGTCCAGCGCCTCCCCACGCCGAAAGCGGCGGACCCGATGATGCGTATTTATGACAGCCGCGCCGGGCCGGACAATACACTCCTCGACGGCTCAGCAACGACTGTCATAATCTCCTCATGCTGGCACTTGGACAATTGACCCAGATCGATCCCCGCACGGTATGGATGACCGAGGCGCAGCACTTCACCCCCTGGCTGGCTAGCCCAACCGGGTTGGCGTTACTCGGCGATGCCATCGGGCTGGACCTCGAACTGGAGTTTTCTGAAGCTGCCGTCGGGCCATTCCGGGCGGATGTGGTCTGTCGGGAAACCGGCAACGATCAGCTGGTCCTAATCGAGAACCAACTCGAACGCACCGATCACATCCACCTCGGCCAGCTCCTGACCTATGCTGCCGGCCTGAAGGCGGTGACCATCGTCTGGATCGCCCGCGAGTTCACTGATGAGCACCGGGCCGCCCTTGATTGGCTCAATCTCCATACCGACGACGATGTCTCCCTCTTCGGGCTGGAAATCGCGCTGTGGAAGATTGGCGCCTCGGAGCCAGCACCGCAGTTCACGGTTATCTCCAAGCCCAACGACTGGACTCGCGCCGCAGCCGGTGCCCGGTCCGGCGGCGAAGCTCCCTCTGAAACCAAAGCACTCCAACTTAAATTCTGGTCGGCATTGCGCGACCATCTTAAAGATCGTAAATCGAAGCTGAAGGCTCAGGCGCCGCGTCCCCGGCATTGGTACAACTTCTCCATCGGTCGATCCAACATCCATCTGTCGGCCATCGCCAATTCCGCCGCCCGGCAGGTGCAGGTGAAGCTGTATCTGCCGGGCCCGTTGGCCAAGGTCCGCTTCCAGGTACTTCAGCAGCAGCGCGCCGAAGTGGAATCCCAACTCGGCGGCAATCTGGTGTGGGATGAGAAACCGCAGAGGCAGGCTTGCGAGATCATCACGTCGGTCGGCAATTTCGACCTCACGAATGAAGCGTCCTGGCCCCAACACCTGCGCTGGATTGCCGATACCCTGGAGAAGTTCCACACTGTGTTCGCGCCTATCGCACAGACCTTGCCGGGTGGCAATGACGCCGGCGAAGTCGAACTCGACCCCAGCGACGTGAATCGGTAGCGCCACCCCCCCGATAGGATCGTCAGGACGCCGCCAGCGATGTCGCCACCGGCCCCAGACGTATTGGCGCGAATGCTTACTTGCCGAGATTGGCGACTCTCCCCTGGCTCATCAACGTTACCATTGTCGTATGCTCACGCCCTTGATCGTCTCTGCCGAATTCGATGTGCGTAGCCCCGCGTGGCACATCGTAACGGTACCAGTGTGGACTATTCCCCAAGCCATCACCGATGCCCTGCCGGGCATCGGCGTCATCACCATCCGGAGCAAACGACTTCGTCTATGCTATCCGCGATACGGAGTGAGATGAATGTGGGGTGGGCACACACTAAATAGGGTGATATTTTTGAACTTCTACCACCGCGCGGCTGTATGAATTCATGCGGTTTTTTCAGGGAATTTTCAAAAAACCCTACGCGGAGGCAGCCAACTTGGCCACTACCGAAAAATCGAATATACGCAGGTAGTTCTTTAAAAAAAACTAGAAAACATCCTCTTCGTCCGAGTACGATTTCACACGCCTATCACGTCGACTCTGCTTGATTTCATCGACATCATCATCCAGAAATTCCGTCTCTTTCAATATTCCGCTCACCATATGATGAATAAAGTACGCTTTAAAATCCCGTGACCCATATCGATTACGAAGAGTTTCAACAGTTACAAATTCTTGATTCAAGCCATGCGGCCTTGCATGTTGAAATGAAACGCGATCCGCAATTTCAAAAACAAACCCCAATTGGATTAACTCTTTTTTTGACAAAAAAATTCCCGGACCATCATCCTTCGCCGGGATAGTCCCAAGCAAAAGCGTAGGACAACCAATTTCCGTGGCAATACGCCGACACAAAATTGTCGGATCAACTCCATGCGACA
>JAYVTR010000041.1:0-23246 GCA_043788625.1 Planctomycetota bacterium
CGCCGGTAAAGAGGCCTCGGGCACCGGCAACATGAAGTTCATGATGAACGGCGCGTTGACCATCGGCACCCTGGACGGCGCCAACATCGAGATCCGCGAAGAAGTCATGAAGTTTGGCGAAGGCCACTTCTTCCTCTTCGGCAAGACCACCGACGAGATCAATGACATGCGTGCCGCCGGTTATGATCCGGACAAGGTCATCGCCGGCGACCAAGCCCTGGCGCGGGTCATCGAACTCATCCGCAGCGGCCACTTCAACCAGGTCGAACCGGGCATCTTTGATGATATCCTCGGCACCTTGACCAGCTGGGGCGACTATTGGTTCGTTTGCGCCGACTTCGCCGACTACGTGCGGGCCCAGCAGGAAGCTGCCGCACATTACCAGGATGTCGAAGCATGGACGGTGTCCTCGATCCTCAACACGGCCGCATCAGCGAAGTTCTCAACCGATCGCACCATCGCCGAATACGCCAAGAACATCTGGGGCATCAAAGCCGTGGCGCCAGCGCGGGTCTGAGCCTGCCGCACGTTTAAGTGCCCTATCAGCCGCTGTTTTTACTGCGGCTGATAGGGTGCGATTTCCTCTCGTGTGCCGCTACGCGCATGACGAACAAAAAAACCGGCCACGGCCGATCCCAGATCGAGACGTTGGCGGTGATCCAGACCGGTGGCCAGGCCATAGACATAACCGGCATTGAAACGATCGCCGGCGCCGGTGCTCTTGAGCGGTGCCACGCAAAATAGTCCGGCGGGTGCCACGACCACGCCGTCGGCATCAGCGACAGCGTTGGTCTTTGAGTTGTGCAACACGATCTGGGCAATGCCCAGGCGCGTCCGCAACGCCGCTATGGCACGGCCGACGTCGTCCTCACGTGGCAAACCGAGTCGGGTCGCCAACACCGACAATTCGCTGCGGTTGACGCTGAGCGCGGTGCGCCCGAAGCCGCGCAATGCCTCGGCCATGACCAGGATATCGGCGGTCGAGCGGCTTGATGGATCAACCAGGTCGACAAAGAACCACGGCTGATGCGTTAGTCCGGCATAGACCTCACGCTGCAGATACTGCCAGCAGCTCGTCATGTGCGGGTACAAGGTCCAATTGGTCAGACAGATGACCTGCGCCTGGCGGCAGGCCGCCCGATAGGCATCGACGCAGCCGGCAAGCAGGCTGGGGTTGAACTCGATCAATTGCTCAGTCGCCGAAAACATGAATTTGCCATCACGGAATTCGAAACACAGGGTGCGACCGAAACTGCTGCCTAGCGGTGTCGCCGAAGTGAACTTGGCCAGAACTGGAACAAAAGCATGATGTACCGGTGCGCCTACCGTGCCGAAATAATGCACCCGCGCGCCAAGAGCCGCCAGGCCATCGCCCAAATTGATGGCGCAGCCACCAGCGTCATAACGTTCGACGACGATTTCGCGCAGACTGTTGCGCCCAGCAGCGGCCGACACCACCGCCCCGAGCTCGCTCAGCGAGCCCAGAGGCGTGAACTGGTCAAGTCCGGTGCGTTCGGCAACTACGCGGATCAATTCATCGACAAATCCATCAAAGCCGCAAACAATCTCGGGAACCTTACTGGACACGGCGGATCTCGGTATCAGTGAAGATATCTGCCTCATCACGTGAGCAGGTCGAGAATTCGCTGACCACCGCCCCCTGCGATCCGGCGACGAACCAGTGCGGGGTATTGGGCGCCAGGGTGTACTGCGTGCCGGGCGTTAGGTGGATATGTTTGAACATGGTGACCGTCGCATGCTTGTCGGGCGGCACCAGGCGCAGGGCGAACTCCTGTTCACCGGAACCCTGCTTGTGACCCGGAACGAACATATGCACCTCACCGGCGCGACAGCGGAAGGTCTCTTCCTTGCCCAATTCACCAGCGACCGACGGATGCCGATGCTCGGGGCAGATCTGTCCGGGGGTCATCACCAGCTCTTTGGCGCAGCAACGCTCGGTGTTGACGTAGACCAGAATGGCCAAGCCGTATTGTTCAAAACGATCGAGGCCGAAATCAGCGATCTCGAACGCCGCGGCTTCTGCTGGGGTCACCACCACGCCAGCGTATTTCAGGGTTTTAACTGCCGCATGGCGGCGTTGATCGAGGAGCGTTTCACGAAGTTGCTGCATCAGTGGATCGGTGCGCGGCAAACCGGTGACTGCGGTCAGCAAGGCAAGCGGCCCGCGCGCCTGCAGCTCGCGCCAGCGCAGCGCCTGGGGTTCATCGGCCAGTGGCTGCCACGCGCACGCATCGAGCAAATGGCGGATGATGGCGGTGGGGTGCACACCCTGGGCAACGCACAAGCGGGCGGCACCAACCAAGCGGTCATCGGCTGCCAATTTACGCCATGGATCGCGTCCGACGCGCGCCACCGGATCATTGAGCCGCTCGTTGCTATAGCGCTCGAGCAGGTCTTCAACCAGATCGCGGTTTTCGCGGCGCAAACGCGCGCGTTCGACTTCGCTCTGCCCGTGCGCGCGGGCGAGGGCTTCGGCGGCTTCGAAGCCGGCACTGCGCACCGAAGCCGCCAGCTTGGTATCGCTGACGCATTCGGCGATGGTGGCATACCCTTTGCGCGCCCCGCTATAGGCGAGGCTGGCATGAGTCAAATTGTGCAGGTACAGCTTTTGGCGGATGATGAGGTCAAAGTCCTCGGCTGCATCGATACCGCGCACCGCCGGTACACCACCGCGGAAAGCCACGCGTTCGACCGGCAGATTGCCGTATGGTTCGACAGCGATATCGAGCAGATCGGCGTTGGCTTGTGGTGCCGGAATCATCCGTCCGATGGAGGTCCGCACAAAACCCAGCTGTGTCGCCGCCTGCGTATCGACTGCCGCCACTGCCGCGCGTAGGCGCTCATGCGCGTCGAGGCCATTTTCGCACACCAAGATATCCAATGGCCGACCGCCACGCGCCTGCGCCGCCGCTGCCAACAAGCCACCGAGGCGGGTGAGCGCACTCAGACCGACCGCGGTTGCTACCAGATCGGCATTGGCCAAGGCCGCCGTCACCGCCGCTGCTTGATTGGTACCATGCAGAGCCCGCACCGGCGAGACCACCACTGCCGATGCACCATCGTTATCGACTTCGGTCACCTGATAACGACCACGTTGATTCAGGGCATCGACCAAGGGTTGGTTGACGTCGACGAACACTACTTCCCAGCCCGAGGCGGTGAAAAGTGGTGCCACGAAGCCACGTCCAATATTTCCGGCGCCGATTTGAACGAGGGTAGGCATGGCATCTCACTTGAGCGGTTGGAGAAAGCAGCCTACACCCTCCTCACGCCAAACAAAACGACCCCCGGCGATCATGTCGCCGGGGGTCAGACGCGTTTTCGGCGTAATCCGTTTTCGAACTTAAGGAACCTTGATGGCAGCGTGGTTCTTGTCATTGAAGGTCATCAACAACCGGCGGGTGAGGATCATGCTTTGGGCGGGATCCTTTACCTGTTCGATGACCACGGTCTCTTTGTTGGGGCCAGCCGCGATCATGGTTTTGGATAAGGGCATCTCCTTGGCCCCGGCGGCGAAGGCCTTTACCGAATTGGGATCGCTCAGCAGGTAGATGCGCTCTTTCCCATTGCTTTGCTTGTCATGAAGCTCTGCGTAATAGTTGTAACTGGCCACGTCGCCTTGGACATAAATGTCACCGACCTGGCGGGGTTCACCGCAGCCGCCCAAGGTCAGGGCCAGCAGTGCCACGACGGCGAGAGAAGAGGTAACGAGAGCAGCGCGCATGAGGTCTCCGGCGTAGGTGTCGGAGACATCATGCACCATGATCGTAGGTTCTGAGGAACCTTGCGTGAAGATCCGATGAAGTTGCTGTCGCTTACGACTTCGACTCTTTTTACTATGCTCTCAGCGACGACGGAACCGCACCAGGGCCAAGAGGCCGGCGAGGGTGAAAAGACTCATCCCTGAACCAGTTCCGCAGCCGTTACTGGATTCAGCTTTGGTTGAAGACGCACCGCTCGGAGGCAGGGGTGGCTGTTCGTTATCGGCAGCTTGCCCCGTTGCTCTCATTAATTGACTCGCCGCCACAGCACGCGTGGCGCTGGGGGACAAAGCGGCCGTACTGCCACGCACCAGCCTTACCGGCTGACTTACACCATTGTACAGCCAATAGCCGCGACCGGTGGCCAAGCTGGTGGAGCGGGCATAGATCGTTCCATCCCAAGCCCACGGACCAGCGCTGTCGGCATTGCCCAACACCGCTGCCCGCTCGGTAACGCTCAACGGCACGCCGGCAGCTGATTGCAGACTGCAGTTGGCCCAATTGTGAACGATGCTGACCGTCGTGCCGTCGGTTACCGGCGGCAGACCGAAGAAGGTCCAGCCGGGCAGCAGATCGATGGCATACGGCATGGCCACGGCGGGGATCGCGGCCGGCAGAGTCACCGGCGTCACACTCGCCAGCCACAGTGCATGCCAGCCGCGTGTCGCCATCGACGGCAACACCGGCAATTCAACATAGGCATCAGCAGCACCATCCCACCAGAAGGCCCGTGATTCACTGGCCGGACGCGACGCCAGGATAGTCGCCACGGCTTGGAAGTTGCTGCTCGAACCGGGCAGAAAGGAGCCGTAAGCCGTATGGCCAGGGCTCGACACCGGGATCGTCTGCGGTGGGACATTTGCCAACACCGGCATCACCACGGTCATCGACAGATGGCGGACGGTGAGATTAACGCCATCATCGAGAGTGATGGTAAAATCGTAGATTCCCGGTGTGGTCGGTATGCCTTCCAGCATGCCCTTTCCCGAACCGCTGGTGGTAAACGTGATGCCGTCGGGAGTGGTGCCGGTGATCGTCATCTGCACGTTTTGCGGCGTCTCGGAATCCCCCCCAGTAATCAAGGCCTCGAAACCTTGCCCGGCGATGGCCAAGACCGTGATCGGAGTCTGGACCTGGCCGTCGCCACCCGTGCCGATCGTACTCACCAGCACGGGCGGGGTGTTACCTACCACCGTCGCCGTCACCACGACCTGGGCGTTGGCTTGCGAAGTATCGCTGACTTGCAGGGCGAAGCTGTCGATGCCGCTGTAACCAACCACCGGTGTATAAACATAAACCGCACCCGCACCGGCCTGATTGCTGACGGTCAGCGTGCCGTGCGCGGGGACCGTCTGTACCGACCACGTCAACAGATCATTATCTTGATCGGTTGCGGTCGCCGTCAGCGAGTAACTGGTGCCGCCCAAGACAGAGCCCAGCGAAGTCAGAGGCGTTGGTGCGGTAATCACCGGTGGGTGATTGATGGATGGCGGAGCGGTAACCGTGGCGCCGAGTGTTACCTCGGCGGTGGCCCCCGAGCTATCACTGACCTGCAGGGTAAAGCTGTCCGCACCGCTGTAGCTAGCCAATGGGGTATAGGCATAGCTAACCGAAGCGCCCACGGCAACGGCGGTGGTTACAGTCCCAAATGCCGGAGGTGTCTTCACCGACCAAGTCAGTGAGCCGCCATCTTCATCAGTGGCAGAGGCAGTGACGATCTTCGCCGTACCGCCAACCACAGTCCCCAGCGAGGTGTTGATGGGGGCGGTAATGAGCGGTGCATGATTAACGAAACCTACCGCTACTTGCCCCAGCAAATCCGCGAACGCGCCATTGGAGTCGGTAACGGTGATCTTGAAATTGTCGTTATAGCTGGCCAGCGTAGTGAGATCCGGAGTATAGCTCAGGGTCAGCGTGGTGTAGCCACCTGGCTGGGTGGTGATAATCGCACTCCGATTCACCAGTAGCTGTTGTTGAAGCTGCCCACTCACGTGCGTCGCAAGCACACTCACATTGCCACGCAAGGGGCCGCTGCTATTGGCGGCGACTACGCTGGCGTTCAACATATCGCTCCACATGGGATACCGGTTCGTGGTATCGACATCAGCATCGTGCACCGTGAAGGTTACTATCAACGGTTGAGCTGCTCGCGAGTCGATCGACAGGCCAGCGGCCACCACCTCAGAGCCAAGATCATAGACCGGCGCTGAATTGCCGTAGAGCGTGACATAACCGCGGTTGTTCACGTCGGTCACATCGCCCAAATCATCCTGCGCCGCAACGGTGAAGGAATCGCCCTGACCGGGAACCCACGCCACCGGACTAAACTGTAAAGTGTTGGTTACCCCGCCTGTTTCGGGACGGACACCGAGCCATTGCAAGTGTGTTCCATTCATGTCCAGGGGACGCGCGTCAAATCCATTCTGGCCGGCAAAGATGCCGAATTTGACGACCTCGCCATCAACATCTCTAGCTGAGATCGCAAGTGTAGCGCTAGCCTGGCCAGGATTAATCACCACCACCGACGAACTATTGACAATCACTGGTGCGACGTTGGCGGTGAGAGGCACCACCACCGCCCCATAGCCTGTACTATAAGGCGTTGAAGAACCGCTAGACAGATCGATGCCTGAGATGTAATCACCCTCGAGGTAAATGCCCGTGCCGTCCCACAAACGGTAGGTAAATGCAAATAAGTTAGACCTATTGGCATTGACGACACCTCTCGGCGTTAAGCGGAGAGTATCCGTTGCTCCGACATGGACCGCATTGCTGGACGACTCGGTGTCCAATGTGAATGGCACCCATTGACCGGTGAACGAATCGCGATGCTCGATCACAAAATCGTTTAAGCCAATATTCAAGTCGGTCAGCAGGATTCCCGGGACGAGCGACCCATCTGAAGTAGAATCAGGATCAACCGCGCCGGCATGACCGACCAGCTCCGCCACGGTCACCACAATCGGCCGACCGCCGCCGGTGGAATTTAATGCATAGGTTGTCGCATACGATTGGGCACTACCGCCAATAGCGAGGTCAGTAGCCGAATTCCCCCACACCGGCGCATCGTTGACTGAGGACATCGGCACCAACAGCGTGCGTATCTCGGTGGAAAATGCAGTTGGTGAGCCGCCCTGCATGGTCGTAGCCAAGGGGTCGTTATTTATGGTCGTGGTGCCCGCCGTGTTCACATTGTCCACGGCGCGAAAGGAGAGCTGCGCTGTAGCAGCGTAATCGGCATAGCTGTCGGGAACAAAGCGGATCAGGTCGCAAAGGGGAATATTGAGCACCGTATCTTCGCTGACATTGGCAATGGCATTCCAAGTGTCGCCTGAATTCACACTGTATTGCCACTGTCCCTGGCCCGAGATGGCGACGACGGCAATACCGTTCAAGGTATTCGGTAAACCCGAGAATGGCAGTTGCGAACCGTTGCCTTGTCCGGCCTGGAACACATACATATCGCTGGTGAAGGGAGCGCTCGCCAAAGAGAAGATGGCCCCGAGCGAGTTTACTTCAGCAGGCGCCGGAGCGGAAGTCAGACGCGGATCATTAGCCGGGAAAATGATCACCGGCGCCACGCCATCTTGTGCCGCCAACGGAAAACCCGCCGCTAAAGCCAGGACGGTGGGCACAAGAAATGATGGGGCAGAGGTACGGCTCAGCATGGTGAAGAGCAACGTAGGCGCTAGCTGCATCAAACAATCAGGAAATTCAATAGAAACTACCGGCGTAGCGAGTTTAATTCAGGTAGAATTGCAGATTTTTGAATGTCCGCATTACGCTTTTTGCAATTCGAAGCGCAAAGCCTGGGCCAGGTCGGCTGAACGAAAAACAAAGCCTGCCTGGACGGCGTTACGCGGCACCACGCGCAGGCTGGCACGCAGCAATTCGTCACCCATCTGGCCCAGCAATCCCCTCACTGCCCAGGCCGGAAAAGGCGCCCACGCCGGTCGATGCAATAAGCGTCCGAGGATTTCGGCAAAATGCCCCTGACGGACCGGCTCAGGCGCAGTGGCATTAACGGGCCCGCGCAAACGCGGTTCAAACAACGCGTGGTGTATCAAGCCGACCAGGTCATCAAGATCGATCCACGACAGCCATTGTTCGCCGCCAGCCACCGGCCCGCCTAAACCGAACTTGGCCGGCGTCAGCAATTGCGCCAGGCCGCCGCCTTTCGGCGACAGCACCATGCCGGTACGCAGGTGCACCACACGGATGCCTGCCTGACGTGCCGGTTCGGCGGCGTCTTCCCAGGCGCGCACCACCTCGGCCAAGAAACCGCTGCCGCTGCTGGGTATGTCTTCGGTGCATTCCTTGTCCCCCTGCGGATAGCCATTGATCCCTGAGGCGATGATCAGCGTGCGTATGTTGCCAGGCTGGCGGGCGATGGCTTCGGCAAGCAAGCGCGTACCGGCAATGCGACTGTCGCGGATCTCGGCCATGGCGGCAGGTGTCCACCGTTGCGCCACACTCGCCCCGGCCAGATGCACCACAGCGTCGCACTGGCCGAGACTGACCTCATCAATGCGTCCGCGCAACGGATCCCAGGCGATCGTGCCGACGCTGGCGGCGTGACGGGTGAATGGTTTGACGCAGTGACCGGCGGTGGTCAGAAATGGTATCAACTCGCCGGCCACCAATCCTGAAGCCCCACTGACACCCACGGTTAGACGCGGCAGATGGCGAAACTGACGCTGACGTTCGAGATCGCGGGTCGTGCGTTCGTGGCGCCAGCTGAAGGTACGCCGCAGCTCGTGCGCCACTACCCGATCGACCAGACTCGACAACCGCCCACCAGGGGGCGTATAGGTAACGGCATCGGTCAGCAGTACGCCCTCTGGCGTATCGACAAATCGATGCTCATGTCGCCATGCCGGAAAAGGTCCACTGATCTGTTCATCGACAAAACCCTGCGGCGCCTGCACCGCACTATGTCGCGCCAGCCACCGGCGGCGCCACGGTCCAACGGGGACCGACAGCTCGACCTCACTCCCTTCGGCTAACGGCGAGTTGTGCACTACGCGTATTCCCGCTGCCGGCGGCAACAGGCGCTGCAATGCCCCAGGCGCAGTGTGCCAGGCGAACACTTCGATGGCCGTCGTCGACGGCAACAGACTGGTATGCAGGTAGGTAGCCATGCGACGCTCCCTAAAAGATTCGCCCTTGTGAAGCCTCGCTCGTAGGATCTCCCGCGTTAGCGGCATAGCGCGCCAGGTAGCCTTTCACGCGCATCTTACGGGCGGTATTATCACTGCTCATATAGCGAATACAGCCGAAGATCGGGCGCTGCGGTGCCCACGGGCGATCGAAGCGTCCTAGGCACCACATGATGCCGCTATAGCTGTTGGGGTTACGGCCATCAACGGCGTACCGATTGTTCAACTCGATCATGGTCGCCAAGGCGGCGCGCGGGGTGGTCGACCATTCGAGGATCTTCTTAGCCCACAGCATGCGCAGGTAATTATGCATGCGTCCTTCACTGACCAGCTGACGCTGGGCGGCATTCCACAAAGGATCGTGCGTCTGACTGGTGGCAAATTCCGCCAAGGTATAATGGTGTGCGCGCTGATCGCCGCTATGACCGTCCAGCGAGGCGCGCGCCCATGCTGGTAACGAGTCGTAGCTGGCGTAGTCCGGACGATGAAAACAGAAATGATAACCCAATTCACGCCAGGTGATGAGCTGATCGATGAAAGCCTCTGCGTTCACCGACATACCCCACCAGCCCTCTTTGCTGCCCGTGGCAACGCTGGCGAGCCGCTCGGGGTTCCATTCCTCATGCGCCCACAATGTCGCCACGACCTGATGCACACTGAGATGACCGAAATGCAGGTACGGTGACAGCCCGCTGGCAGCGGAATCTTCGATGTCGCTGCGTTGCTCGGTGAAGCGCGATAATCGGTTTTTAAAAAAATCCTCCACCGCCGCATCTGCGGTTTTCCAACCGCCACGCACGGACGCCGGGCCCACCGAGTGGTCGATCGGCAGATGCGCGATACCACCCGCAAGCAAGGCCGTCAGATCAGCTGGCACGAGTTCAGGCGGTAAACAAGCGAGTCGCGGCAAGCGCACTGATTTCAATGGATCGGCGACCGGGAATTGGCTGAGATGCGGACGCAGTTCTTTTTGCAGCAGACGCCGAAAATCAACCGCACGATCTCGCGCCCGGTCGGTGGCGCGCAGCGGGAATATCCCATTGGCATCCACTGTCTGCAAGCGCACAGCTATCCGCGACGCGGCGGCGGCGACCATGCGCGGCAGTAAAAAACATGGGAACTCGTCAGTGACCACCAAGCATGCGCGCGCGGCAAGACATTCGAGCAGACCTTTGCCTGCATCCGCAGTGAGCTCGACCCACGGCACATAGGTCGCCGTGGTCCGTGCAAAGGCCTCGGCATTGTCGCGCATGCCTTCGATCACCACCCGATGCAGGCGATCGCTGGCCCATTGGTAACCCACACGCAGCGGCTCGAAGATCAATAATGGTTTGCCCAGACGCTGCGCCTGGGCCACGGCATGTTCCAGGGCCTGATTCCAAAACGGTCGCCGTTGGGCGATCATCCAATACAAAACAAAGTCACCGTCCGGGCGCTCTGGGGCAGCATTTGCAGCGTGGATTCGTGTGCCAGGTACCATGACCTCAGCATGAACGATTTGACGGGTTTTAAAAGTCCCCATACTCCCCGCCAATGTCTCACTCCGATTTTGATCCGAGCACAGCTGCTAACCAGGAAGGCATGGCTCACATCAAGGCCCTGTTGCGCCACATCGGTGAGGACCCCGAACGTGAAGGCTTGCTTGAGACGCCGAAACGTGTGCTCAAGGCGATGGCCGAGCATTATGCAGGATACCACGAAGACCCCGCCAGCCATCTCGAGAAAACCTTTGAGGAGGTCGAAGGCTATGATGAGCTGGTGATGGTCAGCGACATCGAGATGCATAGCCACTGCGAACACCACATGGTGCCGTTCGTCGGCTTGGCGCATGTGGCGTACATTCCCAACGGCCGCGTCGTCGGGCTGTCGAAAATCGCCCGCGTAGTCGACTCCTTCGCCAAACGTCTCCAGGTTCAGGAAAAGCTCACCGCACAAATTGCCAATACCATCCAGGATGTGCTCAAGCCGCAAGGCGTGGCAGTAATCATGCAATGCCAGCATTTCTGCATGTGTTACCGTGGCGTGCGCAAAGCCGGCGCGTGGACCACTACCAGCAAGCTCACTGGCGTGTTCTTATCCAATTCGGCTTCCCGCCTGGAACTGTTCACCCTCATTAATTCGAATAAACGACGCATGTAATTGGTCGTTACGCTTTTTAATCCTACTTTCGAGCCGTAGTAGCAGGTTACTGTCTTTCTTAGTGAAAAAGACTGCGTACCACTGGCCTCGTGATTGACCCCACTCCACTTACATTAGCGCCTTGGCGTCAATGTTCTGACACCCTTGCCGATGACGTCATCGGTACCTTGTACGCCGAGCGCACCTTGGCTGAAGCCAACCAGGCCCTCAGCCAACTGGTGCTCAATGATCGCCCCGATCCGGCCACCACCCCGGCGGTACTGCAATATTATTTGAACATCAGTGGACGCATACCGGGATGGGCCGACTACGCCGCCATCGACCGTGCTCAGAAGCTATTCGCAGATCGCGGCCCGCTGATGCTGCTGTCGTTGGTCACCTGTTCGCTGGCTGAATGCTACGCTTTGAAAAAAGGCGTGCAGGTCTTGTACACCACCCATCGCATGGACGAGCGCCACGTCTATCGGCGCATCTACGAAACCGCGCAGTTCATCATCGACACTTGTTTTTCCGGTGGGCTCGCCGCCGGCGGCCGCGGCATACGCGCGATTCAGAAAGTCCGTCTCATGCACGGCAGCATCCGCTATTTGCTGATGGCCAATGCACCCGAGACAAGCTCCAAATCACGTACTTTTGCCGATGTATTGTTGGCCACGCCGTGGAATACCGCCGAGCTCGGTCGACCGATCAACTTTGAAGATCAGGCCTTCACCCTGCTCAGCTTCAGCTGGATGACGCTGCGTTCTCTTGACCGCTTGAATGCCTCGGCGACGGCCCAGGAAGCCAGCGACTGGCTGCACCTGTGGGCGGTCATCGGCCACATGCTGGGCATACCCGCCGAACTGACCCCTCACAGCTTGGCCGAAGGCGAACAGCTCTACACCGCCATCCGCGCCACCCAGGCCGGGGCGACGCCGCAAGGCGATGAGCTGACTCGTGCCCTGGGAACTTTCGTCGCTGAAAAGCTGCATTCACCTTGGTTGGGCCGCCACCTCACCATCATGTTGCTACGTATGCTGTGCGATAAGCGCGCGGCGATGGATGTCGGCGTGCGTGCGCTGCATCGCGAAGAACGCTGGCTGCTCGACATACTGCGCAGCGGCGTCCGCCTCATCTGGCATGACCCTGATTCACTTTTGCACCAACGCCTCGGGCGCTGCCTGGTGACGCAGCTCACCAAGCTACCCCGCGAATGGCAACGCGGCTTGTTCCAGATCCCTGATTCGCTCATCACTTCCTGGAGTCGCTGAATGCATTGGTCTTTCCTTGGACATGCCGGGTGGTTCAACCCGGCTGATCCGAACGCCCCTTTCAACTGGTATAACACCATTGGCGCCTGCGGCTGTTTCGCGTGGATGGCGGCCTATGTGCTGATCCTGCGCCAGGCGCACCGCGACAAGGCCTATGGCATGCCGCTGGTGGCGCTGTGCCTCAACATCACCTGGGAAGGCGTGGCCTTCATGTCACCCAATCCGGTAGCGCTGTGGAAATACATCGAAGGCATCTGGCTATTCATCGACCTGGCTCTGCTGTGGCAATTATGGCGCTATGGTCGTGATGAAGCGCTGCCGCTCAGCCTGCGGCCTTTCTTCATCCCCCTGGTCATCGGCACTTTGGTGCTGTGCGCCATCTTCCATTGGACATGGCTGCGCTTCTGGGACGACAAGCTCCTCTTCGTCGATGCCTTCATCATCAACTTGGTGATGAGCGTGATGTTCATCCAGCTGTGGTTCCGCCGCCTACCCGATGGTAAAGGCCTGTCGCTGTCGGCGGCATGGTGCAAGATGGTCGGTACCGCCCTGACCTCGATCCAATGTAGCATCTTTTTGCCGATGGTGATGCATGACACCAGTCGCGACAGCTGGGCCTTCATGTGGTTTCTCTACGGCACCATCTTCGTCATCGATTGCCTCTACCTGTATGTGCTCTACCACGGGCGGGCGTTATTACGCCGGGCCAATGCCCAGGAGACCCCATGAACACCTTCATCACCACCAGTCGCCTCGCAGCCCTCTTTGGCGTGATCCTCGCCAGCGGCTGTGCCACTCGTCCCGACCCGGCAGAGGTCGCCTTCAGCGTCGCCTCGACCAAGCCGGGCACTGAATACCATCTCACGGGCAACGTGAATCTCGACGGTAAAACCACCACCGTCGATCAACAGACCCCCTATCGCTTTGCTGGCAAAGGCGTGGAAGCCAACGCCAAGCTTGTCAGCACCGATACTGATTGCCAATTGCAGGCGACTTATGCCTCGGGTACCGATCACGATCTGGTCAGCCAGGCCACCGGCCCCGTCGGTTGTGAAATAGTCTTGAAGATGGAAGTGAAAGACAAAACCAGCTCCACGCAGATCAACGTGAAGCCACTGCCGGTTCCGCGGCCAGCGCCTGTGCCTGCGGCAGAGCCTGCACCAGCGGCGGCACCGAACGCCCAGCCAGCTATTGATAAACCGTAAGCTAGGCCTCGCGCATTTCTCGTCAGGGACGTGCGCGAGACCAGCGACCAACTCGTTGAGCGAAGTCACCCGCAGAGCAATGGAAAATCTTGATAAACCGAAGTCGTAGCTGGAAGCTGGGAGCTGGTCGTTGCGAGCTGGAAACTGCGAAACTAGAGCTGCCAGCCAACAGCCAACAGCTTCCAGCTACGACTCCGGTTACCAAAACTTCTGTAGCGCAGCCGGTGTCCTTCGCTCACCAGCATCCTGATCGTGCTCGGCGTCAAGGCTGACCTCGCCGCGAACGGCTCGGCGCGCAGCGCGGCCTTGACCCCTGTGCGCGACCAGGCTGTGGCGAGGCGAAAGGACACCTCCTATGCCGCGCTACTTGAATCTCCTCGTTTGGAACCACGCCCGAAAACTGGTGCAGAACATCAGCGAGGTGACCCGCGGCACCCGCGGCGAGGGCGACCTCATCTCGCAGATCCGCCGCTCAAGCATCAGCGTTGCCGCCAACATCGCCGAAGGTGCCGAACGCGGCAGCGACCGTGACTTCGTCAGATTCCTCAAAATCGCCGACGGCTCCAATGCCGAGACCCAGGCCCTCACCCGCATCGCCGGCGATGCCGGCATCTTTGCACCCAGCCAGGTCACCGAGATCGTCAATCAAACCGATGAAATCGGACGCATGCTGGGCGCCCTGATGCGCCGGTGCAGCGGATGAGCCAGTCGGATCCCCCTGGGGGAGCGGGCGCCCTCGCCCGCTTTCGTGATCGCACGAATCGCGTACGAGTCAGACGCGTCCCCAGACCGACCAGCGATCAGCGATCAGCGACCACCTTTCGCAACTCCCCAGCCTCTAATAAATTCGATTGATCCCGTTCAGTGCCGCCACCCGATACGCCTCGGCCATGGTCGGATAATTAAACGTGGTGTTAATAAAGTACTCGATGGTGTTGTTGGGCCGGGGCTGCCACATCACCGCCTGACCAATGTGGATGATCTCAGAAGCCTGGCTACCGAAGCAGTGGATACCGAGGATCTCCAACGTCTCACGGTGGAACAGCAACTTCAGCATGCCCACCGTCTGACCGGTGATCTGTGCCCGTGCCAGACTGCGGAACATCGAGTGGCCAACCTCGTAGGGCACCTTCTCGGCAGTCAATTCGCGTTCGGTCTTGCCGATCGAACTGATCTCAGGCGAGGTGTAGATGCCGGTCGGAATATCGGGGCGCAAATGCACGCCGCAGGTGCCGGTAACCAGATGCGTCGCCGCAAAACGACCCTGATCATAGGCGGCGCTAGCCAGGCTCGGCTGGCCGATGATGTCACCGGCAGCATAGATGTGCGGTAGGGCCGTCTGATAGCATTCATTCACCGTCAAGATGCCACGGCCGTCGGGGATCAGGCCGATGGTCTCGAGCCCCAACCGATCGGTGTTTCCCTTGCGTCCGTTAGCGTACAGCAAGACGTCGGTCTTGATGCGCTTGTTTGATTTCAAGGTCAAAACCACGCCGTCGTCTTCGGCGACGATGGAATCCATCTCCTCGTTATGGCGGATCAACACGCCCTGATCACGCAGGTGATAAGCCAAGGCATCGACGATCTCGTCATCGAGGAATGACAGCAGACGGTCACGAGTGTTGATGAGGTTGACCTTCATCCCCAGATTGCGGAACATCGACGCGTATTCACAGCCGACCACGCCGGCACCGTAAACGGTGATCGACTGTGGCGTGTCTTTGAGGCTCAGGATCGAATCGCTGTCGCGGATGCGCCAATGTTTGAAATCGACGTTGGGCGGATTGTACGGCCCGGAACCACAGGCGATGACGAAATGCGTCGCCTGATAACGCTCTTTGACTCCATTGTGGTGACTGATTTCAATGGTGTGCGGATCGGTGAAGGTGGCATGCCCGTGCAGGACATTTACTTCATTGCGATCGTAGAATGTCTGCCGCATCGAAACTTGTTTTTTGATCACGCCTTCGGCGGATTTCATCAAGGTTGAAAACGGTACTGTGCCTTCCGCTGAAATGCCGAACAGCGCCTGATTGGCACGCACTTCCGAGAGCCGCCCGATGACATGTCGCAAGGCCTTGCTTGGAATGGTGCCCCAATGCGTGCAGCCGCCACCGACCATGGCGAAGGACTCGACTACTGCGACTTTTTTTCCGGACTTGGCGCACTTCATTGCTGCACCCTCGCCACCAGGGCCGCTACCGATCACAATCACGTCATATTGATACATGGAAGTTCCGTTTGAGGTCACAGCTTATGGCACATGACAAGAAGTTGGGCAAACGGCAACCACGCGCTCGGTGGCAGATTGCGCGGATGGTCGGTGGGACTCCAGCCATGCGCCTGGGCCTGACGACGCACCTGGATACCGGTGGCCAGGCCGCGCAAAGCATCGGCCATGGTGTGCGGTCCTGCAAATGCCACATGCAGCAGCTTATCGACCGCCCGCAGTTCTTTGAGGGTCGGACCATCTGCCTCGCGGCGAAACGACCACAGGCACAGATCGACACGACTAGATGGCTTGGTGGCCTCACGGGGAATCGACAGACGCACTGACGCTCGGCCAGCTACCGCCATCAAGGCACTGGTGCGCGTCTGCTCGCCAGGTTTGGGCGACAATTTGAGTCCGGCCTCGCGTTGCAGCACCAGGTCGATCGCATCCGGTGGTGGATCGTCACCGACCATCCACCGCTGCAGCAACGGCGCGGTGAGGTTGAACGGTGGATTTGATACTACCCGCCACCCGGCCGGCAGGTGGTGCTCCCAGGTAAGGGCGTCACCGGCCTGCAAATGCAGCATGCCAGCAGCAATCTGCTTGGCGAATTTCTCTCGCAAATCGGCAACACGCTGGGGGTCGCGCTCGATGGCGAACACCCGGGCACCGGCCTTGAGCATGCCGGAAGTCAGCGCGCCATGCCCAGCACCGACCTCGACGATGGTGTCGCCGGCCTTGATGGCCGCGGTGGTCAGGATGTGCGCCGCCCACGGCGGCGTGAGATCGTGTTGCTGTGGGGCTTGATCGGACATGGTTGGGTCATGACCTGCTTAGCGCGGCGAGCAACCCTTCAATCGTGATTGGCCACATGACCGAGCCCGACTATGCCTGCGCCGTGCTGAGAAACGCATACGGCGATTTCCTGTTGCAACTACGCCCTGCAAGCGCGCGGATCGCCGCCAGCCAGCTAACCTGCTTTGGCGGCCGCCGCGAAATCGGTGAAACCGCTGCCGCGTGTTTGGCCCGTGAACTGCACGAAGAACTTGGCTGGCAGGTGGCATCCATCCCTGAGCCATGCGTCTACTTGCACGATGACCAGCGAGTGATCGCCAGTTTCCATGCGCTGGCTATTCCGGCTGGCCTCACCCTACACACCGAACCGGGATTTAGGACTGTCTATGCGCCCCCTGCCAGCCTGGCAGGCCTGCCGCTCAGCCCTTGGCATCACCTGGTGCTAACGGCACTGCTGCGCGCCCGGGCCTTGCCCATTACGGTGTACGTGGACGTCCCCAGGTCGCCAGATCGTGACTGCAGTCGATGATCCCCACTGGCCGTCCCTGCAGGTGTTGGGCGAACGGGGCGTGCAGATCGCCGGCGTGGGTCCTCCATGTCCACTGCTGCTTGGCGAGGGGAAGTCGTCGAACCCCTGTGCGGCCGCCGAGAAAGCCACAACGGTCTTGTGCAAACCAAGTCAGGTCGGGCAATGGACCAGCCGGACCGACGCATGCCGCCACCTGACCGGGAATGAGGATGCGCTTGGCGGTGTGGCGTATGCGCGCGTGTTGCGCCGGCAGGCCCAAGCCACGCATTGCCAGAACGGTCAACGCATCGTCACTGGCCGCCGAGAGGAAGTAATTGCCGATGCGTCCCTGATGGCGACACGGGACCAGCCATGCCGCCACCTGCGGGCGATAACGCCAGATGATGCCGGCGATGCGCAAACATTCGAGCTGCGCCACCGCAAATAGCAGCCACCCCTCGCCGGCATGGTGCAGCGGCTGCAACCCGGTCTGCGACGGCAGCAATTGAACGATCCGTTCGTAGGGTACACGCCATACCAGGAAACGGTCGTGACCGATACCTGCCGCGATCATCGCCCGGTCTCGGCCGCGGCCCGCAGATAGAGGCGCAATTGCAGGGATTTGAGGTTGGAGGTGGTATAACCAAGGGCATAGATGAGGGCCGGGGCGGCTAAAACCAGCGCCAGCGGCGACAGCCAGGCTCCGGCAAGCCGGGATGCCACCAGCCACCACGCACCGCCGGCGGCGTAAACCAGAGTGGTTGAGAGTGCAAATCCAACGAGGAATTCCGCCTGCCGCAGCAGGAGGATACCCGGGTGGCGGAGTTGTCCCGCGATCAGCCGCATGGCGTTGGCCAACGGCTCGCGCTCCAGGCACAGCGCTCCGTAAAGGAAGCCCGCTACCAGCCACACCGGTGGTATGGCCAGGGCCAGGTAAGGCCATTGCGGCAACAGACCCACCGCCAACAAGCAGGCGCTTGCCAGGCCGCTGGGTACCAGCAGTGCCGGCCGCAAACACCACGCCAGACTGGCGCGCCAGCTTTCTCCGGGGGCCCCGGCCACGGCCAGGGCCATGCGCCGGGTGATCGCACCGCCGATCACCGCCCACCACCAGGTCCACACAACGATAATCAATGTCAACGCCCCCCACGCGTGCTGCTGCACCAGCCACACGGCGGGGCTCGGCATCAAGGTCCTATGAGCACCTGAGAGCACCGCGATACCCTGGAGCACGACCGCCGAAAAGCCGATGGAGCCGGCAATGACGCCGACTGATTCCAACCGCGCCGCCAGCACATGGATGCGCAGCAGTTCGGGTCCCAGCCGGGCCAGATGGGTGCCGAGGCGATGAAAAAGCGGAAATCGCACCGGCACTCTGACAGGAGTGCGAGAAAGACTGCGGAGATAATGGGTGCGCGAAAATTCTCCGCAGGTCAACAGGCGGAACCCCTCATCGTGAAACCACGTACGCCACGACCAGGAACGTTGCCACGGGAAGAGGCTGGCCTCGATCACGGAGTACGGCAAACCACGCCGTTCGCCCTCTTCGACCACCGCCGCCGACCAGCGAAGAAATGCCAATTTATTAGCGATCATACGCGCCGGATCACCTCGCCGGACAACGCCTGCCAGGGGCGGCAACGCCTCATCGCACGAGATGATGGGCCCATGCGTACCGATGAGGGTGCGCACGGGCAGGCCGGCAAAGGCTTCCAGCGTGGCAATCCACGAGGCCGAGTCGCTGTCGGCGTTCGGCGATGTGAACAGTTCATGCAAAAACGAATCGCCGGCAAAAAGAATCCCGTGCCGCGGCTCGAACAAAGCGATGTGGCCGCGGCAATGCCCCGGCGATGCAATCACTTGCAGATGCGCCTGCAAGGTCTGCAGATGGGCTTCAAGGATGACCAACGGCACGCCGGCGGTTGGCGAACCGCTGCCAGGGTCAGCTCACTGCCATACACCGGCACCCCATGCGCCGCCGCCACGGCAGCGGCATTGCCGATATGTTCTTCATGAAAGTGGGTGCACACCACCGCCGACAACGGCAGCGGTACGGGGGTACACGCGGCCAAGACCACCACTCGCGTCCGCGCCGGGCCTGGATCGATGATGATATCCCGCCAGCGCAACCAGGTGAAACGCTCGCCGAACATCCCGGCGGTCACCAACAACTCATACGAGCCGACGAATCCGATGGCCAGGTCACCACCAAAAAAAATCCATTGGCGGCCGGTGGTGCGCCAGGCGAACCACCAACTCGCGAGAGTGATGCCCACCTGCCTCAACAACATCAACGGCAGCAATACGAAAAACCAAAACCAATAGATGAGCCAAAAACAGGTAATCGCTATTCGTGTCTGACGCGGGAATACCAGTAACAGAGAAGGCAAATGGCCCACAGCTACGGCTTGGTCAAAGGACGCAGCACCACATTGACCTGCGCCGGGTCGACCGCCAACCACGGCGGAGCCAGCACTTCGATCGGCAGCTCATGCGTGGCCTCGGGGACTGCGTCGTCTTTCAAACGTACAAAAGCGGTGAGGTCCTCGGGCTTGAGCTGAGCGAGCAGATTTTGCGGGCCGCGCACGGTCAAGGTGACGCGTGGCGGGGTGAGCGTGACGTCGACCGAACTCAGCACATCCTTGCCACACAAAACGTGCACGGCAGTAGATATTTCCTTGCTCATCGCCAATAACGGGCGGATGGTGACGGTAGCGCCGATTTGCCCAAGCACGCGGAAAGGCGTCTCTGAAGACGGAGTCAACGGCGTCAAAAAAAGACGTTCTTGACGTTCGCCCACGAGGTTGGCATCGACCATATGCAGATCGATGTCTTGAAAACGCACCCGTTCGCGATCACGCCGCAAAAGCTCGAACACCGCCCCGCCAGCAGCCACCCGTACAAGGGTCTGATCAAGGCGAACGGTGGCATCAAGCCCCGCTGGCAAGCCGGATAAGCGTGGCGGTTCAACTGGCAAACTGTCTTCAATAATACGATCGAGTTGCACGACTATTTCGCGGATATCGGCGGGTTCGCTGCTGATGATACGGATATCATTCGACAGACGCAGCAGGTGGCTGGTAAGCGGCCATGCAGCTGATTTGGTCACCAGCTGTTCAGGGCGGACTTCCAAGCGCGGCACCAGACTTTCATTTTCAAGATCAGCCAGACGGATGGTGGGCACGCTCAAGACGACTTTGAATTCACGCGGTGACAAGTTCACCACCTGATAATCAGCCGGTAAGCCACGCACGGCCATGTCGGTAATGGTCACCGCAAAGGTCTTCTCGACCCGCACCTGCCCGCTGGTGTAGATGTAGAGGGCGACGGCCAGGAACAGGGCCACGATCTTGAGTTCCCAATGCGCGGTCAGTTTCATGGGCGCCTCTTCATCAACGTTTCATTGGACGACGCACACCCGAGACCGAAGCCGCCGCCGCGGCGCGAAACACCCGCCCTAAAAGAATTTCGACGTCCTGACGCGACAAGCCTCGAGTCAGGTTGCCTTTATCGGCGATTGAAATCGCCCCGGTCTCTTCGGAAACCACCAGCGCCAATGCATCGGTGTCTTCACTAATGCCGATGGCGGCGCGATGACGCGTGCCGGACAAGGATTTGAACTCCGGGTTATCGGTTAACGGCAGGATCACCCCGGCGCCGGCGATACGCCCGTTCTGGATGATCACCGCCCCATCATGCAAAGGTGAATCTTTCCAAAACAGGGCTATCAACGATTTCGCCGTCAGCTCGCAGTCGAGGGACGAGGTCGCGACATAACTGTCGAGGCGATCAGTACGCTCGATGACGATCAAGGCGCCGATGCGCCGCGAAGCCATGTAGCCGATCGATTCAACTAGCTGCGGCAAAACCGCCGCCCCCGCAACTTGATCAGCAGCACCGGGGAAGATACCGCCCAAACGCGAGAATAGACGGCGCAGCTCGGGTTGGAAAATCACGATCATGATCAAGGCGCTGAAACCGATCGAGGCCTGCAGCAACCAGGTTATGGCATGCAGCTGCAGGACCCGCGCCAACATCCACGCACCAACCACCCCCGCCAAAGCGAGAGCGATACCTTTGATCTTACCACCGGCGGCAATGCGCTCCAAGGCAAGTAGGACATAATAGATGACCACGGCCAAGATGGCGATTTCCAATGCCGAACGGAAATACCAGGTCAGGTCGGTGAAGACCAGCCACTGTTTCATCCGTTCAAGGTCGAACCATCCACCCACGTCGCAGCTCCTGATCAAGGCAAGCTACAGATGATGGCGTCATGCCAACTCCGCCGCACGCAGTGCGCGCATCGTGCCTGCCACGTCATGGACACGCAACAGGGCGCACCACGGAGCCAGCAAAGCATGCAACGGGTGACCCAGACAGTCGTCGGCCGGGTAGGCCGTACCTGCCGTGGCTGACAAGAAGCGTTTGCGACTGAGTCCAATAACTAAGGGGAGGTCGATGTTCGCACCCAAGTTGGGGAGCGCCCGCAGCAGCGCCAAATTGTGCGCCACTGTCTTACCGAAACCAATGCCAGGGTCGACCAATAGACGCTCGCGTTTGACGCCCGCCGCCAGCGCTGCCGTCACGCGCGCACTCAGGAAATCCTGCACCTCAGCGACGATATCCGCGTATTGCGGCGCCCGTTGCATAGTTTGCGGGATGCCTGACATGTGCATCAGGATGAGGTCGCAGTCGGCAGCCGCCGCCAGCGCAAACATGCGGGGATCGGCCCCGGCACTGATGTCATTGATCGCCGAAGCCCCCGCTGCGAGAGCGGCTTCAGCAACCGTCGCCTTGGTGGTGTCGATGCTCAGTGGCAAGGTGATACCGGCCTTGCGCAAAGCGCGGATCACCGGCACTACACGGTCAGCTTCGATGGCGGCATCGACCGGCGTGGAGCCCGGACGCGAGCTCTCGCCACCCAGGTCGAGCCATGCCGCCCCGTCGCTGATCAGTTGTTGGGCTTTGGCCACCGCTGCCGCCACAGTCGGACAGGCACCACCATCGCTAAACGAGTCCGGAGTGCAGTTGAGGATGGCCATGATCGCGGCCGGTCGCTTCCTGACGCAAAGGCGGGAGTGAGCGGGGACGTTGACCATGCGTCAGTACTTTGCCTGCTGCCAGCAGACTGCGCCCGAACTGCCATCAGCGGTAGTGAAGACGTAGATCACGCCCCCATCGCCTAATTTAAAATCAACCAAATCAGCGGTTAAACGATGATGAAACACCAGTTCTTTAGCGGTGAGCTTATCCACGTCGATAGGCTCGTTGGCCCACAATGGATAGCCGCCGACCTTGGTGCAGTCGCAGCCCAACTCGTCGACCATGTCGACCCAATGATCAGAAGCAGCGACGTCGAGACCGGTTTGATCGACATCGAGATCATGCGGCTCGACGATAGTTTTACCGTACAGCACCTTCATGCCTTTGACGTCGCCTGGGCACACGCCGTTGACGATCGATAGATGCACTTCCGACTTCGGCACGATGAGCACCGCGTTATCGCCCTTGTGCGGCGCATAGTCGAAAGACTCGGCAGGATCAGAGCGATCGAGAAAAGTCAGGATCATGCGTTCGTCGCCATCAGCGAAGGGCAAGGCGCTCACCAAGGCCATCGATTTGCCGGTGCGCTTACCACGCGGGTGCTCGATACCGCGCTTCACATGGCCTCCGAGTTGGCCAATGGCGAGCAACGGATTCGGCGCGCGCACCAGCGTACGACTCACGAGTGACTTATTTTTTAGCGACATGTGATCTTCTCTCATCTTGCTGAACGCACTGATTTTACCGTATGTTTCGCGCGACACCGCGAATGGCGAGCACGGATCATGCAACGCCTCGTCGTGCTGCAACCGGCGGAGATACGGAAAAACCAAGCAAAACTGTTGCGAAGTCGCAGGTGGGTTGCTAGGTTTACGCGATCAGCGCGTGAGCGACTACCCCGCGACCGCGAAACAATACGCCGGATACACCGGCAGGAGCATGACCATGGCTGTAGCAAAAAAGACCGTCAAAAAAATCGTAGCCAAAAAGGCTGCCGCACCAAAGGCCGCCAAGGCTGCGCCTAAGGCTGCCGCCAAAGCTGCACCTAAGGCCGCCAAGGCTGCGCCTAAGGCCGCCAAGGCTGCACCCAAGGCCGCCAAGGCCAAGGCTGCACCCAAGGCCGCCAAGAAGGTTGCCGCCCCTAAGAAGG
>JAYVTR010000042.1:0-13393 GCA_043788625.1 Planctomycetota bacterium
GCTTGGGCTGCGAAGCCTGCTGCGCATCAGCCAGTACCTGGGCAGGAATCGGCACCGACGTGTCAGCCGCATTGAGCTCGACGCACAGTACATCAAGAAACAGTACCCCAAGAAACAGTACCCCAAGAAGTAGGGAGTTCTTCATGCTGCGCGCCGCACCGGCACGCCCTGCGCCGCCATCGCCTGTTTGATGGCATCGACGGTGTAGTCTCCGTAATGCACCATGCTGGCGATCAGCGCCGCATCAGCGCCGCCGCGGGTCACGGCGTCCACCAGGTGTTCCGGTCGCCCGCCACCGCCGGAAGCGATCACCGGAATGCGCACGGCATCGACGACCAGGCGGGTGATGTTGAGTTCATAGCCGTTGCGCACGCCATCGGTGTCGATGGCGTTGAGACAGATTTCGCCGGCTCCCAGGGATTCAGCCTCGCGCGCCCAGGCGACCACGTCTTTGCCGGTAGGGGTGCGTCCGCCGTCGATCACCACCTCGTAGCCCGAAGGCACAGCGGCCGTGGCGGCGACCTTGCGCGCATCGATGCCCAGTACCACGCATTGGGCGCCGAAAGCCCGTGCCCCTTGGCTCAGCAACGAGGGGTCGCGCACGGCTGGCGAATTGAGTGAGACTTTTTCTGCGCCGGCCAACAGCACGGTGCGCATGGCCTCCAACGATCTGATACCGCCACCGACGCTGAAGGGGATGAAGATCGCCTCGGCGACCCGCCGCACCACATCGACGAATAAGCCGCGTTGTTCGGCACTGGCAGTGATATCATAGAACACCAGCTCATCGGCACCCTGTTGGTAATAACGCCGGGCGTAGTCGACCGGATCACCGAGATCGACATTGCCCTGGAACTTGATGCCCTTGGTCACCTGCCCGGCACGCACGTCGAGACAGACGATCACCCGTTTAGTCAGCATGTGCAAAACACTAAGCCACTGCTCTTAATTGCCACTGACCCTCGTGCCTTTAATCCACTTGCCTCATGAATCCCATGCCGCTGGTTTCATGCCACTGGTTCTCAGGCCACTGGTTCTCAATGCCACTGGTTCATGACCAGCACAGCGCTCTGACATTGACGTCTATCAGCCAGTCTCGAACGTCCGCGCATGGCCAAACGTTCGTCCGCTGTCCCTTCATGGCTGCGTCATCGCGGCTTGCTGGATGCTGAAGCCGCCTTGGTGGTGGGCCTGGCCCAGGAATTCGGCAGCCGTTATGTGCAGGGCTCAAGCCTGCCCAATTGGGGCAAGGTATTGTTCATCATGACCATGACCTTGGGACTGCTGGGGGTCTTTGTGCTGTTTGCCAGGGGATTAGTCGGGAAAGCCGTTGGAAAAACCTTTGAGATCGCGCCGTTACCCGGGATTTTAATGCATATCGGCTTGTTAGGCGGGCTGTTTCTCCTCTACGCCTTGGCCTTCGGTCTGCCAGTCTTGCGGTAAATCCTGGCCCCGACAAAGCCTTGGACCGCTCGCCGCGCCTCTATCCTGGTGTGCCATGTCGGTACTGTTCTTCGTGCTCGCGGCCGCTGGCTTCGGCTTTGTCATCTTCATCCATGAGTTGGGGCACTTCCTGTTCGCCAAATGGGCAGGGGTCAAGGTCGAGGTGTTTTCAATCGGCTTCGGGCCGCGTTTGCTGACGCGCACCATCGGTGAAACCGAATACAGCCTGTCGCTGCTACCCTTGGGCGGCTATGTGAGAATGACCGGCCAAGAGGATATGCCCGAAGACGCGACCAATCCGGCGACCGCCGCCACGGCGCGCGACCCACGCAGTTTCTTGAATGCCTCACCGTCGTGGAAAGCCTTGATCCTACTCGGCGGGGTGCTGTTCAATTTTCTGAGTTCGTATGCCCTGATGCTGTGCTTGGCGGCCTATGGCCTGCCGGTGTTGCGCCCGGTGGTCGGCGACGTCACTCCCGAGATTATCGGCGAAGATGGCAAGGCCCACCTGAGTCCGGCCGCCGAAATGGGCCTGCGCCCGGGTGACCGCATTTTGACTCTCAACGGCGAAGTCGTGCGTTCGTTCGAAGATCTGGTCACCGGCGCCATCATCGCCGGTCGCCGGCCGGTGGTGCTCACCGTGCAGCGTGCCGGTATCGCCGACCCTTTGACCCTGCCCGCCAACGGCACCGTCAGCGCTGCCTACGATGGTCGCCAAGGGCGGCCGGTGCTGGGCTTCGAACCAGCCTTTTCAACCCGCGCCATTGATATTGCCGCGCAGTTGCCGGCTGGCAGCGCGCCGCTGGGTGCGCTCGCCGTCAAACCCGGAGAATGCGTCACCAGCATCGGTGGACACCCTCTGCCAGCCGACATCACCGGCCAGGAAGTCCTTGAGCGGCTCAATCCATATTTCGGCAAGAGCGTCACCCTTGGCGTTACCGACCGTCATGGCACCGCACGCGAAGTGACGCAGGTGTGGGCCGGCCAAAGCGGCGGTGAGGCAACCTCGCTTGGCTTGCCGGTGCAGATCGCCCATCTGACCCCCAACGGCGCTGGCGCTCAAGCTGGCCTGCATGTCGGCGATACCCTGGTGGCCATTGATGGCACCACCATTGCCGGGGCCGAACATTTCTATGCCCTGGTGCGTACCGCCATGGAACGCGATGGGCATTGCACGGCCGAGCTGCTGCGCCCAGCCGCCACGCCCGACGGCACCGTGCAGGTGATCAGCGCTCTGCTGACTGGCAGCGAGGTCGCCGGCCGCACGCGCATCGGGGTCAACGTCACCACGCAAACCCGCGGTCGCCTGCAGACCATTGCTCCGGCTGTTGATGGCCAGCCGTCGGCCTTGGCCGCCGTCGGCGTCAGCGCCAATGATACCATCATCAGCTTCAACCAAGACCAACCATCGAGCGCCACCATCACAGTAGCACGTGGCGGTACCACGGTGGCGGTGCCGTGTGCCACCGCTGCCCGCGATATCGCCGCCACCGGCCGGGTTGCCGGGCGCATGGCCAAGCTGTTCGGCGACCAGGGTGAGCCGGCTCTGAGCGAACGACTCGCCGGCGCCACCGTCGTCGCCAATTGCGACCCTGACGGTATCCCCAGCGGCTCACCGGCACCTGGTTTGTTGCTGGTGAAGACCGCCGAAGGCAAAGACCTCTCCGTCGACCTGCGGCCTTTGGCCGCCGATGGCACGACGCTGCTGGCGGCCGTCAAACCCGGCGATCACATCGTCGGCCTCATCCCCAAAGGCGCTGCCGCCGAATGGGAAATTTTGCGCGGCGCGGAAGGTCCCCTGCGCAGTCTGGTACTGAATACCCGGCGCACTGGCTCGCCCTTGAGTTTTTACCTCGAGAAAGAGCCCTATCGCCTGTCCGGCCCAGGAGAGGCCTTTGCCATCGCCAACCGCGCCACCCACAACATGGTGTGGAAGTCGCTGCAGTTCATCCCGCGCTTTTTCCGCTCGCCAGAAAACGGCGGCCTCGATGCCAAGAAATCCCTACAGGGCCCCATCGGTATCTTCGATGAACTGCGCAATCAGGCCGAGCATTTCGGCTTTGACAGTTTCCTACAACTGGTGGCACTCATCGGTCTGAATTTGGTATTGGTCAACCTGCTGCCGATTCCCATTACCGATGGTGGCCAGCTGGTGTTTTTGGCCATCGAGACCGCCATCGGCAAACCCCTGCCGCCGATCGTGCGCACGGTGGCCGCCTATATCGGCCTGGGCCTGGTGGTCGCCTTGATGCTGTTCGTCACCACCCTCGACATCGCCCGTCGGATCTAAGGAGTTCACCCCATGAGTGACGATCCACGCCCGGCCGAGACCTCCATCGAGGTCGATCCCCTCGGAAACGATGGTAACGACGGCACCGCTGCCGAACGCCGTGATTCGAAAACCTTGATGGCAGCTTTGACGCAGCGCAAAGATGTTCTCGGCGCCGCGGCCCAGCTGCCCCCCGAAGACCACGCGCTGTCCGAACGAATTCTCGGTGAAGCCCGCCGCCGCTCTGAACAGATTTCCGCCAGCCGCAATCCGGCAGCGTCGACGCATATAGCGCCGGTTTCAGAAGGCATCGCATGGTGGATCTATGCCGCTTGGGGCGTGGCTATCCTGGCCTCGATCCTTGCTTTCCGTTATCTGTTGTGACCCCCTGAAAACCGTCCGTCATGCGCGCCTACCTTGACCTGCTGCAGCACATCCTCGACCACGGCCGCGACCGGGCTGACCGCACCGGCACCGGCACCCGCGGCGTGTTCGGCCATCAGATGCGCTTTGATCTGCGCGCCGGCTTTCCGCTGGTGACCACCAAGAAGCTGCACCTCAAATCAATCATCAATGAGTTGGCGTGGTTCCTCAACGGGCGCACCGACAACCAATGGCTGCTCGACCATGGCGTGACCATCTGGAATGAATGGGCGACCCCCGAGCAGTGCGCGCGCTTCGGCCGTCAAGCCGGCGATCTCGGCCCGGTATATGGCCATCAGTGGCGCAACTTCGGCGCCACGCGCCTTGCCGATGGCAGCTATGCCAACGACGGCCATGACCAGATCCGCTGGCTCTTGAATGAGATCAAGACCAACCCCAACTCGCGGCGTTTGATCGTTACCGGCTGGAACCCGCTGGAGCAGAATCAGGTGGCCCTGCCGCCCTGCCACACCCTGTTCCAATTCTATGTGCAAGATGGCGAACTGTCATGCCAGCTGTACCAGCGCAGCGCCGATACGTTTTTGGGAGTGCCCTTCAACATCGCCAGCTACGCCCTGCTGACCTGCCTGATTGCCCACGTCAGCGGCCTCAAGCCCGGTGACTTCGTGCACACCCTGGGTGATGCGCATTTGTATTCCAACCATCTCGACCTGGCGCGCCTGCAGTTGAGTCGCGACCTGCACCCGCTGCCGCAACTGACGCTAAATCCGGCCTTGACCGATTTATTCGCCTTCCGCTTTGAAGACGTCACTATCAGCGGGTATGAGCCGCATCCGGGCATCAAGGCACCGGTAGCGATCTAATGCGCATCGTCTGCTTTGGTGATTCGATCACCCACGGTTATGGCCTCGATGATACGCAGCGTTGGACGGGCCTGCTGGCCCAGGCCCTACCTGGGCATGACGTGCGCAATCATGGCGTGTGTGGCAATACTACGGCGCTGGCCTTGGACCGCATCATCGCCGACATCCTGCCGCTGTTACCGGGGATCTGCATCATCGAGTTCGGCCTCAACGACTGCGCGCTGTATGCCGGTCGCCTGCGGCCACGCGTGTCGATAAGCGAATTCCGAGACAATCTGGACGAGATCGTCAGCCTCTGCCAGACGGCGGGCGGTATCTGCTTGTTAGTCGCCCATCACCGCGTCAGCCCGGCCGAACTATTCCACATCGAGCCGTACAACGCCGTGATCCGCGAACTGGCAACCATCAAGCGCGTGGCAATGGTCGATGTCGCCGCCGGCATCAACGCCCGCGGCGAAGATGCCGCGGCCCTGTTGCACGACGATGGCGTGCACCTGTCACCCACTGGGAATCGCACCTACGCTACGCTCATACACGCCGCCCTGGCGCCACTGCTGGTCAGCAAGCCACCTTTGGCGATGGTGGCGGCGATGGCGCGCAACCGCGTCATCGGCCAAGGCGGTCAATTACCATGGCACGAGCCGGCTGACCTGGCGCATTTCAAACGCACCACGAGCGGTCATGCGGTGATCATGGGCCGTAAGACCTGGCAATCACTGGGCCGCCCCCTGCCCAAGCGCCGCAATTTGGTTGTCACCCGCCAGGTCGGTTTCAGCGCTCCGGGTGCTGAAGTGTTTGCCGATTTGCAGCAAGCGATTGCCGCCGCCCGCAGCACCGATGCCGAGCCGATGATCATCGGCGGTGGTGACATCTATGCCCAGGCCCTACCACATGCGACGCGCATCGAACTGACTGAAATTGCCGCCGAGCCGGCTGGCGATGCTTATTTTCCCATGCTCGACAGCGCCTGGCAGGCCATCGCTACCCGGCAAACGGGAGCATGCACCTTCCGCACCTGGGTACGCACGCTCATCTGAGACGTTTAAATCACACCCTCGGCTGATTCATAGGCCTGCACCACTGCTGCATAATCGCCACCGCGGGTGAGCAGTTCCGTGTGCGATCCCAGCTCGACCAATCGTCCGTCGCGGATCACGGCGATGCGATCAGCCTCACGGATAGTCGCCAAGCGATGAGCGATGACGATGGCCGTGCGGCCGGCGCATAGCCGGCGCAGCGCCCTTTGGATGCGTTGTTCGGTATGCAGGTCGACGGCCGAGGTCGCCTCGTCCAGCACCAGCACGGCTGGATCGGCCAGGTAGGCTCGCACCAGACACACCAACTGGCGTTGCCCCTGGCTGAGATTGGTGCCACCCGCACCCGCCGCGGTGTGCAACCCCTGCGGCAAACGGTTGAGCACTTCATCAGCACCCAGAGCGCGCACCGCAGCGGTCAGCTCTGCATCGTTGGCCTGGGGACGCGCCAAGCGCAGGTTATCCAGAATGGTGCCGCTAAAGAGCAGATTGTCCTGCAGCACCACGGCCACGTGGTGACGCAAAGAAGCCTGGGTCAGGCTGCGTACATCATGGCCGTCGAGGCGCACCGCACCGCCGTCGGCGGGAACTTCGTAGAAGCGCGTCAGCAGCTGTACGAGTGTGCTTTTGCCATGACCGGTGGGACCGACGATGGCCAGCATCTGGCCGGCGGGAATAGTCAGCGTCAGGTCACGGATCACCGGGGTATCGGGGACATAGGCGAAGTTCAGATGGTCGAACATCACCTCACCCCTGCACTCGACCAGGTTGAGGGCGTGCGGCGCATCGGTGATCTCAGGAGGTGTATCCAGCAGCAGGAAAACGCGCTGGGCTGACGCACTGGCGGTAGCCACTTTTTCGAACAGGTCGCCGAGTTCCTGCAAGGGGCCGAGAAACAGGAAGACGTAGAACACGCACTGCGCCAGCTGGCCGACCGTCAGCTGTTGCAGGGTTACCGCCCGGCCGCCCTCAACCACCAGGATCACCACTCCGAGCATGAACAGCAATCCGGTGTAGGGCTGGAACCAGCCCCAGCTCCACGCTCCGCGCAGCACCGTCACATCCAGGGCGCGCAGCAGGCCGCGGTAACGTTCACGGTTGCCGGCTTCGCGGGCGCATTGCTGTACCACCTTCACGCCGTTGATGGTCTCGCACAAATGGGCGGTGACCTTTGATTTCTCCTCGGCGACCCGTCCCCAGGCACGAATGCCGAAACGTTGGAAACACACCATGGCAAATAACAGCAACGGTACCAAGGGCGTCAGCAGCCAAAACAGGCGCGCGTCCATCAACCACAGCAATATGCCGGCGCCGACACAGCGGAAGCCGGTCGAGAGCACTTCCGGAGGCGCCTGTACCACCGCCGATTCCATGGCATCGACATCACGATCGCAACGCGCGATGATGCGGCCGGCGCGGCTGCGGTCGAAATAACGCATCGATAACGATTGGACGTGGACGAACACCCGCGCCCGCAGGTCTCCCAGGACACGCAAAGCCACGCGTCCGGACAGCCATTGATTGAGGCCACCAACCGCGAAACGCACCACCCATACCGCGAACAGCCCCAGGGTCATCCACAGGCACACCGTAAGATCCAGGCGGTAGCCCCCAGCGCTCGGCAGCAAACCGCGATCGATGACTTCGCGCAGAAACCAGGGCCGTAAAAAAATCGAGCAGACCAGCACTGCTTCCAGGGCGATCAACAACGCCACCTGCCCGCGTACCGGGCGCAGCAGGCCCAGCAGACGTCCGCCCAAGGCCCGATCGAGCTTGGCGCGGGCCTGGTCTTCTTCGTGTTGCAGATCCTGATTCATGGCTGATCCACGCCCAGCAGTTCGCGGTAGGCGGCGTTATCAGCGCTGAGGCTGGCATGGGTACCGCTGGCGACGATGCGCCCATCGGCCAACAACACGATGCGGTCGGCAAGCTGCACGGTGGAACGCTTGCTGGCGATCAACAACACCGCCGCCCCGCGCAAATCACGGCGCAAGCCGGCGAGGATGGTGCGTTCGGTAAGCGCATCCAGAGCACTGGTGGCATCGTCGCCACACAGCACCCACGGCGCCGCCATCAGCGCCCGTGCCAGGCACAGACGTTGGCGTTGACCGCCGGAGAGGGTCACGCCGCGCTCGCCGACCTCAGAGGCCAAGCCTTGCGGCAAGGCGGCGACAAACGCTTTGGCATCGGCGCGTTCAAGGGCAGACCACATGTCGGCTGCGCTGGCTTGCGGGGCGGCCAACAGCAGATTGCCGGCGATCGAATCGGAAAAAAGGAAGCTATCCTGTTGTACCACCTGGATGCGGCTGCGCACCTCGGCCAGGCGCAGGCTGCGCACATCGACGCCATTCAACAGCACGCACCCGGCATCCGGGTCGCGCAGGCGTGGCAGCAGGCTGGCGAGGGTGCTTTTGCCCGAGCCGGTAATGCCGACCAGCGCTACAATTTCACCTGGCCGCAGTTCGAGATCGAGCTGATCGAGAATCGGCGGTCCGCCCCGCGGATCGTCGACGCGGATGCCAGCCAGACGCAGCGGACCGGGGGCGGCCATGCCGCTGCCATCTGCCAGCGCCGGCACTGCATCGAGAAGCTCGGTGATGCGTTCGGCAGAAGCCCGTGCGTCAGCAAAGGTCTGCACCAGGCGTCCGATGGCTTCAACGCGGAACACCAGGGCCTGCATCGCCATCATGGCAGCGATCAACTCGCCAAGGTTGAGGAGTCCGCGCGACACCAGCCAGGCACCCACCAGCAGCACCCAGGCATGGCCCATGGCGACGATGATCTGCGGCACCGGCAAACGCACCGCGGTGTACGTGAGAGCCTGACCGGCGGCACTGACATAGGCGGCGATGCGTGAGCGGAAGCGTTCGCTGCGCACGTCTTCCAAAGCGAAAGCTTTGATCACGCGCACACCATGCACGCCCTCGCTGAGATCTTGTGCAACGTGGTCATAGGCGGCATCGGTAAGGCGATCGAGGGCCACTAGGCGATCAGCGTGAGACCATGCCAGGCTCACCGCCAGCACGAACAGCAAGGCTGGTACCACCGCCAACAACGGATGGTACCAGGTCAGCAGGGCCAAGGTACCAATCAGCACCATGCCCAGTTCGAGTACCGTGCGATAACCTCCCACCACCGCGTCGCGCACCTTGTCGCTGTCGCGGGTGGCACGATTGATCAGTTCGCCGGCGCCATGCCGTTGATGATAAGCCAGATCGAGGGCCTGCACCTGCGTCAATACCGCATCGCGCAAATGGAACAGCAACCGCTGACCGAGCGCCAGACTGAAAATGGTCGTCGCATACTGGCATGCCGCACGCAGGAGGGTGAAGCCCAGCAGCACCCCTGCCCACCACCACGCGCGCGTCGCATCCAACGAACCATTGGCCAGGCGCAGCACGGCCCTGCCAGTTTCGACGTCATGCAGGGCCAGACCGATGAGCCATTGGCTGAATGGCTGAGCCAAATTAACGGCCATGGCGGCGAGCGTCACGCTGATGAACAAGCCCGGTACGCTGCGGTAGTAAGAACAACAGCGCCAAAGCGGATTACGAAGCGGATCAGCCATATCTAGATCTTGCAGCCTACGCTCTTACGACCTGGCACCAGCCAGATATCCCTGCCAAAGACCCCTAGATGGGTGATGGCATCATCCGCGTCGAATGCGATTAGAGATTAAGAACTTCACCAGTGGTTGGCGTGCGGGATGAGCACCCGGTGTTGGCGTCTCAGTAGCAAATGCGTCAAGTTGCAGGCCTATCTTGACGCGCCACCTGTGACGCCCCAGCATGGTGAGATGTCGACACAAGCTTCTCCATTAAAAACGTTAGCCATGGGCGGCTTGGCCGTGGTCGCGATCATTCTCGCGATCGTCGTCGCCATCAAAACGTTCTCCGATCCCAACGGCACTCCGGTGAACCCGCCCACTCAGCCGATTTCCGGCCTGTGGACGCGTGTGATCAACAACGAGCCAACGGAATCTCATGCGGGCGCGCCGGTGGAATACATGGTCGTCAAGGATCTCGCCACCTTTGATGCGACCAATGCTACTGGTACCTCAGGCACCGTCCTGCTGACCTATGCCGATGGCTTGGCCCTCACCTGCAAGGTGATGATGTCCCAACCCGGCCACCTGATGCTGCAGGTCCCGACCAAGACCGGCAAAAGCACGCAGATCACCATTGCGCAGATGGGTGACGGTGGCCCAACTATGGTTAGCGACGGTATCACGAATTTGCAATTCGAATTAAGCAAGTAACCGTCACTATCTTGCCGATGAAAACGTGGAGCTCTGCTCCACGTTTTTTTATGCCTCGTCGCGACGCGCCAGCTGCCGGCAGATGGCCGCCGCCGCCATCCCGGCACCAAAACCGTTATCGATGTTGACGACGGTGATGCCGGCGGCGCATGAGGTGAGCATGGCGAACAGGGCAGTGCGACCGCCTTCGGCGACGCCATAGCCGATCGAGGTCGGGACGCCGATCACTGGCGCATCGACCAGTCCCCCGACCACCGATGGCAGGGCGCCTTCCATGCCGGCGATGACAATCACCACACGACAGGCACGGATCCGCTCGAGGTTGCCGAGCAGACGATGCAACCCCGCTACTCCGCTATCGCGGATGCGCTCGACCTGCACACCCGCCATCGCCAACGTCAACGCGCATTCCTCGGCCACCGGTTCATCGGCGGTGCCGGCACTTACCACGGCCACCGGGCCCAAGCCGGGCGTGACCGGAATGCCGAGCACGAAGCAACGGCTACGCGGATGGGCCTGGCCAGTAGGCAGTGCTGTGCTGAGCCCAGCCAAGGCCTCGGGCGCGGCCCTGGTCACCAGGACCTGCCCATGATGCGCAGCAATGCGGCAGGCCGCCTCGACTACCTCGTCTACGGTTTTCCCTTGGCCGAAAACAACTTCCGGAAAGCCACAGCGGCGGGCACGGTCGAGATCGAGATTGAGCGAATCCATGCTTTGAGAATGTCGGCTGGCTACGCCAGTGGAAGCCCAGGAAAAAGCGAGACCGCTTTTATTTCAAGGCATTGCCGCCGCCGCTGAGGAATCCCGCCAAGTCGACCGTGACCTGGGCGTAGCCGAGACGTTTCAATGCCGGCACTACCGTCGCACGCAGTTCGACCAGGCGCGGGATCTCGGCGTCGGGGATTTCGATGCGGCACAGCCAACCTTTGGGAGCTGCCTCGCTGCCAATGCGATGGTGGCGCGCCCGGCACGTAGTGAAGCCGTGAAAACGCAAGGCCGCCTCGGCTTCTTCGACCATACGCAAGCCGGCCACGGTCACCGGTTCACCGTACGGCACGCGACTCGACAGGCACGGCTCGGCCGGGCGATTCCAGGTGCTGAGTCCTAGCGCCTGCGAGCGTTCACGAATCTCAAGCTTGGTCAGGCCGACCTCGGCGAGTGGGAATACTGCCCCACGTTCAGCCGCAGCGCGCATCCCCGGTCGCCAATCGGTGAGGTCGTCAGCGATCACTCCCAGGGCCAACACCGCCCCCCCATTGATGGTTCCCAGCAGAGCGTTCATGGCGGTCATCAGGGCCGCCTTGCAGTGATAACAGCGTTGGCCGTCATTGGCGAGGTACTCTGGTTGACTGAATTCATCAGTGGCGACCAAGCGGTGAGCGATATTCCGCGAGTGACAGAAAGCGACGGCTTCGTCGCGGCTGCTACGCGCTAAGCTGGCACTATCAGCGGTGATGGCCTGCACCCGCGAGCCACACTCCTGATGTGCCACGGCAAGCAGATACGTCGAGTCGACGCCTGCACTGAAGGCCACCAGCACCTGCGATTGGGCGGCCAGCCACAGGCGCAGACTGGCTTCTTTGGCGACGGCGAGCGAGTCCTCATGCATGCTTGCTATCTACGTGGTGGGTTTCCCCACACCAGGGCAGAACCGCGCATGTTACGATGAGCGAGACGATTCCCCATCATCCCGAAAGGATGTTCCATGCGCCTGATACCAACCCTCATCACCACCCTGTTCACCTGTGCGGCCCTCGCCGCTCCAGCTTTTGCCGGCGATGAGGTACCAAACGCCGGTAAGCACGTTGGCAAAATTCACCAAAAAATCCTCGCCAAGTTCGATAGCAACCACGACGGTAAGTTGGATGACGGCGAAAAGACCGCCGCCCGCGCCGCCCTGGCTGCTCGATTGAAGGACAAGCATCCTGAATTACTGGCCAAGCTCGACACCGACAACGACGGCGTGATCAGTGAAATTGAAATGAAGGCCGGACGCGAGCAGTTGAAAGCCGCACGTGCCGAGCGGCAAAAGAACAAGGCTGACAAAACCAAATAAGAAAAAATCCCCGTGGCTTCCACCACGGGGATTACTTAATTGAAAATCAGCGGCTAAAAATCAATAGCGGAAAGCGCCGATCAAGGTGCCGAGCTCCTCGGCGGCGGCAGATAATTCGCGGGCCGCGCCTTCGGTGCGGCTCGCGATCGTGGCGGTATTTTCAGCCGTCCGCGCGACACCGGCAATGCTGGTCTTAATCTCCACCGTCCGTTCAGCTGCACCCGATACCGCCTGGCCCATGGACTGGGTGGTGGCGGTCTGTTCTTCGACGGCGCCGGCGATCGACGTGCTGGTGACATTGATATCAGCGATGATCGAACCGATGCGCTGCAGATCGCCAGAAGCGCCCACGGCATCGGCTTGGATGGCGCTGATACGCGATTGGATGATGGTGATCGCATCAGTGGTGCGAGTAGCCAACTCTTTGACTTCCTGGGCGACGACGGTGAAGCCGCGTCCGGCAGCCCCGGCACTGGCGGCTTCGATGGTGGCGTTGATCGCCAGCAGGTTGGTCTGGGCGGCGATGCGATTGATCAGCTTGACTACCTCGCCGATGTCCTTGCTGGAAATCTCTAGACGCGACATGGTCGCGTTGGCGGCAGTGGTGGCGGTCACGGCTTCGCTGGCGATGCGCGCCGCCTGCTGTGAATTGTCTGAAATTTCGCGTATAGCCCCGGTCATGTCATTGACCGCCTGGGTGACCTGCGCCATGTCCATGGCCACCGCATCGGCAGCCATGGTGGTGTTGCGGGCGCCCTCGAGCGAAGATCCGACATCGGTTGATACCTGTTTGGCCAGGGCATCGACTTCGGTTGAAGCCGCATTGACCCGCCGCGCGCTTTCAGCGACCTGCTGGACGATGCGCTGCAGATTGGAGAGAAATTGATTGAGAGAGACGGCGACCTGAGTGAGTTCGTCATTGGCCAGGTGCCCGCGTTTATTGGTCGAGACCGGCAGACGACGGGTGAGATCGCCCTTGCCCTCAGCAATATCGCGCAAGGCCGCACCCAGCACGTGCAGGGGACGCACCACACTGCGGCTGATGATCAGGGAAACGACGATGACGGCGATTGCCAGGGACCCCAT
>JAYVTR010000043.1:0-17469 GCA_043788625.1 Planctomycetota bacterium
GTTACCGACCCAGCCGCCGTGCGTGGCAATGGTCTGCCAACCTCCTTCAGCAGGCGTACTCAGATCCTCCCGATCCTGAGACTGATCGGCCAGGTCTTCTCGACTGGGCGTCGCGGGCGGTACCGGCGGCACCGGCGGCGATTTGGCCTTGCGTTCTTCACCGGTGAATCCACGCAACCGATCATAACCGCCAAAGATCGCATCAACCAGGATCACCCGACCGGGACGGCAATCAGCTGGCGTCAACTTCCGCCATTCACCTTCCAGATAATCCCAGGTCCAGGCTTGCCCTTTGAGCTTCTTATCACTTCCGAACAGCCATTTTTCCAACTTGTAGCAGGGAACCGCACACAAAGATTCTCGGGATGGCTGAAGTCGGGCCTCTGGCGCTGCATCCACTCCGAGCTCCAACCACCAGACTGAACAATCCCGCTCCTCCCCGCTGCGGATATACCGACTGATATCCAGATCAGCGCCGGTCAGATCAGGCGTGGTGTCGAACAATTCATCCAGTTCCCGGCGCAGCAGCAGGTGTTTCGGTGCATAAGGGTAGAGAGTCTTCCGCTCGTCACCTGACAAAGTCTCTTCAAACTCCTCCAGACTCTTGGGTGCGACATCGGTGATCCGTTCCAAGGCGGCACGGGCTGCCACCAATTCCGCTGCGGCATACGGCGCCGCGGCCTTGTCATCATCAGCGGCAATGCCGCGATCGGCAACGATGATGCTCCCCTCGCCACCATACCGGGCGCAGCGACCGAAACGTTGCACCAGGCTAGGCCATGGCGCGAGATCGGTGATTAGGGTATCCGCGCTGATATCGACCCCAGCCTCGACCACCTGGGTGGCGACAACGATGCGCCCGGCCGCGGGCATTGACGCCGAGCGGTTGAGGAAAGCTTCACGCCAGGATTTCCGCTCATGCGGGCGAAAGCGGCTGTGGACCAAACGCAATTCGACGCCCAGCTTTGCAGCACCAGACAAGGCGTTGAAAACCGTATTGGCATCATCGACCCGGTTGACCACCACCAGGGTCAGGGTGCCGGGGCGGTGCTCCTTTCGAGCGAGAGCCGCAATGGTTTCGGGACCATCAACCCGGTCATTGGGAATTGCTCGAACTTCTCGTGGTTTACGAACCTCCCACAGGACACCGGTACGCTGTGACATGGGAATGTCCAAGACAGGCGGCAATCCAGCCAACATTGTTTTGGTATCGACGGTCTCCAGCCAGCGCGGCTGCATGGTGGCGCTCATCCACCAGGTCCGGCTCGGACGCAGGGCTTTTCCTGCGGCTTCATCCTCATGACGGAATGCCTGCATCTGCGCCGAGGTCGCCAATCCGACGTCCATGAGCTGGACCTCATCCACCACCCACAGGCAGTCCTGGTTGAGCAACCCGAATTCCATCGGCCAGCGGGCGCGGGGACTGGCGTAGCCACGATTGAGCGCACGCGACAGCAGCATGTCCTGGGTGCCGAGGATGATCGCCGGGTGTTCGGGATGCAGGTGCCAGTCCCCGGCATCGCACCCGCCCATGAGGACATGCACGCCCACCTTGCCGGTATGATCGCTGCTGCCATCCCACCACAGGCCCGCTTCTTTCAGCCAGGTGGTAATGTTATCCTCGGTCTGCTCCACCAGCACGCGCATCGGCAGACAGAAAACCAGACGCCGCGGCCACGCCTCATCCGCTTGCCCCACCCGATGCCATATCCATGGCAGCACCGTGCCCGCCGTCTTGCCGAAGCCGGTGGGGATGCGGATCAAGCGGTTGCTGCAGGTTGAGTCGGCAGCCAGCGCCGTCTGCCATGCATGCGGCTGGACAATGCCGGTCAGACGGGTGAACCAGACAGTAAATTCAGTGTTCATGGTAGGGACTCATAGGCATTGAAGATAGGTGTTGAAGACAGCGTATCACCGATCACTTCAAGCGGGGTTGAAGTGATCGGGGTTGGATCTGACCCTAGCGAATCGATGACTGCCCGGGCCTGTTTTAGCAGCCATTCCTGTAAATCAGACGGCCCTTCGCAGCGCACGGCAGCACCGAAGGAAAGCACCCAATGGCGGCACTCTGCGAGGCCAGAGGTCGAGAAGGTGATGCGCCGCCAGCCGGCCGGAAGATCGATCGGGGCCGCGAAAATCTCCTGGGCTTCACCCCAGGTTCGGTCGGCAATCGAGGGCCACGCCTGTGGACCGACTGCGAGCACCACCCGGCTGCGCTTGCCGCCACCGGTGGCATGGAAGCCTGTGGCGAGCGCGGCGTTGACCTCGTCGTGCGGCGCCCGCAGGGGTGCGCCTGATGGCCGGTGGGCGATGACCTGCACCGTCGGCTCGCGGCTGATGATGCGCGAAAGCGCATACTGCTTCACCTTGCCGGTGGCTGTTCCGGCGCTCGCCGGTGCCCAGGCGAACAGGTACCACTCGCCCTTGATCAGCACTAGGCGGATCGGCCATAGGTGCAGTCCACGTTCAAAGCCATCACGATTGCGGTAGGTGAAGCGCACGCACTGGTCGGTGCGCAGGGCGCGTTCCAGATCGGCAAGCGCCCCAGGAGCTTCCGGAGCGATGCCGAAACGGCTGACGCCGATGGTCCGTGGCGCGATGGTTTTTATCTCCTCGGCCAAGCCGACGCGTTCGAGCAGGCCATGCAACGCTTGCGACAGATCTCCGGCATAGGGCGTACTGGGCTTTTCCCAGCCGGGTGATCGGGTCTCTGGCGAGCGCAACAGACCGCGTGCCGCAATCAGCGCGGTCATTTCATCGGCGGTCAAATGATCGAGGGGTTGAACCAACGGCATTGGCGGCAAGCCGTCGACGCGCCATCGCACCGTGCGCGCATCCCCGCCACGCACGCGCATGATCTGGTCAGGGAAACGTCGAGCGAGGGCTGTAAGGTCGGCAAAGACGGTGCCTTGGCTTACGCCTAACTGTTCGGCCAATTCATGGGCAGTCAGTGGATCATCGGACAAGCGCGAGAGGATTATGCGATGACGACGTGAAACACTCTGCTGTAAGGTTTTTATAACTTGTGTGGTCTTTTGTTCAGCTCGCGACATTCAAACGATGGTTGGAGCGGTATGATGCATTAGCAAGTTGCAAAAGTGATTACGCGCTGGCTAGTTATCCTGATGGGCGCACTCCCATATGAATCATTTATCAAATAAATCCGGTGATCGCCCCACCATCGGCATGCCTGGCAGGAAACCGGCTATTCCTGCCCGTAATAAGCATCTCTTCCGTGCTTGCGCAGGTAATGTTTATCAAGCAAGTGCTGCGGCAAGACGGGTGGGCGAGCATTTAGAATAGCCGTATGCACCGCCATGCGTGCCAAGCGTTCAAGCACCGCCGCGTGGTATACCGCCTTTTCCACTGTCGCCCCCCACGCGAACGGCGCGTGCTGGCTCACCACGCAGCCGGGGATGGCCAGTGGATCCAGTCCTCGCTGGGCAAAGGTTTCCACGATCACCGCCCCGGTGTTGGCTTCATAGGCGCCATTGATCTCGGCATCCGTCAGGGCCCGGGTGCAGGGAATCGCCCCGTAAAAATAATCGGCATGGGTGGTGCCCTGGGCCGGGATATCGATGCACGCCTGGGCCGCTGCCGTCGCGTATTCACTATGGGTATGGACAATGCCCTGCACCCCCGGCCAGGCTCGGTACAAGGCGAGGTGGGTGGCGGTGTCGGAACTGGGCGTTAGGCCGTTGGCCTGCACCAGGGAGCCATCAGCCAAGCGCACAGCCACCAGTTTATCAGCCGTCAGCACTTCGTAATCGACGCCACTCGGCTTGATCAGCATCACATTTTCAGTGCGATCGAGAACTGAGGCATTCCCCCAGGTAAGCATCACGAGGCCATGCGTAATCAGATCCCGGTTAGCGCGTAGGCAGCGTTGCCGCAGATCGGTAATATGGGTGGTATCCTGGGTCATGCGGCTCTCCAAGCGCAGTCTGCCACAGCACGTGTCACAACCAGCCGGCGAATGACGCTTGAGTGGACATTGTGTGATAGCCGCCGGCACCAAGGCTGAGGCCATGGACAACGAAACCACCTTATGGCAGGTAAATGGATGGGGCCGTCAGCTGGTGGGCCCCAACCGCCCATACTGGTGGGACAATCGTCAACGCATTCCCGATGCTCAGGTTTATGCCCAGCTGACCATCGAAGGACGCATCCTGCACCGCGATGGCGACGGTAATGAACAGTGGTGTGGCCCCGGTTCGCTGCTGCTGTTCAAACATGGCGAGGCCAGTTCGTACGGCCAGCCAGCCGGCGAGCGCACACCCTATCGCTGTGCCTGGGTAGCGCTGCTGGGTGCTGGCTTGTACCAACATTGGCAATGGCTGCAGACACGCTGCGGCAGTGTGCACGCCTTGAACGAAGATCAGCGCATCGCCCAGGCGCTCGAACGCTTGATGGATCTCAGCGATGAACGCAGCCGGGCCACACCGCTGGCCCGTGCCGCCGCTGTGCACAACTTCGTCAATCAGTTGCTGGCGGTTTTGGACGAGCGGCGCACCGCCGGTACGCGCACACCTTTGGAGCGGGCCTTGGAAGAACTGATGACCCAGCCAGTGAGCGTTGGAACCTTGAAAGACCTGGCGCGGCGGCACGGCGTGTCGCGCGAGCATCTGACGCGTGCTGCGCATACCCGTCTGGGGCGGTCACCCGCCGCCTGGCTGGGCGAGATCCGCCTCAACCGGGCTTTGCAACTATTGCGTGAAACAGCATTGCCGGTGAACGAAGTCGCCCGACAGAGTGGATTTCCCTCGGCGCATACGCTGGCGCGGCAAGTGCGCACCAGCGTTGGTCGCTCACCGGCCCAGGTGCGACGCGGCTGAACTAGGGGCAATGTCCGCTAACAAACCGTCAAGGGTAGTGATGCGCGCCAGGCGGGCACTGGCCTGCCGACAGCGCTCAGCCGCTACCAGGCCGGTGGTCTCGGCCAAGAATATCAGATAGGTGATGACGTTGCGCGCATAGGCCAGGCGACCGTTGCGGCTGATGCCGTAAAAGCGCGCCCGCTGGCGGTAGCCGACCGGCGTGTGGTCACCGAGGGCGGCCTTGCTCGCCGCGCCGTTGGCCGCCAGCACGAAGAGGAAATTGTACTCGAACCAGAACATATGTTCCGGGTTGGGCTGCAGTGCCGCCAAGGCAACGACGCAGCTGCGGCTATCCGCAAATACGTCGGTCGGCAGATGTTCGTATTCCAGGGCGTGGACGATGAATTGTCGCGCATGCCGTTGTTCAGTCGCGTCGCTACTGAAGGCGCCAGCCACCGCCAGGTCGCGGGTGAAGGAATACCATTCGCGCCACAGCGCCTGATCACCGGCATCCGTTGAGACCGCCAGGGCACGACCCATTTCATAAGTATAGCGGCCGCTGGTCTTGATCTCCAAACGTGTGCCGGTGATACGGCCGGCGAGGCGGTAATTGTCCGCTGACTTGCCCGAGCCGCTATGGAAGCCGATCGACACGTCGAAAGCATTGCACACTTCCCAGGCGGCGGTGATCCGACGTTCGAGTTCGACCTGATCGGCAAAGGGGAAATTTTTCTGAAAGCCGAAAGCCGGCGCCACATATTGTACGCGCAGGTCCATGGCTTCGCACAGCGCCAACATGGTCGCCAGGGTCTCGCGACTGGTGAGCCCGGGCAATTCATCGATCGACAACTCACGCACATACGCGCGGCCGGTGATGGTGGTGAAAGCGCGCGCCCGGCTGGCAGCATACAGCCGATCGCGACGCTGGAACTTGAGCATCGCCGGCCACACCTGAGCCAGCAGCACTGCCAACTCACGCTCCGCCAACGGCACGCCCACCGCTGCGGTGCGCTGCTGCACACGCTCGATAAATTCCTGCGGCACTCGCCTGCGCACCCAGGCTTCGGGATCGGCCGGGACGACCGTCGCCGATAGCTCGGGCGATAAGTCGAAGGTGATCGAACTGGCGAGGATGGCGCCTTCGACCAAGGCGTCTTCGCGGGCGTCGAACTTGCCGCCGATCGGCTGGTGGTCGGCATTGAAACCCCAAGCGATGCGCCGCTGATGGAAACCGGTCAGCAGCTTCGACAGCACCGCCATATGGCTCATGCCCTGCACACTTTGGCCCTGATGGCCTTCGGGGACATTGGCACCAATGAATGGAAAGGGCACGCTGTCGAGCTTCCCGGCCAGCATCGCCTCGACGTCATAGACCAGCTCACGCGGGATGCTGTTCTGGTTGGCAACCAGGCTGACCCCGAGATGGGCCATGGCCCATTCCACTGCCGGCCAATGCAGAGTGGTGAAGCGCGCACCCACACCCAGCGACCGCTGCGCCAAGCCGCCACCGGTGGTGGGGAATACCGTCGAGGTAACGTCGTGTTCTTGGATGAGATTCTTCATCGCCAAGAGGTTTTCCCAGGTGGCGGGATAGCCATACCGGCCATCCGCCAACAGTACCCCCTCACTGAAGTCGACGCGTGGCCCGACCCAGGCATGATCGCCGTGCTCGTTGATGGCCAGCTCGAAATCACCACGCACCGTTGCCACCCGGCTCGCAGCAACGGAATGTACGGTGCCAGCCACCAAGCCAGCCGATAACGCCGCCCAGTCGAGACAGGCATCGGGGCTGATGGCGGGATTGCAGGCAATCCGCAGGTGGTGATCGAGACAGAAGCGATTGATAGGGCGCATGGCAATAAGTCCGTCTGCTGATGATCAGGCGTTCAAGGAACAATCGACGAGGATTTTCGTGACCGCACTAGGACATTTGTCCCATTCGGCCAAGGCCGGGCCGGCTTGAGCAAACGGCACGATGCGACTGATCAAAGCCTGCACCCGACTGGGATCCTGCGCCAACCATGCGCCGGCTGCGCTGAAATCAGCCGCCGTCGCATTGCGCGAGCCCATGATATCGAGCTCTTTCTGCACAAAGTATTTCGTCTCATAGGCCACCGGCTCTTTGGCATAGCCGATGTAGACCACCCGCCCGGCAAAGGCCGCTGCTTCGACGCAAACGCGGAAAGCCTGCGCATTGCCTACCGCCTCAATTGATACCGCCGGCCCCTGACCGTCATCAAGCGCCGCTAAAGTGGCGGTGAGATCGAGGCCACGGCTATCGATGGTGTCCGCTGCCCCCAAGCGCCGCGCCAAGACCAGCTTGCCCGGATCGACATCGACGGCGATGACCCATGCACCGCGCGCGGCGGCACCGGCCACAGCGCCGATGCCCACTGCACCGCAGCCGATCACCACCACGACTTCGCCCGCGGCGACGCGTCCGCGGGCTGCGGCATGGAAACCGACCGACAACGGCTCGACCAGAGTCAACGCCATGAGGTCGAGGCCGGGTACGCGCAACAGCTTGGCTTCTGGCAGTACCAGCAGGGCGCCCAAGGCCCCGTCACGTTGCACACCCAATGTCTGGTTGTTGCGACAGCAGTTGAAGCGACCGGCCTGGCAGGCGCTGCAGTGATTGCAGGCGGTATAGGGAATCGCCAACACCGCTTCACCGATGCGGGCGGTGGTCACTCCCAGCCCGATCGCCACCACCGTCCCCGACACTTCATGTCCGGGAATGCGCGGATAGCTCACCAACGGATTCAGACCCCGCCAGGTCGACAGATCCGAGCCGCACAAGCCGATGAAGGCGACGCGGATCAATACTTCGCCGGGCCCGGGTGTGGGATCGGTACGCTCGATCACCTCATAGTGCCGGGGTGCGGTAATGCGCATGACTTTCATGAGAGGTCCAATCGATACCAAGTGATGGCGTTGCCACCGAAAACGGCTGCCTGTTCGGCAGTCGACCAGTCGGTGATCCAGCCGCGCACGGCTGCCAGCCAACGGTGGTGGCTGGTGCCCAACAGACACACCGGCCAATCGCTGCCGAACAGCACCCGTCGCGGGCCGAAAAGATCTAGAATGGTGCGCACGTACGGGGTCAACTCTGTCTCGCACCACATGCGCGGATCAGCTTCGGTGACCAGGCCCGACAGTTTACAAGCGACGTTGGGGAAAGCCGCCAATGCCGTGAGATCAGTCTTCCACGCGGCTAGACCGCCGTGACGGATGTCGGGCTTGCCACCATGGTCCAGTACGAAGCGCAGCTGCGGATGCTGCGCCACGCACCGCACCGCCTGTGGCAATTGCACTGCTTTGATCAGCAGGTCGTAGGTCAATCCCCGCCGACTGATTTCAGTCAGGCCACGATGCAGCGCCGGACGCATGAGGAATTCAGGATCCGCCTCACCTTGTACCACGTGCCGCACCCCCACCAGGCGACGGTGCGCCAGCGCATCGAGATAGTCCGGCAACTGTGGCTCGGCCAGCGGTACCCAGCCGACCACTCCGCGAATCAAGGGCTCCTGATCAGCCAGCTCAAGCAACCAGCGCGTCTCCTTAAGAGTCTGCCGCGCTTGCACGACGATGGTGCCAGTCAACTGCGACTCCCTGGCTACATGCCGCAGTTCCGCGCCGACGAAATCCCGTCGCAATGGCAGGTCGTCAACGTCGATCCACGCGTAGTCCACAGGGTCAAAGCGCCACAAATGGTGATGTGCATCGATGATCATGCGAGGAAGTCGAGATGGGCATCAATGAGCTGCGCTGCGTGCAGGTCACGCCACACAGCCGCAGGAATCGGCATCGAAGGCATGGCAACATTGTCGCTGACGCGCTCGGCGCGGGTTGAATTGAGGGCGACGCTGACTACTCCAGGTACGCGCAGGGCGAAACCCACCGCCACTACTGCCGGCAAGACCTCATGCTGCCGGCAGATAGCGTCAAATTTCGTGCGCCACGCCAGGGCCCGTGCATGCGCCGGTACCGATGAATCCACCGGTTTGTAATCGAGGTGGTCGCCTCCGGTGAGGAAACCGCCATGGAACAAAGCCGAGTCGATCACCGCCACGCCGCGGGCGGCGATTTTCGCTACCCAATCGAGTAGTTCACGCGGATGCGACATCACCGTCAGGCTGCAGGCGAGCATCACCCAATCGACATCGACCTGCTCAACGATCTCGCGCAGCACGCGCCAATCCTTGGCGCCGATACCGACCGCCTTGACCACTCCTTGCTGGCGCAAATGGATCAGTTCGCGGTAAGCGTCATGGATATCCTGCAGTCGCGCAGCGCGCAGGCTGGCATCGTCGCCGGCGCCAGCCAGGTATTCATCCGGATCATGCAGCGACACCAGGTCGGTGCGGTACGGGCTACCCAGCAGGGCCAGCCCTTCCGCGTGGCAGCGCAAAATGCCTTCGCCGCTGATGTCCATCTGCGCATCATGGGTGAGGTTCTTCCATACCCCGGGCTCAAAGGTCGGCTCGCTACCGATCAATGGCGTACGCCGCCAGCCGAGCTTATTACTGATAATAACCTGTTCAGAGCCGATGCCCTCGGCGCGCAAGGCCTGACCCAGGCATTCCAGAGCCATGCCGGCGCCGTATTTGCCCGCCCCATCGAAAATCACCGGCCCGACGGTGTGCCGACGGCAGGCGGCGACGATCGCCTGCTTACGTTCACCGGTCATTGCCTGATACAAGTTGCCCAAAGCACTGATGCCAAAGATCACCGGCGGAAGGCACAGACCCGTCCGTCGGATCGAGGCACCTGGATGTTGCAGACTGACGGCGGATGTGCTCATCATCGCCATGGTCGATAGGCGGCTTCGGACTGACATGGCCGGGATGCATGCAACATGCCTTTTCATAATCTTTTTTTTGCTCATATTCAGGCATGGCCAAATCTTCGCTGAGCAATGGGCACGCGACCCCCAGCTTTCTCTCTCGCCAGGTCCGCAATGCGCGGCGCTTTTACCGTGAAGCCGGCTCAATGACCCGCCCAGAGCTACGTGTCATCAGTGCCGGCTATGAACAATGCGCTGCCGATTACGTTATGCGCCGGCACACTTTCCCCTGGCTCGGCGTGGAACTGATCGCCTCGGGTAGCGGGCGGCTGGTTGTCGGTGATCGTGATTGGGTACTCGCCCCCGGCCTGACCTTTGCTTATGGACCAGGTATTCCACATGCCATTTTTGCTTCAGCAGCCCACCCGCCGGGCAAATGGTTTATCGATTTGGCCGGAGATGAAGCGGGGCTGCTGGTCGCTGCTGCTGGATTAACGCCGGGCAGGGTCGGGATGGTCGCCGCACCGGCGACGGCTCTGGCCCTGTTCGATGTCTTGGTCGACACCGGTCGCCGCAGCGGTCCGGAAAGCGACACTTTGCTGGCAGCCATGGCCCGCGCCCTGCTGTTGGCCTTGGCGCATCCGCTGGCCGACCTCACCGCCGACGTGGCCCGCGCCCAGGCAACCTTTGAGCGCTGCCGCACGTGGTTCGAAATCCATGCCCCTACCGGCGCCAGCGTCCAGGATGCCGCCGCCGCCCTTGCCCTAACACCAGCTCACATCTCGCGCTTGTTTCAACGTTTTGCCCAACGCAGTCCGGGGGCCATGGCGCGGCACCTGCGCTTGCAGCAGGCCGCTGATCGTTTGGCGCAGAGCAATGACTCGATCCGCGACCTTGCTGCCGCCAGTGGCTATGCCGATGCGTTCCACTTCTCGCGCGCTTTTTCGCGGACTTTCGGCATGTCACCACGCGCCTTCCGCGCTTGGACGCGTCCGGAAACAATACGCGCCTCATTCAGCGATCTCGCCACCACTTTGCCCATTACCAAGCCCACCACCATCCGCACCAGGTAACGAGGCTCGATCCGACCGTCGAAGGTCAGTAACAATTACGGTCGCAGCTGAATAGTTGAGCTGCCCGCAACATGGCTCCACTCACCGAGAGCGGTAAGCTGATCATGTGTATATGGAGCGAACAACTTATCATTGTATCCCATCGAGGTAAATTCTTCAGGTCCATAAAAAGCGACACTTTGATTGGCAGCTCGCACCTGTCCGATAGCTGCCCTATATTCCTTTTCCGTCTTCAGCACAGTTCCGGAAGAGAGGATGTAATCAACGGTCGGCTGGCGGTTTGTGCCCTGGAACAAAATACCCACCATGCCAAGCGCTGATTGCTCCGCGAAACGAACCATAATCCAGCCCTTAAATCCATTCATCTGCGGCGATCCTCCACCTTCTTCTGCGATAACAAAGGAAGACAGGATCATCAACAAAACAAGCACTGGCCACCGGGCCGACGAGAATCCCATCCTGGTTACTTTTTGCATCGATTACACTCCTCACTTGGTTACGCATAGATAACCGCACGTGGTATCGTAGCCGCGTTTCTTCGCATCCGCATCCGGATCTTTGACTCCGGTTATGGAAGCGGAATTCCCGGGTTTGTGAGACCAAGTTCCGTCTTTTTGCTGACGATAGAAGTGGTAATCATTATAGTCGGGCTTTCCATCTCCATCTGTGTCCTTCCCCTTGGTATCCAATACCACGGCGATCTTCCACCATTTACAATCACAGGTCCCATCCGCTTTTGGATCCTTACCGCCACCTGCACGTGCACCCGCCATGACTTGAGCGCAGGTCAGAACACCACCTGGATCCTTGCCACCACCTGGGAATGGTCCTGGATATGGAGAATGCGGCTCCTTCGGCTTGGCTGGTTGGTCGCAGGCATAGCGCCAGCAGTTGCCCGTGGAAGTTCTGCCATCTCCCCAGTTGGTCGCAGGATCGCCCTCTGCGGCGCAGGCAGGTGGATTGCCCATGTTTCCCGCACCATTATTTCCTCCCGGGGGTCCGCCCTGCATGCCTGACGGATCGATCCATTGCCTGAGTCCCATCGAAGCCGAATACAAAGAGTAAGAATCAAAATAATCTAATCCGGGTAGATTCCTGAAATTGACCACGCTTTCCACCCGAGTCTGGTCACTTCCAAACCCACTCACATGCCAACCGAAGATCTTCGTATACGGATCCCTGCTCAGAAAACGACCGAGTCGCGCATCATACATCCGCGCCCGCGCATGGAGCAGTCCACTTTCATTATCCGCGATATAGCCGGTAAAGCCGCGATCCCACCCGACCAGCGATCGGATACGGCCACCACCGCTAGAATTGACGATCGCCTGCCGGCCATAAGTGTCGTACGTATAGCGTTCGACGACCGTCCCCGCGGTGTCCGTGACGGCCGCGACCGAATACAGATGATTTGCATGCGCAAAATAACGACTGGCCGCATGTCTGGGTTTCATAAAAGTGTATGAGACCAGCTCATCGACATACGTTCCCCACACATTCCTCTTTACCATTGGTGGGGTCTTCGCCTTCGGCTTGGCCGTATCATGCGTCACTTGCACGGCCGCCGCCTGCACACGCGCGGTAATGGCTGCATCGGTGACCGAGCCGACTTGTCCGACCTCGATGAAACAGATTTTCGGAAGTTGCGCACCAATGCCGGATTGAATGGCGATAAAACCATCCGTGACGTCCACCGTCAAGGCATAGCCATCGAAGGAACCGGTTTCGTAACCCAAGGTCATCAAGCCATCATACGGCGTTGAATCGACCACGGGCATGCCGTTGACCAGAAGGTTATTGGTCTGTGCACGACTGTCCGCATCGCCGCACATGAGCACCACGGCATGGGTCCCATTCGCCACCGCCAGCTTCCAGGTAGCCGAATCCAATGGTATAAAGGTGTCATAAAGCGGACGCCCGAGATGTGCACGATCCACCGGACTCCGCATGCTCGTCCACCCGTGACTCGAAGGTGTCGTCGGCAGATCGCCGCCATCCGCCAACCACCCGTCTGGAGTGTCGCTGCTCGTGGGCTGAAAATTGAAGCGCGTGGCGGATGGCTCAGACAACAAACTGCCACGCGCGCCGACACCGGTAACCGATGAGAATGGCGCAGCGCCGATCTCATCGGGATCAGCCGACGGATCGTTGAAGGCGGTAATATCGCCAGTGATGGCGAGCACTTCTTGAACACCGGCACTGACGAAATAGGTGGGGACGCTCTGTAGCGGAACGGTGGTGATAACGGTCTTCTTCACCCGCCGGCCGAGAGCGTCATAGTCATAGTCCGAACGGTCGCCCTGACCTTGCGCCAAACGCTCGGCCGTGCGCAGATGATCCTCAAAGTCCCAGGAAAAATCCTGACCACCATCATCATGCGTCAGGTTGCCTTTCACATCATAGGCCAAGGCGGCGGCGTTGATCGCCAGCAATTCATGCACCGGATCATGCGTGCGGTGTTCGACCGTAGTGGGACCGGCTCCCGGGGTACGGCTGAAGGTCGCCCAATCACCCACTGGACTTAATTCCCACGCGTCCGTTTCACCGGCGGGGTCAGCGGGGTCGTTGCCGCGCTTCCAGCGCACCACACGGTTCTCGTCATCATAGCTGAAATGCTGCGAATTACCGCCGATCTGCCAGTCACGTTCACCGGTTTTGCGTTTGTTCGCGTCATAGGTGTAGGCGAAGTTGGTCACGTCGGCAATGGCAATCGACGCGATCAGGTTGTCATTGGCGATGTAGGTTCTGAATTCTTTCAAACCGTTCCCGTACTGGGTGACACCTAGACGGCCGCCGACATCATAGCCACGCGTGAATTGCGGAGCGTCGCCATCCCAGATCTGCTGTAACTCGTTGCGGTCGGTGTAAGCCCGCTGCACCTGCGAGCCGTCGGGATACGTCAGTCGAGTCACCCGATTGGCATTGTCATAGACGTATGATACCGGCAGATCGGCAGCTTCAGCGGCGTTGGTGAACGACAGGGTCTCCTTGGTCAGACGACCGGCAGCATCATACAAACGAGCTACCTGATTGGCATAGCGTGCCGAATTGGCACCGGTCAGACGACTGACCGTATCATAGGTAAAATCGTCATTGAGATGATCAGGATAGCCACGTTCGATGAGACGATTGGCGGCATCATACCGATAGGTTGTCAGTTCATTGGCCAGCGGAGCGTTGGCTGGCGGCACACCCAGCAGCGGAATTCCGGCAAGCGCACGACTGACCAAACGACGGCCCGGATCATAGGCGTAATAACGCGCGCTACGGACACCCCGGCCCTGGGGGAAGACTTCCCGATCAAGCAGGTTGCGGGCATCATACCGGTAAAGCGTCGTACCGCCTTCGGCATCGGTGATACTCAACAGGTTTGAAACCGCGTCATAAACGAATGCGGTCGTCGCCGCGACGCGATCGGTCGTCGCTATCCTCCGATCACGTTCATCGAACTGCGAACTTTCGACTTTCGACAAGGCATCGGTGCTGGCCAGTAGATTATTGTTGGCGTCATAGGCTTTGCGGGTGACGGCTGCGGCGGTGTCGGTGCAGGTCACCTCGCGGTTACGCGCATCGAAAACGCAGTCCATGCCGATTGCGTTTGCATCACGCCAAGTGATACGATTACCGACCGCGTCATAGCCCATGCTGCTGCGCAGCTGCAGCGCATCGAGGCTGACACGGGCGCGACCCGCACCGTCGAAATAAGCCGTGGTCGTGTGGGCAAGCGGATCGGTGCTGGTCATCGCCACCAACGTGACTCCGCCATCGCTCACCAGGGCATCAAGGCCGAACGTCGTCTGATGACCGAGTGCGTCGACTTGACGAACGATGCGACCGAGGCCATCGCGGATCGCCAGTGAACGTTCCTGATGCGGATTGGTCGTACTCATGGCCATGCCATCGGCACCGGCACCGAGGCCTAGACCGGCCGCTTCAGGCAGCACCGAGGCATCTTCCACATAAGCCATGGTGGTCGTCTCACCGGCAGCATTGGTCACGGTTACCGGCCGGTTGCGACCGTCATACGCGGTGAGCATGGTCAGCTGGTTGCCATCGGTCACGGACGTCCGATTACCGACGAAGTCGTATGCCAGCGTGGTCACGAAACCGGCTGGATCGGTGATCGTCTCCAGGCGGTCACAACAGATCGCGTAGGTATTCACCGTGACCCGGCCGAGGGCATCGGTCGTGGTCAGCGCCTTATGCGTCGGCGAGTAGGTGTAAGCCGTCGTGGCAGCGTTGATGGTGCCATAGGCCACCGTCATTTCAGAAAACAGATTGCGGCCACCATAGCCGTTGATGGTCGCAAAACCGCGTGGATTGTTGATACGGATGCGATTGCCCTGAGCATCGTAAACATATGTGGTGGTCGCGGCATCGGCGGTGCCGACCGCCTCGGTGGTCGCTGATACCCGTACCTGCGTGTCATAGCCGATCGTCGAGCGGATCCCGCGACCATCGCTTTGTGCGGTCATCATGCCACTGCCATCGAACTCGATATCTTCGATCACATAACCGGGATTCACTCCGGGCGCACGGATCAGCGACGCCAGGTAATCGTTGGTCAGCACCGTCGTCCGTGCCGGATCGGGCGCACCCACGACAAGGGACAGATTCGAGAATACCGCCGTGGAGTACTGCGCGGCGTTGCGCGAGGTCACCGAGAGGCCCATGCGCGCGCCGGCCTGACGTTGAAAAGGAATCGCAGCGACGGCGGTCCAGCTGAGCCCGTCGTCGGAGATCGACAGATTCACTATGTGACCCACCAACTGCGCCTGTAACCACACCGGCGCATGCTTGCCCGGCGCCGCCATGACGCCGGGCCACATGATGAAATCATTTGGTTGATTGCGGTATTGCACCGAGATGCCATCCATGCTCACCAACAAGCCGACAAATGGCGCATCAACCGCCATCGACGAACGCAGCATGACACCGGCTTTCGACCAGCGCTCGGGTTGGGTTTGGCTGTCGAGACGTACGCGCAACGCCGCATCGCTGGCCACTGCACTGGAGTAGTACTGCAGCTGATCATTGGCCGCCCACAGATCGGTATCGGTGCCAGCACCGCGTATGGTAATGGTGCCACCGGCAACCACCGTGCTGCCGGCCAAAGCCGGGCTGCCGATATCGATACCCGCAAACGCCGTCGCTGGCGAGAGCGCGACCGCCAAGGCACGCACCTGATCCGCATCACCGACCGCTCCGGGAACCAATTCGTGCACCGTCCGCACCGTACGGTCAAGTTGGTCAAAGACCTGGTAGGTCCACCGTCCATAGGCGTCACGGTGGGCAAAGTTGCGTTCGGCCTGGTCATAGACATGCAGATTGACCAGGGACTGACCCGCACGTGGAAATGCGGATTCGGCGATTCCGCGCCCTTCCCCGTCGTAGGTCATGGTCAACGCATCACCATCCAGCAACCGGGTGGCGATGCGCGTCGGCGAGCCCGCTGCATAGGTGACGACTTCTGACGACACCTCTGGGCGACCATCGGCAATACGGGTCTCATTCCGCCGCCCGGCAACATCATAGGCATAGGTCGTCGGCACGCCGTTACGATCGATCATGGCAATCAATAGGCCGGCGGTGGCGCCACCGCCATAGATCATGCCTTCCGTTGACCCATCACTGTAGGTGCGACGAATGAGACGATTGGCCGCATCATAGGTATAAGCCGTCTGACGGTTGGCTTGATCAGCCGCGACGATCAGGCGACCAGCTGCATCGTAGGTGAAATCACGCGCGTAACGAACGCCACCACCGGCATCGGCAGGTTCGCTCACCCGGATGAGGCGACCCCGCGCATCAAACAACAGGTCGGTACGATTGCCGTTGGCATCAGTTTCAGCGGTCACCAGACCACGGCTATCATACGCCCATTGCCAGATCGACGTCTCACTGCCCAAACCGCGCATTTTCGACAACTGATTGCCGAGCTGGTCATAGGTAAACTCCGTGATGCGACCGAGTTCATCAGTCACGGTCAGCGGCTCGGCCCGGTCATTGTAGGTCGCGACGGTGAGGAATCCGGCGGCATCCTTTACCGCGGTCAGACGGCGCGTCGTTACATCATAGGCATACGTCTTGATACGTCCGATGCTGTCATTTTCACCTGTCACCAACCGATGCTTCACATCGTTGGTATATACCGTGCGTTCACTGAAAAATGCACCGGCTGGATCTTGTCCCAATATAAAATCAGGGGCACGGGAGTAGGTGCTGACCTGCTCGGCGCCGGCTGTCACCTCGAAAAGCTCCAAACCGATTTCACTCGACCAGACGTATTTGTTGGTGGCGAACTCGACCTTGGAATGCGCCTCATTCCATGCCATGTAACTGGTTTCGCCGGCAGCATTGTCGATGCGGAAGATCTGGCCTTCGGTTTGCGAAATCGTTGTCGCATCCGGCAGGATGAATGAGGTGCCCGACCACCAGACGGTCTTCTTCTGGTGTCCGGGTTTAGCCGCCGGGTCATCGATGACGGTTTTTATTTTCTGCAAAATGGCATCATAGCTGCGTGCGAAGGTTGCCGTACCGCGACCTGGCAACTCTTGGCTGACGAGCACATCACCGCTGTACTGGAAAGTCGTTATGCTGCCATTCGGCAAGGAGATGGCGATGACCGGAAAGCGGCCGGCGCGCTTGATGGTGTCGTAAGCATACACTGCCTGGGTCAGATCCGCGGCGGTGACGGTGGCCACCTGCCAAAGTCGATTACGGTCACCATCCATATCCGACAACGGGGCCACCGGGGCGAACTGATAGGAAATGGTCTGCAGATTGACCCCGA
>JAYVTR010000044.1:0-14097 GCA_043788625.1 Planctomycetota bacterium
CGGCAACGCCGCGGCAAAAACGCATGCTCGGTGACCACAGCCCGAGTGCCTATGATTGAGTTCGTATCCAGCGCTTGACCACTTCTTCAAGGGCGGCGGCGGTTACCGGCTTAGTCAGGCATTCATCGATGCCGATGTGATGCAGCCGGTCCATGGTGTCAGGACTGGAATGAGCGGTGAGGCCGATGACCCGCGCTGTGGCACTGGGGCCGGTGCCGCCACGTAGCCCTGAGAGGATATGTTCGACACTCACATCCGTTAGTCGCACGTCCATGATGATGAGATTGAAGCGGCCTTCGCGGGCGCGTTGCAGGGCTTGCACGCCGTCGACGGCGGTGACCACCGAATAGCCGAGATTCTGCAGGAGTTCCTCGGCGGCACGCAAGCTGACATAGTTGTCGTCGACCAGCAGCACCGAGCCTAAGGTCGGAAGAGGCGTGCTGATGCGCTGCGGCAACGATGTCCGTGGCTGCAGGCGACGCGTACCTCCGGGTATCAGGGCTTCGAGCAGGGTATCGGCGCGAATCGGTTTGCGGATGTGCATCTCGCCGGCAAGCGGTTCGCGACGCGGCACACCACTGGTGTTGTGGGCCAACGAGGTCAGCAGGATGCGCATCACGTTGGCATCAGACGTAGACCAGCGGTCAAGGGCCTCAGAGGCGGTTGCCACGCGGTCGTCGATGAGCACCGCCAGCAGACCCGGCAGCGATGGCGGGGGTTCGGCGGCGCTGATCACTGTCATTCCTGCCGCAGCCAGCATTTCAACCACCGCTTCACGCCGACCATCATCGCCATCGATGACGAGCACCTGGTGTCCGGCGAGCCCGATGATGTTGCGTTCGGTATCGAGATTGCCATCGCGCAGCAACGGCAGTTCACACCAGAACAAAGAGCCGTGCTCGGGTTCGCTGATCACACCCACTACGCCATTCATGAGTTCGACCAGACGCTTGCTGATGGCCAGGCCCAGGCCGGTGCCGCCATAGGTTCGCGTAGTGCCGGCATCGGCTTGCACGAACGGCTGGAAAAGCTGGGCCTGCTGCAAGGGGTTCATGCCGATGCCGGTATCGCTCACCGCCAGACGCATACGCTCTGGGGTGATCATGCTCACGTCCAGCTCGACGCGTCCAGCGGGTGTGAACTTCAGGGCATTGCCGACCAGGTTCAATAGCACTTGGCGAATGCGTGCGGCATCCGCCACCACGCGTCGGGGAACTTCCGGGCGATAGCGCAGGACGAAGGCGAGGTTCTTCTCGTCGGCCTTGGGTGCCAGTATATCCATCACTGCTTCGCAGACCCGGCGCAGGTCGCAGGGCATGGGATCGATGTCCAGGCGGCCGGCTTCCATCTTCGAGTAATCGAGTACGTCGTTGATGATCTCGAGCAAGGCATCGCCGGAGGTGACAATGGCCTCGACATAATCGCGCTGCTCACCGATGAGTGCGGTCTCAGCCAGCAGATGACTCATGCCGAGGATGCCGTTCATAGGCGTGCGCAGCTCATGGCTCATCGTCGCCAGGAAATCACCTTTGACGCGTACCGCGGTCTCGGCGCGTTCTTTTGCCTTTTCGAGGGCCCTTTGCGCGCGCGTGCGCTGATCGAGTTCACCCGCGAGCTCGCGTCGCGCCCGATCGAGTTCGGCGGCGGCTTGAGCAGCCTGTACGGTGCGTTGATGCAAGAGCACCGCCGATACACTGCAGATGCCGCTATGCATGACGATCAGCAGCAGGTGCAGCAAGCGCTGGTTCGGCTCGCCCGTCCGCTGTTGCTCGGCCCAGCTGAATGTTTCGGGATGGCGTTGCCACTCAGCAAGTCCCAAGAGGCCAATGAGGACCAGCATTGTCGGCCACAGGCATTTCCAGTCGCGATAGGCGATGAGGGTCGTCGCCGCCAAAAACCATAGGAGGTACGGTTCGTAGGTGCCACCGGTCTGGAAGTCCAAGACGTTGATCTGTAAAGCCAAGGCGAAGCCGATGACATAACAGGTGAGCCGGGCTCCGGGCTGCCATTTATGCAGGATGAAGCAGTTGGCGAACAGCAATGGGCTGATGCTCAGGCCGCACACCCACGTTTGCTGCATGGGCATCAGTGCCAACGACATCAGGCCGAGCATCGCCAGCAACCCTAGGGCGATGCGATCGGTTTGTGCCCGTGCCTGGGTCAGGACATTGTCGGAAGAAATCGTCGTTTGCGCCCAACGGATGATGCTGGGCGTTCCGCTGGGAGCCGGTGAGGATTCGCTGGCCGAAAGGTTGCGCATGGTCGGCGTGATCACGAAATGAGTATACCCGGGAAATGTTGGCGGCGCTGCAGCAGATTTTGCCAGGGTAGCCTCATAGCGAGGCGCCTTGCTGGCCTATCGCCGATGAAACCCTAGTCTTCTTCCTGCCATGCGTCAGCTCCGCGATCTCTATGTCTCTGATCATCGTGTACGCGCTTGCAGCGAGGCCTTCGCTCAGCGTCGCAGTCTGGTAGTAGGCGCCTGCCATGGTGGTTTGATCCCGGTGCTGATCGCCGCGTGGTCGGCCAATGGCGGCGCGCATCGGCCGCGCTTGGTCATCGTCGGTGATGCCAGCAGTATGTGTGATGATTTGGAAGAGCTCGGTGTAGCCGTTGCCTGGCTGCCGGAATTGGATCGCTTTGCCGATGAGGCGAGCGATGAGCTGGGGCTCGATCGGGCCGGTCATACCAAGCGCATGGCGGCCCTCGAAGCCTATGCCAAAGGCGCGGTGCTGATCGCCAGTCCGGTGGCGGTCGAGCAACCGGTGCCCGATCTCGCCGATGTCGTCGGTAAAAGCATCATCGTCAAGCCCGGCGAAGAGCATGATCTGCATGCCCTGGTCGACCGCTTGGTGAGCGTCGGCTATCAGGTGAAGTCGACGGTTGAATGTCGCGGCGAACTTGCCGTTCGCGGCGGCATCATCGATGTCTTCCCATGGATCGGCAATGATCCGTTCCGCATCGAATTCTTTGGCGATACAGTGGAGGCCATCCGTCGTTTTGACGCCTTCACGCAAGAGTCGATTGCGCAGGCCAGCGAAGCAGTGCTCGCCAGCGCCAAGGGTGGTTTGGCGACCAAGAGCTTGTGGCAGCAGCTGCCCGACGAGCCCCTCATCGTGGTCGGTGATCTGCCCTTGGCCGGCCGCTTGAAACGCCCGCATGGGCGGCAAGAGATACGTTTTGCGCGACAGCTTGAAGAGGGTGCCATCGACGGCGCCTCGACCGGTGTCGAGCGTTTGCGCGGTGACCTGCGGCGCGGGCTGGGCGAATTGGCGCGTATGCTTGGCGAAACCGCTGACCGCTCCTCAGCATTAATTCAGACAAGCGTGCCCCAGGCCCTGTTGTTCGCGCGTAATGACGAGGCCAAGCGCGAGATGGAGGCGCATTGCCGTGATGGGCAGGTGCGTGTGGCGGTGCGCGTCGGACGCCTCAGCGGTGGTTTCCGTGATGTCGAAACCGGTCTGGTGGTGGTGCACGATTTCGAGCTGGCCGAGCGCGAGCCGACCAAGCGCCGCGCCAACCGCGTCGCCGGCGGCAGTCCGCTGTCATCGCTGAATGATTTGAAACGCGGCGACCATGTGGTGCATCTGCGGCACGGCATCGGCATTTTCCGCGGTATGGCGACGTTGGAGAAGCGCGGCTTTCTCGAAGATTTCCTGCTCTTGGAGTTCGCTGGCGAGACTAAACTCTATGTACCGGTCGAGGCCATCGACCTGGTGCAGAAATTCATCGGCGCCAGCGCCCGCTCGCCCGAGCTGTCGACCATCGGCGGTACGGCGTGGGCCAAGAAACGCGCCAAGGCAGAAAAAGCCATCGAGGACATGTCGGGCGAACTGCTCGCCGCCCAAGCGGCGCGTATTGCCGCCGGCGGCATCGCCTATCCGGAGGATACCCCCGACGTGCGGCGTTTCGCCACCACCTTCCCTTATGAGGAAACCGAAGACCAGCTGTCGGCCGTTCGCGAAATCACCGCCGACATGGAGCGCCCGGTAGCCATGGATCGCCTGCTGTGCGGCGACGTCGGCTTTGGCAAAACCGAAGTCGCCATGCGCGCGGCTTTCAAAGCCGCGGATGCCGGTATGCAGGTAGCGGTGTTGGCGCCCACGACGCTGTTGGCCGAACAGCATCTCGAAAGTTTCACCGCCCGTTTTGCCGGCTCCAACATCGCCATCGCTGGACTTAATCGTTTTCGCAGCGCTAAGGAGCGGCGCGAAGTGTTGGCGCGCGTCGCCAGCGGCGAGGTGCGCATCCTCATCGGCACGCATGCGATCCTCACCGACGAGCTGAAATTCGCTGATTTAGGCTTACTGGTGGTCGACGAAGAACATCGCTTTGGCGTGAAGCAGAAAGAGAAGCTGCGCACGCTGCGCGCTACCGTCGAGCCAGCGAAGGCTCTTGCCGCAGGCGTGTCAGCCGAGCCAAAAGCTGTCGAACCAGCCCGGCGGGTGGCCTATGCCAAGCCACCAGACGTGTTGACGCTCAGCGCCACGCCGATTCCGCGAACCCTGCATTTTTCCATGTTGGGCCTGCGCGACATCAGCGTCTTGGCCGAGGCCCCGGCGGCGCGCATGGCGGTGGAAACGCGCGTCGCTCCGTGGGATGATCAGCTGATCATCCATGCCTGCCAACGCGAGCTCGACCGCCAGGGCCAGGTCTTCGTGGTCCACAATCAGGTCAAGGATCTCGACCAGCTGGCCTATCGCTTGAGCAAACTAGTGCCTGGCATGCGCCTCGACACCATCCATGGGCAGATGGATGAAGACCGCATCCATCGCGTCATGGAAGCCTTTCGCCATCGCGCCCTCGATTGCCTGGTGGCGACGTCGATCATCGAGAGCGGTATCGACATCCCCAACGCCAACACCCTTTTCGTCAACAATGCGCACTGCTTCGGCTTGGCCGAGCTGCATCAGATCCGCGGCCGAGTCGGTCGTTTCACACGTCAGGCCTATGCCTATTTCATCACCCCGGCGCATCGCGAACTGAGCAATGATGCCGCCGCACGTCTTGACGCTTTGCAGGAATACGCCGAGCTCGGCGCCGGCTTTAAATTGGCCATGCGCGATCTCGAACTGCGCGGCGCCGGTAACCTGCTGGGTGGCGAGCAGAGCGGACAGATCGATGCCATCGGTTACGAACTGTACGCTAAAATGCTCACCGATGCCGTGGCCCGCGCCAAAGCCGATGCCGGCGGCAGCAAGAGCGTGCCGACGCAGGTGCTGGTGACGCCGAAAAATGCCACCGGCAGCCCGACCTTGCGTCTCGACAAGGTGGAAAGCCTGCTTGGCATCAAGGTCGATGCCTACATACCCGATACCTATCTTGAGACGCCGCAGCTGAAATTTGAGCTGCACAAGACTCTCGACGGGGCGCGTACCCACGAGGCATTGGCGGCCTTGGCCAAGACCGCGCGTGATCGCTTCGGCGCTTTCCCTGATGAAGTCATCCGCCTGTTCCAGATGAAGGCGCTCAAGCTGCGGTCAAAAAAGCTCGGCATTGATCGCATCGATGTGACCGATCGGCAAATCCGCCTGCATCTGGCTGGTGCCATGCCCAAGGAATTGATGCAGGTCAAGGTGCCGGAAGTCGTGCATATCCAGCCCGACGGCAACATCCTGGTGTTGTTTGTACGTTTGCCGCCCGAGCAGGATCGCACCTTGGCCCTGTTATGCCGTATCCTGTCGTTGGACTTGGGCTTTTTGGGCCGCGGCTTTTAACTAACGGCCTTGCTTTAAGTTGTCTTTAAGACAACAGCGCGGCCATCACCGCCGCCGGTGTGGTGGCGGCCAACATCGCGGTACGCCGTGCTGGCTCGCGCAGCAAGCTAGCGACGGCGGCGAGCAGGCGCAGGTGTTCGGTGGGCGCGTCTTCGCGGGCAGCGATCAGCACGATGATCACGGCCGGCTGTTCATCCCGGGCAAGCCATGGCACACCGGACGGGGCGATGCCCAGGGTGATGGTGCAGTCCTGTAGATGGGCGAGCCGCGCGTGCGGCACGGCGATGCCATTACCGATGGCGGTGGTGGTGACGGCTTCACGATCGAAGAGGGCCGAGAGAAACGCCGAGCGCTGCGTCGGCAGCCATTTTTCGCCGGCGATTTCCGCTAAGACAATCAGTGCATCGCGCTGATTGTAACCTTCACGCAGGAACGCGATGCGCCGTGGGTCGAGGTATGCAGCCAGGGATACGGCCGCCGCGCTCATCACCGGGCCTCGAACTCAGTCAGCAGATCAGTGAGCGCTCGTGAATTGGGAATCTGGTGCAAAAACTCGCAGAAGTGCTCTTTGCGGATCTGGCTGGCGAAGGACTTCATCAGTGTCAGATGATCCTCTTTGCGGTCAGGTGGGGTCAGCAGCAAGAATACACTGTGCACCGGTTCACCATCGAGGCTGTCGAAATCGATGCCGACCGCGCACTGGCCATACGAGCACATCAACTCGCTGACCAAGGCTGTGCGGCAGTGTGGAATGGCGATGCCATGGCCAATGCCGGTCGATCCTATGATCTCACGACGCATAGCTTCCTCGACGATCGTGGGCACCACTTCGGGGGTCAACTTTCCAGCTGTCACCAGGCCTTCGGCAAGCAGGGTGATGATCGAGCGCTTGTCGGCGTCGGCAGGCAAAATGGTGAACGCTTTGGCGGCGATCACCTGTGACATGCGGGCAGCGGACATACAACTCCAGTTCGCCCAACCTGTGTGGTTAGGGATTACGTTAACAATCTACGATTCCGCACCGCCCCCGTCAATTGGATCGACGTGTTTGCACAGTAGTATCTCTGCCACACTATGGCTGCTCTCATCTCTGCCCCCGATAATCCCCTCATCAAACGGCTGGTTCAGCTGCACGACGCATCAGCTCGACGTGAGCAGCAGGCTTTTCTTGCTGAGGGGTTACGTCTGATCGATGGGTTTATTCAGGCCGGTTGGCAGCCCATGGAATTATTCGTGCGCGAAGACCTGTCGCCGCCGCCGACCTGGCCGAAGGCTACCACCATCAGTGCGCGGGTTGCGCAACGTTTGTCATCAGCGGCCACTGCTTCGGGTTATGCCGCGGTATTTGCACTGCCAGCGGTTCCATCGTTGATGGCCACGCAAGGCGGCATGGTGCTTACTGGCGTGTCGGACCCGGGCAATGTAGGTACCCTGATCCGTTCAGCGGCGGCGTTCGGCGTCCGTCAGATCGTGCTCGACGGTGGCGCTGACCCCTTTGGTTCAAAGGCGGTGTCGTCTTCCGCCGGGGCTTTGGCACTGGTCGCTTTGCATCGTGGCGGACCAGAGCTGCTGCATGGCAGTGCTGCACCGTGTTGCGCGTTAGTGGTTTCCGGCGGCAAGCCACCGGCGGCCTTGGTGGCTGGGCCGCGCTGGCTGGTAGTCGGTGGCGAGGCAAATGGTGTCCCACAGCCATGGTTGCAGGTTTGCAGTGAATTTCTGACCCTGCCCATGCCCGGTGGTACGGAAAGCCTCAATGCCGCTATCGCTGGTTCGATCGCCGCCTACGTCTTATCGGTTGGCTTGTTGCCCGTCCCCAGCCTCATAGCGTGACTCCCATGCCCACCGCATGTCAATTGTGCCCATCGCCACAGGCCACCGTGCACCTCACTGAGCTGAGTGTCGACGGCACGCGCTGCGAGTTGCACATGTGTCGCGAGTGCGTGACGCGTCTGGGCCTGGCACTGGACAATCCGCCGCCGCTGACGCCGTTGTTGGCGCAGGCGCAAGCTTTCGTCGAAGCCGGTGAAAGCACAGAGAGTGTGCAGGTTCCGGCTCCCGCCGAAGGCGAGGCATGTCCGCAGTGCGGCCTGGAATTCTCGGCCTATGCCCAGAGTAATCTGTTCGGTTGCGCCGAGTGCTATGCCGCTTTTGCGCCGCAAGTCAGCGAATTGGTGCAGCGTTATCATGGCGCAGCTCGTCACGTCGGCCGGGTGCCCGGCGGCTTGGCCGAACCGGTGGCGGAAGTCGCCGCTGACCCGGCTGCCGAGGCGATCAATCGCGCCCAGCAACGCCGCACCGCCAAGCGTAGCGCGCGTCAGAGCCTGGCCCTCGCTTTGGCCGACGCCATCGCCCACGAGCAGTTCGAGCGTGCGGCGGCCTTGCGTGACCAGCTGGCGGCTATCGATGTCGATCTCGCAGCTGATCTCACTGCTGAAAGTGGTGAGTAGCATGCGCACGGTTACCGAATTGGCTGCCGCCGAATGTTCATGGTTGATGAGTCCGGGTGTACATCGCGGAGTGGTGATCTCGAGTCGGGTGCGCTTGGCGCGCGGTTGGTCAGCTTATGCGTTTCACCGCAAACTATCACGCAAGCGCCAGCAAGAGCTGACGGATCGCCTGCTTGATCAGGTAGCCACAGCGGTGCCCACGGCTGGCGTCGCCTGGCAAATGCAAACCCTGACCCCGATCGAACGCCTGGCCTTGGTCGAACGCCAGATCATTTCACGCGACCTTTCAACCGCTAAGCGCCCAGGGGCGGTGTTCCTCGCCGAACCGCAGCATGCACACGGCCACGTCCTGGCAGCGATGATCAACGAGGAAGACCACCTGCGCTTGCAGGTCATCGGTCCGGGATTGTGCCTACCGCAGCTCCTGGCGGTGGCGATGAGCGTCGATCAGGCGCTCGAAAAACACATCGACTGGGCGGTGCATCCGCAATGGGGCTACCTCACGGCATGTCATACCAACCTGGGGACGGGTCTGCGGGCCTCGGTCATGCTGCACCTGCCGGCCCTGGCCGAGACCGGCGAACTCAAGGCGGTGCTGCGCGCCTTGGGCAAGCTGCATCTGGCGGTGCGGGGTGGGCACGGTGAAGGTACGGAACCTACCGGACATACCTTTCAGATCAGCAATGCGCGGGCCTTAGGCGCCACCGAAGAAGCCTATGTGGTGGCCTTAGAAGCCGCTGTCGAGCGGGTCATCGCGGCTGAGCAGATTGCCCGCTCGGCCTTGGTTGAGAAAGCTCGCCCGCGTTTGGAAGACAAAGTCTTCCGCGCGTGGGGCATGCTCACTCGGGCGCGCAGCCTCAGCACTGAGGAACTTGGTGAGCAGTTGAGTTGGTTGCGTCTGGGAGTGGCATTGGATGTGCTTGGAGATCGGGAGTGGGTCGTTGCGACCGACGCCCAGCCGTCGGCGGATGCTGCGGCTCTGCAGCGGTGGCGGGTTCTCGACCGTTTGGCGGTGCAGGGACAGCCAGCGCACGTGCAGCTGCTGCATGGTGGGACCGAGCTCGAAGTGAGCGAACGCGATGGCTTGCGGGCGGATCTGGTGCGGCGATTATTAGCTAATTAATTTTTTAATTGAGTGTCTAATTGACTTCTTTTAACAACTTTCCTTAACTGCAGTCCCTGGAAGTATCCTCATGTTTGATAAATTCACTGATCGTGCCCGTAAGATTATCGCCCTCGCACAAAAAGAGGCCGAACGTTTTCGTCACGACTACATCGGCACCGAGCATCTGCTCTTAGGGCTGGTCAAAGAGGGTTCGGGGGTGGCGGTCACGGCCCTCAACAATCTTTCCGTGGATGTTGAAAAGGTGCGCCGCGAAGTTGAAAAGCTGGTGGTCATCGCTGACAAGCCGGCGCCCTCGGGCCCGCTGCCGTTCACGCCACAGGCCAAGCGCGTGCTTGAATTGGCCAGCGAAGAAGCCCGTGGCCTTGGCCATCCCTACATTGGCACCGAGCATATTTTGTTGGGGCTGTTGTCCGAGCAGGACAGCGTCGCCGCCCAGGTGCTGATCAACCTCGATCTCAAGCTCGAAGACGTGCGTAGCGAGATCTTGGACTTGCTGGGGGCGAGTGACGTCAGCAAGCCACCCAGCAGTGGCGCGGCCTTGGAAGAAAAAGCTCCGGCGGCGCCGGGTGCCAAGAAGCCTGCCGGGAAGGGCAAGGACAGCGACAGCGCGACGCCGGCGCTGGATGCTTTTGGTCGCGATTTGACCTTGGCGGCGGAAGCCGGCGAACTTGATCCGGTGATCGGGAGGCAGGTCGAAGTCGAGCGCCTATGGCAGATCCTGTGCCGCCGCACCAAGAACAATCCGGTGCTCCTCGGCGAGCCGGGCGTGGGCAAGACGGCCATCGTCGAAGGCCTCGCTCAGTCGATCGCCAAGCATGAAGTTCCGGACTTGCTGGCCAACAAGCGCGTCATCAGTCTTGATCTGGCATCGATGGTCGCTGGCACCAAATACCGCGGCCAGTTCGAAGAGCGTATCAAGGCAGTGATGAAGGAGGTCAAAGCACAGAAGAACATCATCCTCTTCATCGATGAGCTGCACACCCTGGTTGGTGCCGGCGGCGCCGAAGGCGCCATCGATGCCAGCAACGTGCTCAAGCCGGCGTTGTCGCGCGGCGAGATGCAGGTGATCGGCGCCACCACTTTGGACGAGTTCCGCAAGTACATCGAGAAGGACGGGGCCTTGGAGCGCCGCTTCCAGTCGATCATGGTCAACCCGCCTTCGCCCGAAGACGCGGTGAAGATTCTCATCGGCCTGCGCGATAAATATGAATCGCATCACCGGGTGAAGATCACCGACGAAGCCGTGGCGGCGGCGGTGAAGCTCAGTGATCGCTATATCACCGGTCGTTTCCTGCCCGACAAAGCCATCGACGTCATCGATGAGGCCGGCGCCAAGCTGCGCCTGCGTAGCTCCAACAAAGCACCCAGCTACAAGGCTTTGGAAGTCATCATTAAGGAGCTTGATAAATCGAAGAGCGAAGCCGTTCTCAACCAAGATTATGAGAAGGCCGCCGAGTTCCGCGACCAGGCGGAAAAGAAGAAGAAAGAGCTGGCTGATCTCAAGAAGAGCCATCTCGAAGCGGTCAAGGAATTGTGCGGCGTGGTTGACGAGGTGCTCATCGGCGAAGTCATCAGCTCGATGACCGGGATCCCCTTGAAGCGCCTCGACCAGGGCGAGTCCAAGCGTCTGCTGGAATTGGAATCACACCTGCATCAGCGGGTCATCAGCCAGCACGAGGCCATCACCTCGGTGGCCAAGGCCATTCGCCGCTCACGCTCCGGGCTCAAGGATCCCAAGCGCCCAGTCGGTTGTTTCCTCTTCGTCGGCCCCACTGGCGTGGGCAAGACCCTGGTCTGCAAAGCCCTCGCTGAATTCATGTTCGGCAGCCAGGATGCGCTGATCACCATCGACATGAGCGAGTACGGTGAAAAGCACAATGCGTCGCGCCTGGTCGGGGCGCCCCCGGGCTACGTTGGCTACGAAGAAGGCGGTCAGTTGACTGAAAAAGTTCGCCGGCGGCCGTACAGCGTGGTGTTGTTCGATGAGATCGAGAAGGGTCACCACGACGTCTATAACCTGCTGTTGCAGATCATGGAAGAGGGTCGCATCACCGACTCACTTGGGCGCGTTGTCGATTTCCGCAATACGGTGGTGGTGATGACATCCAACGTTGGTGCTTCGACTGCCAATGAAGCCGGCAATCTTGGTTTTGACACCGGGCCAGCCAGTGCTGAAGCCTATGCTTATCGGGCGACCAAGACGGCCTACCAAGCGGCATTGCACGACACCTTCAAGCCTGAATTCCTCAACCGTCTCGATGATACGGTGGTCTTCCGGCCGTTGGAACGCGCTGACCTGCGCCAGGTGGTGCGTTTGGAGTTCGCATTGATCGCCAAGCGGGCACTCGAGCAGGGCATTACCATCGACCTTACCGATGCCGCTATCGATTGGTTGCTGAAGGAAGGGTACAATCCGAAATTCGGGGCCCGGCCTATTCGCCGTGCCATCGAATCGAACATTGAAGACCACCTCAGTGAGGCTTTGCTCAAGGGTGAATTCGGTGTCGGTACGGTGCTGAGCGTCGATGTCGAAGAAGACGCACCGGCGCGGCCGGATGAGAAGGCCAAGGGCCGCCTCATTTTCCGCCGCATCGGCGGGCCTGAGTCGGTGCCCCTGATGGAGCCCGTCGTTTCGCCCTAAGCGAGACCCAGCGTGATGTGCTAGCCGGGCGCGCCCCATCTGGGGTCGCCCGGTTTTTTTATCGCTCAGTAACTTTCTTCAGCGGCCGGGAAATTTCCCGCGCGCACATCGTTGCGGTAGGCGGCGAAGGCGCTGCCCATGGTCTCGGCCAGGCTGGCATAAGAACGGACAAAGCGCGGATGGAACTGGGTGTTCATGCCCAGCATATCCGGCGTTACCAAGATCTGTCCATCGCAGCCAGCACCGGCACCGATGCCGATGGTGGGAATGGCCAGTTCACCGGTGATGCGTCGCGCCAGGTCTTGTGGGACTTTTTCCACCACCACGGCGCAGGCACCGGCCTCCTGCAGGGCATGCGCATCGGCAAGGATGCGCTGGGCTTCGTCTTCGGCCGTGCCGCGGGTCTTGTAGGTGCCGTAGGCATGGATGCTTTGCGGCTGCAGACCGATGTGGCCGCATACCGGAATGCCGGCCTCGACGATGCGACGTACGATGCCGCGGATGCCGGTGCCGCCTTCGAGTTTGACGGCTTCGGCCATGCCTTCTTTCATCAGACGGATGGCGTTGCGCAGCGCGTCATCGGCGCCGGTATGGTACGAACCAAAAGGCATGTCAGCGATCACCAGCGCCCGCTTCACGCCCTTGGTGACGACGCGTGTATGGTAGAGCATCTGCTCCATGGTCATCGGCACCGTCGTGTCGTTACCGGCGAACACCATCGAGGCGCTGTCGCCAACCAGGATCACGTCGACTCCCGCTTGATCGATCATGCGCGCAGTCAGGTAATCGTAGGCCGTAAGGCAGGAGATTTTCTCACTGGCGAGCTTCATTTCGATAAGACGCAAGGTAGTTACCTTGCGTGCGGTTTCGGGCTTGTGGGGATCGGCCATGCGCGGCATTGGAAGGCGGGGAGGTAAATGCTGAAGGCCGAATTGCTGCCAGGTCAGTCGAGTCAAGGCTCACCGCTTCGGTCTTGAGCCGCCGTCCGCCGCGTTCATGCTCGGCAGTATGCGTTTTTCGGCACTCCTCTTGCTCTCCCTCGCTGCCGTGTCCCCTGTGGTCGGCCTTTCCGGTTGCAAGCTGCGCAACGACCCAACACCAGCGCCGGCAGTGGCTGAACCGGTGAAGCCGGCGACCGGATGGACGGCTGAAGTGACCTCAGCTGCGACGACGACCATCGTCGATGCCCTGGCCAGCGATGGCTGGGTCAGCCGCTTCCGTGAAAGTAATGGACGGATGCCAGTCATCGCCGTGGCTTCCTTTGAAGACCGCAGTAATGATTATGTACCAGTTGATGAGGTGGCTGCCGAGTTCATCCGCGTCTTAGGTACCAGTGATCGGGTGCTGGCTGCCAGCGCCGGCCAGGTGGCCGATGTCACCCTGGCAGGTGTCATCGGCGTGCGTCAGGCTGCCGACGGAGCCAAGGAATTCACCATCGATGCCCGTTTGTCTGATGGTAAAACGAGCGAAGTGCTGTGGGTTGCAGGGATTACCCGGCCATATCCAGGGCCGGTAGCGGTGCCGGTAACCACCGCTCCGGCGGCGGCTGCCTCGCACCGGTGAGTGATTGCGTCTGACGCACCGCTGGGCGTGGCGCTTTTCGCCCGCCTTGCGGGGTGGGGCGCTCTCCCTACGGTCGCGAGTCCTATCCTGGGCACGTGATGACAGGATCTTGCACGGAGTGACGCGCATGCGCATGGTATCCTCGTTGTGGCGCCTGTCGGCAGCCGTTCTTTTGGCCACTGGTTTCCATACCGCTGGTTTCCAAATTACTGGTTTCCAGGCCAATCAGGTATTTGCCGAAGAACCGACCGCGGTCGCCGGCGGCGGAGCTCCCAGCCAAGAGTACATCGACGCCAAGACGCAGCTCGAGCAGATGTTGGCTAAACGCGATCTGGAGGTATTCGAGGTCAATTTCGAGGCCCTGACCCTCGATCGCATCGTCATCAAGGACCGCATGGGCCAGCCCCATGTCTTCCAGTACCTCGCCTTCCGTGTACGTAATCAGGTCGGCTCGACCGGGACGCCTGTTTCGCAGTCTAAAGGTTATAATGACGTGCTCACCGCCATGGCGGCACAGTACGAACAGGCCAAGGTCACCAAAGAGGGTGGCGTTGGACTCGCCGTTGAAGCCGCCGATGCCAAGGATGGCGTAATCGTTGAGCG
>JAYVTR010000045.1:0-15850 GCA_043788625.1 Planctomycetota bacterium
CTGACGGGTCAAGATGACTGTCAATTTTAAATCTGCAGAAGTCCGAGAATCTTTATGTATATACCTTATAATGTGGGGGGGGCGGCAAGACTGGCTTCACAGCGTTTATTTCGTTGAAGTTCACCGATTTATTTCAGACCCGTCTGCTCTCCGATGGAGGCCTTAATCCGCGCAGCTTCTGCTGGATCCAGACGTACCAGTGCGGCTTGTGCCTGCTGCTGATCGCCGACCACGAGGGCGTAAAATGCCACAACCGATAAGTCGACAGAGCTATCGTCGCGCTGGATGTCGAGGGCCAGATCGAGGCGCTCGTGGTCGTCGATCAGCGACCACACATAGGTCAGACTCGTGTCGCCGTGGCGCAGTGTGAGATCGCCACTGGGAGTTGCGGCGGCGAGGCGCACTTGCGCACTTACCAATCCCAAACGAAAGCGCGGTTCGTACCCATGGGCAAGTTTGGCGCACACCTGTTTGAAGAGACGATCCCCCCATTCGCTGGCGACAGCGGAAGCAGGACGTACGGGTCCACTAGCAGGTGCTGCTGCGTGCACCGCGAGAGGACTTGGAAGGGGCGTGTCGCCAACGGACCTGTGTTGATTTCCAGGCATCCGCACGAGGGTGATTTGTGACCACACGGAAAGTACGAGCGGCGAGCTTCCGCCATGCCATTGGCTACGGCTGGGTTCGCCATCATCCGCAAATGTGACCACCTCGGCTTCAGTAATGCTGCTACCAAGATGGAGTGATAGCAGACGCAGGGGAACCTCGATATCTATCCGCCGGTCAGGATCCCAGGACGGTACTTCTTGCCACAACACTAAGATCCACGTGCCATCACGTTTCTGGGCCAGTACTTGTCTGGTGGCTCCATCGCCGCCTTGCACATCGAGCGCTAAACGTCCGGCTGTTGCTGTTGCCTTGGGACCCGCATCGCGCAGCTCGCCGAGCACTGTTTTAATGACCCGATAGGATGGTTTCTCGCTGCCGTCATGGCGCAGCAGACCAAAATGACACTCCGCATTGTTGAGATCATCGTTGGCGAAACCATCTATGAATTCATAGGCAAAGGAGCGGGTCACCCCATTCAGAACATTCCCTAGCCACTGGCGGACAAGGTAAGCGCCAGCGGCCCGTTCACTGGTCGGAAGATGGCCGCCATCTTGGTGGATCGCATTGTGAAACCCAAATTCAGTCACATAAATCGGTTTGCCAGGTGCCTGCACCCGCGCTGCGCGGCGTACGATCCATTCAAGACTGCCGTAGTGATCGTCACCCCAGCCCGTGGTGCCGGGGTGGTGACCTCCGAGATAATGATGAAGGTTGCTGCCATCCACGAAATCTGAGCAATCGCCCAGAGCCGTGTAGGAGCCGGCCTGAATCAGGGAGGGCCCGATGACGGGCAGGTGCGCGGTCGTGGGTTCGGAACTGGCTGCCTGCTTCAGCCGTCGACAATAGTCGCGTAGGGTGGTGTTCCACTCCGCCTGGCCCCGGGCGTCAAACTCATTGGGCCCTTCAAGAGCAGCTAGTCCGGGACCAGCAGCAGTGGCGATTTCTTTGAGCATCGCCGGAGTCGGATTTGCTAACCAGTCCTGACGGGGATCGCAGATGAGTGTCAGCCGTAGGCCATTGGTACACAAGTCGCGTTGCCGTTGGGCAATCGAGCCTTCGCGATGGGCTCCGTCACGCAGGTGCCGCACCCCAAGGGCCAAGAGCTTGGGGCGGATGATCGCGTCGAATTCCTGACCATACACCGTGTCGCCATAACCGAGGTGGACATTCACGCCCAATGAGTCAATTACCGCGTCGGCTGGAAGGGCCTGGACCACGGCTGCAGACGCCGCCCCTGACCACAGGAGCATAGCCATAGAGCACCACAGCAGCATCCGCTCAGACGGAGCAACGTAACTGACTGGGAATGATGAACTCATGATGCTCCAAATAAAAATAAACCATTGGTTTATTTAGATATAGATTGATATTATTAATGCCTTTGAAGTGTAACTTCTTGGGTTACTATAGCCCAACGGTTTAAAACAGTCAATATGCCTAGCCCCTCACGAACCCAGCACGCCGTCACCCACCTCCGCAGCCGGTTGCATCAAGGTCTTTATCGCGATGCCGGACAGCTCCCCTCAGAACATGCTTTGGCAAAAGACCTCGGGGTTTCGCGTTGCATCGTACGTAACGCCTTAGGCACCCTCATTGATGAGGGCCTGATCCAGCGCTTGCCGGGAATGGGCTGCATCCCCGTAGGGATGTCGAATCCCACGAATCTGGTTGAGGATGCGGTGGTCGTCTTCGGTGCTCCGCCCACCACTTCAGGCAGCTCGGCTGGTTATCTCAATGCAGTCAACGCCGGGGCGATCGCTGCGCTCCAGGGAGCTGGCAAGATCGTGCTGGTCATGGATCTGTGGGCTTGCCCATTGGAGCGTTGTGAACAGTTGCTGCAGAATCGGCCGGCGGGGGTGATCGTTGGCCCTGAAATCGACCTCCAGGGCGAACGTATCGACATCATCCACCGGCTGGCAGCCGCTGGCGCGGCAGTCGTCATCTGCAGCGATGACGCCGCCTGGCAGCTCTATGACCGGGTGATCGACGATCAGGAGACCGGCGCCTATCTTATCACCCGCCATTTGTTGGCCTGTGGACGGCGCAGGATCGCTCTGATGGCACCGGCAGGAGAAAGTCATGCCTGGTGGGAAGCACGCCAGCGCGGCTATGCCCGGGCCATGGTCGAGGCCGGCTCAGCAGCTCTTGCGCCACTCCCCAGCCAACCGCTGGTCATGCGCGCGGGTGTACGTGATCCGCTGAACCTAGATCATCGCATCCGTGCCACCACGGGCTGGCTGGCAGCGCCGCTGGCTGGCCCGGATGCCCCGGATGCGGTGATCGCGGTAACCGATGGCGACGTGTTTCCACTCCTTGAGGCTGCCCGGCAACTAAACCGTCCGCTCGCCGTCGCCGGCTATGACCATTATTGGACGTCTGCCTGGGAACGTGAATTTGTCAGCGGCGTTCCCCTGGCGACCATCGACAAGGACAATCTGGGCATCGGCCACCGTTTAGCGCAGGTGTTGGCAACACGGCGCAGCGCAGCGGACGCCCCCGTTGGTCGCCACTTACATCCGCCATGCCTCATCATCACCCCCGCAGCCAACAACACCTGAGCACCCCTATGCATCGCTTCCTTGCCATCTTTCTGCTCGCCTGCGCTGCTACCTCTGCCGAAGTGCCCCTGGTGGCCCGCTTCGACATGGAGAAAGATCCCTCGGTCGAGAATCAGCTGCAAGATACCACCGGCAAACACCACGGTCGCTTGCTCAACGGAGCCGAGTTGGTGCCGGGTGGGCGCTCTGGCAATGCGTTGCACTTGCATGGGGGTGGCGCGCGCGCTGAGATTCCCGCCGACCCGATGCTGGATGCCCTGGTCAGCGACTTCACCATTGCGTTGTGGGTCAAGCCAGAACGCAAACCGGATGGCGACAGCACCCAGATCATCACCAAGCGTACGCAGTGGTGGATGACCAAACCATTTTCAATCGATTGGTTGAGCGACGGCGCGCTGTTGCTGTCGACCAATGATGGAGCGTGGCGCAATCCGCGCGGTGGCACGCTTGCCGTCGGTGAGTGGCATCATCTTGCGCTGACCGCCAAGCGCGGTGCTCAGGCGGTGCTGTGGCTGGATGGCGCCAAGACCATTGAACTCGATCTGCCACGCAGCCTCAGCCGCAATGGTGAGCCCCTGGTACTGGGATTCGAACCCGCGGGCGATTTCGCTGGCGGAAAATTCCGGCCTTTTGTCGGCCTGATCGACGATCTCCGTATCTATGCCACCAGCCTCGACGCCAGCCAGATCGCTGCGGTCATGGCTGGAACACTCGCCACCCGCCCAGCTACCCAGGCCGACTTGCCTGGCCGCCATTTGGAATCAACGCCACCCGCCGCAACGACGGCGGTCCCGGCGACCGATGCGCCACTTTCCTGTGAGTTGGTGGTCGACCGCGACCTGAGCGCCCGTGGCCTGTGGTATGAAGAGGCCTCAGTTGCGGTCGAGAAGATCGAGGCCGGTGGTCGTCAGCTGAACGCTTTGGTATGCAAGGGTGGATCTGCCCCAGGGGTCAACTACGCCCGCTCCCTGCGACTGTCCTGCACCGACCCGCGCTTTCGCGAGGGCCGCATGCCCGTGGTCGATATCGAAGTCGAATTCAGCCATCCGCATTGGTCAGGAGTCGAGGTCAAGGCCGACACCGCTCGCGGCCCTCAGAAGGTCGGTGAGGGTTGGGGCGGTAACGATGCACTCAAGACCATCCGCGTGCAGCTGGATGATGCGCGTTTCGCCGGCACCGATAACGGCACCCCCGATCGCGACCTTGGGCCTGACGGATATGATCTGCGCATCAACGGCTTCAGCGGTGATATGCGCATCCGTCGCGTGACCGTCACTGGCTATGATCGGCAAAATGATCCCGATTGGCGGCGCCTGCTGAAACTACAAAGCGTGCAAGCGCCTGGCCGTGAGGTCTTCGCCTTTGCCGCGGGCGAGCCGCTGCACCTCGATTGGCGCTTCCGCAACCTGGCCCTGGTGCCCGTCGATAGCGCCTGCACCTGGCGCATCGTCGGACGCGACGGGAAAGTTCTGGCGAGCGGCACCAAGCAGGGCATGTGCGCTGCCAACGGCGAGCTGGTGCTGTCGATGGAGGCCGCCAGCCGTGGGCTGCCTTTCGGCATCTATGAGGCCACCCTCGCGCTCACCGCCAAACGCAAAAGCGGCCCGGTCGAAGTGCTGACGCGCACCGTCACTCTCGCGCTAGGCAGCCCTGCCGTGCTGGCGAAGGCCGCACCCGGAGAGTTCCTCTATGGGCTCGATGTCGCGCTAGGCGAGACCTGGGCCAATCCAAGGTATCTTGCCTGGATGCATTGGATGGGTGTCGATCTGGTACGTGCTGGGGCCTCCATGCACGAGTTTGACAAAGCCATGCCTGTATTCCGCCGTGAGGGCCTGCAAGTGATGCCTATGCCCGAGGCGGCCTATGATGCCGATGACGGCCGTCGGGCACAGTTGGTGCGCGAGGCCGCCGAACAGGCCGCTGGCGTTGCTAAACGTCATCCTGACATCCGCTGGTATGAGATCGGCAATGAGCCCGACTTGGGTTTTTACAAAGGCCCCATCGAGGACTACGCGGTGGGCATGGCAGAGATCGCCAAGGCCATCCGCCAGGCCAACCCCCTGGCCATGCCGATGAATGGCGGGCTCAGCTTTTTCGGTGATGAGGGAACACGGCGTTCGCAGCGGTTACTCGAAGTCGCTGACGTCAGCAACCTCAAGGCTCTGGCATACCACGGACATGGGGCGCTGGTGGGTGCCGAGAAGGGCGCCTACGAACGCATGCAGTCAGCCGCAGCCACGCATGGCCGCAGCGCCCTGCCGCTAATCGAGACCGAATCGGGCGTAGCCGCTGGCAGAAGCCCGCAGCAGGAAGACGTCCAGGCCCGTACCGTGGTCGAGAAGATGGTCTATGCGCAGGGCCAAGGCATGCCGCTGTTCATTTTTTTCCGACTCCATTTTGAAGAGGCTGACAGCTATGGCATGCTCTACGATCAGCAGGAACCACGGCCATCTGTGCTGTCGTATCGCAATCTCGTCGAACAGACCCGCGGCCTGCGCTGCGGCCCCCGCCTCGACCTTGGCGACCCCGACTTGTACGCTTATGCCTTTGCCGCCGGCAACCGGCGTTGCCTGGTGACCTGGCTGAGCCGCCCAGAGACTGCTAGCGCCAGCGTGGCACTGGCAGCCGGCCGGGCAGCCATTACCGGGCTGCGTGTCACCGATCATTACGGCAATCCACTGGCGATCCCGCCGCTGGCAGGCCCGGTGGCGACCTTGGCCATTACCGAACAGCCGCAGTTCATCAGTTGGACGGGGGCGGCTATTGGCTTTCCAGCAGCCGCGCCAGCACCCTTGCGCCTGGCGGGCTGCGAAGTCGCCACCGGTATACCCGGATCACTGCAGGTCATCGTGCGCAATGCCGACACGATGCCGCTGGTGGGTGAAGTGCGGATAACCGTGACCAGCCACAATCCGGTTACGCCAGCCACCTGCACGCTGCCGGTGACCGTCGCTCCGGGTGCAGAAGCCACCGTTCATCAAGTCCTGCGCGTCGCCGCCGGTGCCCCTATTACAGCCTGGCCGCAAACATGGACGATTTTTGAGGAAGGCCCCGGTGCGGCGCCGGATTTGACTACCATCACCAGTCTGCCCGCAACCTGGAAAGGCCCAGCCGGCGCGCCAGTAGCTGGACGTCGGGCACGTCTTCAAGACGACCGTCTCGATCTTGCGGCTCTCACCGGCAGCATTCGTGAACGCAAATCGGTAGTGTGCTTCGCTGAGATCGAGTGCGCGGCCGCCGGCACCATTGCCGTCGGCGCGTCGGCCGACTGGTGGATGGAATGGTACATCAACGGCCAAAAGGGGTACTCCACCCTTGATCGCGGCAACGGCAGTGGTTTCCGACTCACCGATCACCGCTTCACCCTGCCGGTGCACGCCGGGCGCAATCTGTTGGCGGTGCGGGCTCTCAGCGGTTCGCAAGGCTTTGTGCTGATCTGCGGTGGAGCCGAAGAGCTGCGCCGCGTTGACAGCACCCAAGCCGATCGCGTCGAAGCGGTGTTGGTGGTGGGCGGGGCGGTGATCGCACGCAGCGTCAACACCCTGCAGGTCCTGACACCATTGCCCTCTTTACCCGAAGGCGGGCGGACGGCGATGGCAGCCCTGCCGGCGCTCGCTGAGCTTGCTGAACCAGATCTCACCAACCTCTTCGTGCAGCACCCTGACAGCTCACGTTGGTGGCATGGCGACGGCGATCTCTCTGCGCGCGTGTGGGCCACCGCCGACACCAAGAGTCTCGATCTGCTGGTTGCCGTGCGGGATGATCAACAGCGGACGGGTGGCGCCCCGGCCACGCTGCCGGAGCAGGACAGCCTGCAACTTGGCGTAGCCGGCAACGATGAGGGAAGTGTTCAAATGTGGACGATTGGTACCTCGACCAAAGGGCCCGGCGCTTGGCGTAGCAACGCACTGGATCAGGCCGACCCTGATCTGCGCATCGAGATCGAGCGCGATGAAGCCGGAAAGCTCACCTGGTATCGCTGTAGCATTCCCCGCAGCCGTCTACCCCAAGGGGCTCTGCGCCTAAATCTGCAGATCAACGACAATGATGATGGCTTCCGCAAACAATTCCTGCGTTGGCGGCCAAGTCTCAACGAACATCCAAACATTGCACGCTGGTACCGAGTGATGCTGCCTTGAGATAAACTATGGGCAGGTCCGCTTGGGGCCTGCCCGCGGCGTTCTCAAATGCTTGGCGCTGCAACTAGGTGTTCCACCTCTCTTGTTTTGCACACGTACTTTTTGCGCTTTCGATTTTGCAGTTAAATTTTCAAATTTTTCCTATACACACCGCACCATATATAAATGCAGAAAGAATGCCGCGCATCAACGAGGTACGGATCTATTGGCTGTGGGTTGGCCCACGAGGATGCCGCGTCCATTGGTGCCGACGAACACGCGGCCAGGCACCCGGCGATCGCCTGCCAACTGATTAGGGTCATTGCCGAGTCGCTGTTGCTCATTGTCGATGCGTATCCAGGAAGTGCCGAGATCGTCAGAACGGTAGGTTCCCAAGCGACCGGCGATCCGGCCATGGACATAGACCGCTGGTTCACGGCGACCTGGAGCTTCGCAGCCAAATGAAAAGAGCTTGGCGGTTTCTACGCCCGGGACGCGAACCAATGTCCGCCCGGCATCGCTCGAACGGAAGAGTCCCTGATCATCGGCGCTGACCCAGACTTCACCGGCAATACCTGGAGCTGCCTGCACCTGCACCATCCACGACTTTGGCAGCATGGCGCCGGACACGAACACCGAGCCGCCGTCCTCGCTTACGTGGAGGGTTCCATTGGCTGCCAGATACACGGTGGCCGGGCGGACACGGTCCGCTGCCAGCGGCTGGCTCCAGACGAACACGTCCTTGCCAATCGCGGCTCCATGCAGGGCTGCGGCCGGCTGGCAAGGTGTCCAGGTGCGTCCGCAATCGGCAGTACGGAAGACGCCCTTGCCTTGTACCGCCCATACCATCGCAGTGCCGTCGGTGGTGATGGCAATGCGCCCGCCGCCCGCGTTATCCACCGGCGCGGTTACGAATGGTTGGTAGGTCAAGCCGCCGTCGGCCGACCAGCCACCATTCATGGGATCGTGCCAGTCCTTGGTGCCGACGCGGGCGATGAGCAGGGGATTGCTCTCGCAGACATCCACACCCGTGCATGCAAAACCGCCCGGTAGACCCTTGGCCCAGATGGTGGTACGGGGCGCCTCGGTCAGCGATGCATGGTCAAAACCCCCGACGTCGGCGGTCCCACTCAACAGCAAGTAAGGTCCGCTGGGCGGTGAAATGAGCGCGCCGATGGTAACGACCTCCTCCATGCCTGAAGCGATTACCTTCCATGCAGGAGCCGCGCGCACGTCTTCGGTGCGGTACACGCCATACCAGTCGCTGGCCCAGGCACGGCCGGGATGGTGCGGATCGAAGCTGATGGATGCCGGTGCAGAAAACCAATGCCAAGCGGGCCACCAGCCGGGTGTGGCACCCGTGCGATCGCCGGTGATGACGGTCCACGTAGCGCCAGCATCATGCGATAAGAAGGCATTCTGGCCGTGGCCGCCAGAGGTGCATGCCAGCAATGAACGTGCATCATGCGGGTCGATGGCGACCGCCTGCATGCACTTCGCCTGCGGCGGGGTGATCTCCGTCCAAGCGGTTTCAGTGAATCGATGCAGTCCGGATTCTCCAGCAACGACGAGCGAGCCATCGGGCCCGCAGGCCCCACGCCGTGGCTTGGCCGGCGTCTCACGCATGAGGCTCCACCGTCCACCTACGTCCTGGTGCACGATGCCGGCATCGATGGCGGCGATATACAGCCGCGATGATCCGTCGCGAGGTGGTGCGAAAACAGCGAAGGCGAGTGGCGGCATGGCTTCTGACCATGCCGCGATCTCGATCCGAGCCCACGTGCTACCGGCGTCATGGCTGGCCCACAACCCTTCGGATCGCGACGCATAAACCACGTGCCGCCCATCGCTCGGATCGACGGCAAGCCGTTCGCCGTATGCCTGGTCACGATTGCTGGAGACGTCAACGTCAAGAAGAGAGCGCCAGGTCTGGCCGCGGTCGGTCGAGCGCAGCACCGCGCCCCTGGCGGGCGGAGCCCAGGCCTGTCCCGCGTACTTGCCCACGGCTATGTACACAATGCCGCCCGTCGCATCGGTCGAGTCAACTGCGAGGCTGTCGACCCCGTAATGGTTCCACGCATCGGCGCCAATCCAGTCCAACAGGGGAATCCAGCGGCTAGCGACCTCGTCCCAGCGGAAAGCGCCTCCGACATCGGTGCGCGCGTAAGCAAGATCCGGGACTCGTGGATGGAGCACCACCCCTGGCACTGCGCCACCGCCGCCGAGAGCGACATTGCTCCAGGTATAGGGCGCCGCAGCGGGTGGAGGTATTTCGCTGGCCTGGGTAGGTGCCTCCATGCAGCTGAGCAGCCATGCGGCCATCACCACCCAGCGCAGGAAAAGAGGCACACAGCGGGTACTGGGCGGACTTTGCATGGAAGACACTAAAATACGTTCCTGAATTATACTATGATCAATGCGGGGATGTCCTCGTGAGCAACCGGAACCATCTTGTTGCAGCTCGCGTTAGCACCTCGCCGAAGATGCGGGCGACAGCGGTGCATCCATTTCAATGATCGCTCGAGTCGATGCGCACACTGCTATCCAGGTTCCATTCGGTCCACGGTTGGGCGCCATCGATGGCGTCATGATCGTAAAATCCGCTCCACCGTTGTTGACCGTTTTCCTGGTCGAAAAAATCGGTCCAGGCCCCCTGGCGGATGGTGGTCCCAGTAACCACGCTGCCGCGACCGGCGACCCGTCCGCTGGGATGATAGGTAATCAGTTCGCTGGTGGCGGCAGGCGAATGGTCGCCGCCACCACCAGCCCCGCATGAGGATAGCAGAAGGCATGAACCAAGCAGCATGAGGATGGAAATGCGCATGGTGGACCTTAATTCGCAGCCGAGGGGACAACGGTGATCTCTATGGAACAGAGCTTATTGTTGCGGGCTCCAGAGCCGCTGCGCAGGGTCAGCCGACCATCGCTGATCACCACGGTGGCGGTACCATAGATCCAGCGCTGATCTGCGCTCGGCGCGGCATCGACCACCCGCACACCTTCGACATCGAGCACGTAGCGACTATCGTAAAACAGGGCATCGCCGCAGGCCACTGATACGAGGTATGAGCCATTGGCCAGGGCGACCTCCCATTGGGCATTCGGATTGACCTCCTTCTGCAGGTGGATGAGAGTGTCACGGCGCTGGTCGGGGCTGGCGGCAGCATTGCGGTCACGGGTGGTGTCATTGAGGGCGTTCCAGCCATAGGCCATACCGTTACGGTTGGCGAAGGTCGAGCCGCTGTCGATGCTCCAACCTGGGACAGCGGCTGCCGTGGCCGGCTGAAAGTTGATGCGTACCGCGGTTCCCCCTGGGGTCAGTCGAATCAGTGTGACCTGTGCATCCACGGCCATGGTGAGGGTGCCCGTGGCCAGGGTTGCTGCATTCCAAGTCGTCCCCTGCTGCGGCCGGCAGACGCTGGCCGCAGCGATGCCCGACCCGACACCGAGGGTTATTGTCTGCACATCTGTCGCGATAGACGTGCGGGTATCGGCATCCCAGATCGAGACACCCAGCCACACCGCCAAGTAGAACGTGCCATCCCGTTGCTGGAGCAGCGTATGGTGAAGATTTGCCGTGTTGCCACCCCACGTCAGATCGAGCCTGCCCGGACTGAAGGATGGCCCTGGATCCTGAAGCAGGTGAATGAGATTGCGCACGGCGTTGAACGAGGCCTTGGGGGTGCCATCGGATTTCAACAGGCCGAAGCACATCTCTGGATTGCTGGGGTCATTCGCCTCATCGATGAGCTCGTACGGGTAAGACCGCACCAAGCCGCGATTGAAGTGATACAGGAACAGACGTGGAAGGTAGGTGGCGATCACGCTCGCAGCGGTACCGCGATGGCTATAGATCTGACCTATGGCGTCATGGTATCCCGCCTCGGTGGCGACCACCGGTTTGGTGCCACTCACCGGCATGGCCAAGGTCGACAACGACCAGTCGACGCTGCCATAGCCATTGCTGCCCCAGCCACCTGTTTCCGGGTGATGGCCGCCATAATATGTATGAATGTTACCGCGATCGAGGGCATCCGTGAGCAGGCCAAGCGCCGAGGTATTCTCGGTGGGAGAAGGACCTGCCAACGGGATGCTCTGGGTATTGGCATCAGCTCGTAGACGGGTGGCGAGATCGCGCTGATGGGTGCGGGTTCGCGCCACCCAATCCGAACCGAGGTTGAGATTCGGCTCGTTCTCGCCCTCGACCTGGGCCACCACCGCGCTGCCAAGATCCTTAACGATAGCGACGGCCTGCGCTGGGGTCTGCATTCGCGGACTGGCTATGAGTGAGGCCCGGACTCCAAGGTCGCGCTGAAGTTCACGCAGGCGCGACCACTGCGTCGCATCATTGACGATGCCGTCGCGGATGTGCCGAATGCCGGATTCGGCGAGCCGCGGCTTGATCACCCCACTGAAATTTCCGTAAGCGGTATTGGAGTACGACAGATGGGTATTTACCCCAATCGAATCCACAAAGGCGTCCGCCGAGCGCGCCTCCTCAGCGTGCGCGACGGCTGCCAAAGATGCAGCAAGAAAAAGTTTTAAGGTGGGATGCATGGGGACCTCTAGCGCGTCATATGTGGTACACGATAGTCGTGTTTCATTCTATCGGAGTTTTGTCGATCGCCGAGCTAGAGGCCCCTATGTCATCTCATGGTGGATCAGCCACGCGTGGTTTTTTCAAGGTGGATCAGCCACGCATTGTCATCTGAGCGCTTTGCCCGGCAGGCAACCCATGCGGCGCGCAACCGTCGTCAGACGCTGCTCGGTGAAGCCGGCGATACTGGTGTGAATGGTATTATGGAATGGAGCTAGCCAGCGGGCATCCAGGCTGCCCGGTCCATGGAAAGCCCCCAGGATCGATCCCGCAGTACAGCCGAAACTGTCAGTGTCGTTGCCTTGGCTGACCTGCATGCAGATGCCGTCCCCACAATCGCGGGCGAAGCGCAAGGTGTTGATCACCGTGCCGATTTCTTGATAGACTTGGCAATGGCCATGCTCGCGGAAAGCGTCGTGCACGAGGCGATAGCCGTCCAGCCAACCGCTGGCGGCGCTGACCATTTCGAGCGAGCGGCGCACCGTGTCAGCGAAGCGGCTACGCGATGGAATGCAGGCAAGTGCCGGCTCAAAGATGCCACGCCAATCACGGGCGGTGAAAGCCGACGCGATTGCGGCAGCGGCGAACATGGTGCCATACACGCCGGTGCGGCGGTGGGAGTAGATTGCATCTTTCCACGCCAGCGCGGCGGCCTTGCCCGGATCGCCAGGGCATGCGTACCCGTAGGCATCGGCGCGGATCAACGCCCCGCACTGCTCATCGCCGGGATTGGCCACATCACCTGCGGATCGCCAATCGAACGGATCTTTACTGGTGCAGATGGTCGCTTGCGCATAGCGCATATTCATGGTCCGTTCGGGGCCCCATTGCCAGCCACATGGCAGGTGCTTGAACCACAGCTCGCCCACGTGCTGCGTGGTGAATTCCGTTCCATGCTGTTCCATCAGCAACATGCCGAGAATGGTGTAATTGATATCGTCGTCGGCGCCGGCAAAGCGAATCTCTTCACGCGTGGTATAGGCCGCGTCGCCGTGGCGCATGCCTAGGGCGACCAGCATTTTTTCCGGAATATAATCGCGCAACGGCCATTCGCCGACCGCCTCTGCGGCTTGGCGGATGTGGGCGAGATCGGTACTGACCTCCAGCGGCTTGCCCAATATGCAACCGCACACGGAGGTCAGAAAAGCGGCCTCGACACGTGGAATGATGGCCACGGGATCTGTGATGACCAGCGGGGCCGCAGGCCAGGACGGGCATTCAGCGCGAATCGCATCCAGGTCGTTGGGTTCCACCCACGACCAGTCAGCGCGCAGCGGTGTCGCGGCGATGCGGCGGGCGATATCCCAAAGAGCGTCGTAACTGGCAGGAGCTTCCTTCAGCTCCTGATTCATGCCGCCGCAATCATGGCCTTGACGCTCTTTGCTGGCGATCTGTTGAAGCAGGCTGTTGCGCAGCCCATTAATGGTAGGAAGCATGCACGGTTCTTTCAGGTAGGGATGGCGATGAACGGGTTGGGTGGTCCGTCATAGGAGTCGAGGTGCGCGCTGCCGTCAGCGGCAATGGTGAAGGTGAACGAAACCGGGCCGAGGTCGGTGGGCAGGCGCTCGACGCCAAAGCGTGCACCAACGACGCACCACGCGCGTGGCACGCCGGGCCCCAGCGCCAGCCGACCGTCACGCTCTTGAACAAAGGTATCGCGCAGGGCGGCGAGCACCTCCGCCGAGGTCCAGTTGTGTGGCATATTGCCATGCGTTGCGAGCTGCGGATGCAGCCATCCACGCGCTTCCGATCCGGGCGGGCCGGGGAAATAATTCAAATACGGCAGATGTTCATTGCCGTCCGGCGAACCTTCCCCGAAATGGCCGCAGTCCCATGGACTGCCGTCTAACGCCAGCATGCCGCCCAGGGTGGTCCAGGCCTCCTCGACGAATCCGAGCAAGAGGGCGTTGTGCGCCTCAGCAGCCTCGAAATAAGTCCATTTTGCTTCCGCCTTGCGCTGTCCGTTTGCATCCAGGCGCAGCTTGCGGTAGTAGGCAATATACTTTTTGGCGAGATCGTCGTGCTGACCGGCCAAGGCTCCACTGGGCCAAGGGGCGATGATCGCATCGCGCTCGTTGCCACCGAAAGCGGGCAGCAGGTGCGTGGCGATGCGCGCATCGATTTCCTTGGCGAGATCGCGGAGACGTGCGGCTTCAGCGGTCTCGCCAGCAGCATCTGCCGCCTCAGCACCCAGGCGCACCGCCGCCTGTCCCCAGCAGTTGATGAAAAAATCAGGGGTGTGGTGGTCCATGCGGGCATGCGCCAAGCCATTGCGGGCAGCCAGGCACAGCACAGACCCGCTCGGGGAGTTTTGAACCCACGACAAGCGATTGTCGCAGATGGCGCGGATCGGCGCAGTGGCGATTATCATGCGTTCATAGGTGCGGATGCGGCGACGGATGAATGGCCACTGCTCAGCCAGCCAGGCACGGTCGCGGGTGATGCGTGCATGCGCCACCAGGGCGTACACCCCCTCGCCCGGCGCATCGCCCTCGGCGCCGAAGCCGCCGCCATACTCCAGCGGGGCCATCCACTCGGCTCCGACTCGCGCCAAATCATGCCGTCCGATCAGATCGAGGGCGCGCAGGATGATGATGCCGTCACGCAGCCAGAAGATCGGATAATTGACCGCTCCGATGCGCGGCAGACTACACTCCATCGCTGCCAGCATGTGATAGGAACAGCGTTCCCATGCCAGCGCCACGCGCTTGTCAGGGGCGAAGATGCGTGCCGGCAGTTGTCCGCGCCAGTCCTCTGCCACAGCGGCAAAGGCGCCTTGCACGTCACGCGCCTCATGCCGTCCGCTGCGTGGCACAACATCGTCCCACATCCTCCCGGCGAAGCGGTGATGGATGCGATAGCGGAATACACACGGGGTTCCCGGTTGCACCGTCATGGCCAAGGCCGCGGCGCCGGCCGGGGCATCCCATTGCCCGTCAGCTGCCAAGACCACGGCCACGGCTGGGGATTCCAGTGCGATGCGCGCCCCATCGGCAATAAAGGCGTTAGCGGCGTGGTCCCACGACAGGCTTGCTAATTTGCCGCCTGCTGGGCCGTAGTCCGTCACCGCCACCCCGATGGTGATGGTGCATGGAACCGGACACGTGACCGTGACCTCAGCCGCATCAAGACCTTCAGCGCCATCTCCGCCGATGTGGCAAAGCCGGTGTTCGATCTGCACCATTCCGTGTCGCCAGCGCGATACGACCACGGGCGGTGCGCCGGGCTCATCCATGAATGACCAGGCGACGTCGGCCTCAGGTTGTTGCCCGGCGCAGGTCCAACCGCTGCCGGTATCAATCCATAGGGCCACGCCACAGGTCCACACCCCGGGCGAGCAGGCATTACCAGGTTCGACGGTCGTCTTGTCGCATGCATCCGACCGCGGGTCGCCTAGGAAAACATGGGTGCGGCCCGGGGTGCGCGCGGAACGCGCCGTCACAGCCATATGGTTCAACTGGTCAAGAGCGGGTAAAATAATCTCAGTCATTTCTTCATTATGTGACAGGGGTTGCAGAAGCTGTGCTGAATCAGGCGCAGACCATGCACTTTCAACCAGTCCGATTGACTAAGTAGCCGTTATCCGACGATTACGCATGCGTCTGCGTACGACCGCCATGCCTAGCAGCTTCGAGCCCCAACGCATGGCGGGGGAGTGGCCATTCCGGCGCGTAGATTTTCGCCTTGGCGATACTCCGATTGCGCATCGACATCGACATGACGTGCTCGAGCTGGGTCTATGTCATGCAGGAGCGGGGACCTACCTGGTCGAGAACAAGGAATACCGTTTTGCTAGCGGTGACGCTCTGGTCATCGGTCCGCGCGAGCTGCACTGGTCGACCAGCGATCCCGGGACCACCAGCGATTGGACCTACCTGTTCACCGACCCCCTGCGTTTGCTGTCGGGCATCACCGACGACGAACGTGTGCTACGCGTGGCGGATCTGGCGGGCCCCAATTTTCCTAAT
>JAYVTR010000046.1:0-18080 GCA_043788625.1 Planctomycetota bacterium
GATTTCGCAAGGATGAATCGCGCGAAACCGCGCTTTATCACGCACTTGGATGCCTACCGGAACCAGATCTGGGCTACAGATTCGCGTGAGGAGGCCTAAGTATAATAGAAATTGCCTCTAGACATGCCGCCCAGCATGAAACTTTTGTAACCTGAGTTCTAAGTGATCGTAAGGTGGAAACGTAGTTCTTACAGGAAACGTGCGTGGTATCTAATCTCTTGTTATCGATCAATATTTTAAAATAATCATCAGCAAATTTCTTATCTGCTACTGAACTAAATTCAAATTCAACTCTAGACTTTGCCATATCGTATCGTGGAGGGGTAAGTCGCTCTATTCTTGCAGAGTAAAATAATTCATCTAACGACACCATATAATGTGGACTAATATAATATAATGATATAAAATTATTTGACATATGATTACTCGTAGTCCAACGCTTCTTCTCCAGATAGATGCGCCCTGCTTCCTGGTTCGGGAACATCTGAAAGAGTTGGAAATCTGGGTCGCAGAGCGAAAGCTACAGGCATCGGATTCCTCCAATTCTAGATTAGTCAGTAAACAAATGAAACTACTTTGAAAAATACGGATATGCCCAAAGTGAATGATCTGCGTTATTATCTCCGCAGGGGTCTACGATCAATTCAATTTTCTTTGCCCCATCGGGTATCATTACATTGATTGGCGCCCTACTGCCAGGGTATGCGTCTGGCATTTTAGATGTAAAGACAGGCTTCCCGTCAATGTTGACGATAAATTTTACACTCTGGGAGCTAACAGACATTCCGTAGGCGGTAAACTGTTTGGCTCCGGGTGGGATTTTGAAAGAATTGCTTGATGGGGCATGTGCCATGATGTAGTCGACGCACTTTACTCCATCAATAACCACGGTCTTGACCGATGATTTTTCATCGACTACTAGCACATTCCACTGCCCCTCTTGGGCAGTTGGGACAAGTTTGGTTAATGGGATCCCGCCTTCTGGCTTGATAACAAACGGCCTGTCTGGCTCTTTCATTCCAGCTAACGCCGATGCACCTGCTTCTTCAAGTTCTTTGCTCAACTTGTCACAGGCATTTTTGATTGCCACCGCACCAGCGGTGTTCCCTTTTTTTGTTTCGTCGGTTTGAATGGACAGTAATTGGCGCGCCATTTTCTTTCGCTCAGCAATAACATCGATTGACGCCTTGCCGATCACAGTGCGCTTGGTTTTTCTATACGCGTCGACAGCTCTAGTCGCATCAGTGGAAAGCCCTTTCTGATCGTGTTCTAAGTCTTTAGCTTGAAGTTGATGTGCCAGCATCGCTTCCAGATTTCCCTTTTTCTGTGCCGCCTCTGCTTCCTTAAGCAGCACCTCGATAGCCTTGGACCGCTCCTTCCCAAGGTCGCCTGCGGCCTTGCTGGTAATGACTGAGACTTGCTGATCTGAGATGGCTAGTGCTTTTTGAGCCGCTTCAGGCATGTCGGCAGCGGTGACAGTCGGAATTTGGAAATCACGTCCTAGCGACTCTCCGCCGCCGGAAGGTACGACAGCAGCCTTTTGCATGGCTTCTAAGCTAGCTCGTTGCGCCTTGAGGCTGACCGGGGCACCAGTGAATCGATCAGCAACCTCGAAATAGCGAACTGCGATGGCCAAGTAATTCTTCGGATTTGCTTTAGCATACGCTTCGGCCCTATCCAAATATACATCGGCCTGATCTTTCGGCACCTCGGCGCTCACGATTTCTTCAGCCCGAGTCGCCAGTGCCTGGGCCGGAGCACCCTTCGCCGCCACATACGCCTGGAGCGATTCCAGATTCATCCGTTTTTTGCACCAATAGACATAGGCTTGCATCTCGCAGACCTGATCGGTGTTGCCCTTTTCTTTGTAGTAATCCACCAACTGCGTGAATTCGAGCGCCGCTGCCACCGTTTTCGCCGGATCGTTGTCGCCAGCCTTGAGATCGGCTAAAGCTGCCGTGGTTGCTTCCTGCGCCTGTTGGTCGGTTGTAATCGAGTCTGCCGCTGCCAGCGGCATGGCTGCGGCAATGGTCATGGCGAGAAGCAATGAACGGCAAAGATGAAGCATTGGAGCGATCCTCACGACAGTGTGCGCGGTTGTGGTCGTAGCACTGTATTACCCCACTATCCTGCTCCATGCACAATCCCAATGCCCAGCCCATGGGTTCAAGGCACGCTGATGCACGCAGACATGCCTTTGAACTAACCATCGTTGAGATCGGTGGGCGTGAATTTCACCCGTTGCGTAGCGAAGGGAGCGATCTGGCCGCCAATTCCGAGGGCGGCATATGTCCACGCCCTTGAGTATGGTGCCAACTTTGGCACCAATCAAGCCAGGTGTTCCGATTGTGGCCGGCGGTCGCTACCCTCGCCAGGATGGTCCCGTTTGGGGAAATCCTGCGACAGTCCCTGGCGGATCGTACCCTATCGGTGCGTACCTATGCCACCCGCGTTGGGCGGAGCCATGCGTTCGTCTCACGCGTATTGGCCGGGCTGCGTCTGCCGCCCCTTGATGAGGCGGAACAGTGGCTGGATGCCGTCGAATTGACGGCGGCCGAACGCGAAGGACTGCGGTTGGCTGCTCACCTCGCCCATTGCCCAGCCTGGATCATCAGTCACCTGGAGCAGTTGCAGGACCGGCTGGCAGTGGTCGAGGCCGAGGTGGTCAGCCTGCGAGCGGCGGCCAAGGGACGGGGGATGGGCAAGCCACGGACTCGTCATGCCGTTGGGACGATCACTCCCAGGCCGAAGCGGTCGAAACGGTCGCCGACCTGAGCGAATTGCTCAAATGGGGTCGCTTCGGGGCGACTTTCGGCCGAAATCAATTCCTGTATGGTCAAAGACTTAGAGCGTTATTTCAGCGGAAACCAAGGGCTTTGCGGGCTAGGTTTCCGCTGAAATCTTCGCTTACACTGCAAACCAGCGAGAGGCCTTGGTCGCGCCCGTGTGGTCGATCAGACCCGCCTCCTTGAGTTCGCGCAGCAGGTGCTGCACCTGAGCTGCGGTCGCCCCTGGGACAGCAGCACAGAGGTCGGCGAAGCTGGCTCCGACCTTGCCCTGGTTACGGAGGTACTGGACCAGGAGGTCTTTCCGAGCGGTGCGCTCGGCATCCTTGGGCCGCCCGCCCGTGGCGATCGCCGTACCGCTACGCTCATCGAATCGCGACGAGAGATGGAATCGGCCCCGTGGCGTGACGCGCACCACATCGGACTCCAGCAACCGCTCAGCGGCATCCGCTGGAGTGCCCTCGGGTTCCCGGTTGGCGTAGAGGTCGGTCAGCAACCGCAGTTCCGGCAGGTCGAAGTGGAGGCCGGTGCCTCGCTCGGCATGGTCGAGAAAGCGGATGAAGCCGGTATCGCCCACGGTGCCGTCAATGGAGAGCTTCACCTGGTAGTCGTCACTGCCCGTGAAGTCGGGGAGCCGCTTGGCCTCACGCAGACACAGCTCGAACATCAGGTCGGCACCCTGACCAGAGCGTTCAACCAGGCCGCAACGGGCGAAGGCTTCGGCCAACAGCCGATTTCTCGGCCGCTGATGCGTCAGCAAATTGTCGGCGGTGATGCCGCTCGGGAAACCGCCGGGGCTAGTCATCACCAGCTCGTGTGGCGATTGGCGCAGAACGATGGATGACTGGTGCTGATAATCGCGATGGCAGACAGCGTTCAGAAGCGCTTCACGGACGGTGCGCTCATTGAACGTCCGCACATCGTGGCGGATCAGACCATCCTGATACTGGTGGATGTCGTTGCGCAGGTCGATGGCTTTCCAGATCTCGTCGTAGCACAGCAGAAAGGCGGTGCGCCAATCCCGGCGGCCCTGGTAGGGAGTGCTATGGGGATTGCTGCGCCATTCGTGCGTGATCTCGGCCATGCCCAGCAGGCGGCTAAGGCTCGCATCCTTGCCGCACAGAACCAAGGCGGCGACTGTTGGGCGATCATCGCTGGCCAGCCCGGCGTCCGCCAGCAGGTGGTGATCATCGAGACGATCAAGCCGATCATTGCCAGATTTCTCGCGCCAGCGTTGACGAAAGATGGTGATGGCGGCTGGTGCAAGATCATCGAACGAAGCGCCAGCGGGGATGGTGGCTGAGTAATCCGGCACCAGCTCGGCAAAGATGCGCTGCATGCGCTCGGCCGACATGGGAACCAACGTGGCTCCAGCACGCATCCAGAACGATCCGTGAATTCCAATGGGTACGCCAAGCGGACGCGATGGAACCTGGACGATCAACACGCGCCCGGCGGGATGAGTCAATTCCTCTGCGGCGCACCGCAGACTGAGGCGGTTGAACAAGGACGCCTTGAGGCCTTCCACGTCAAGAAAGGCGACGCTGCCTACGACCTGTCGTGGTGGGCGATCCGTGACGCCAAGGACAACAGCGCCTCCACCTTCGTTGGCGAGTGCGCAGCAATAGCGGGCCAATTCCTCGAAATGGAAATTCTGTTTTGCTTCCTTGAACTCCAGGTGCTCGCTTTCGCCCTGGGCTAGCCAGATGTCCAATTCTGCCAGAGTAGTCATGTCGTCCGTTGCCGTGTGCGTGTGCCCGGAAGGGTACGGTTGGCCAAGGCTACGCCAAGAGCATCAGCGGTCAGGATGTGGATGGCTGGACCTGGGCGTTGATCGCATCGCGTACCAGTGACGGAGCCTTCATATCGATGTTGGCTTTGAGCATAGCGATGGTGTGCTCGCCACGCAGGCCGGCAATGAGCCCAACGAGATCGCGGAAACCAGCGGCGTGGCAGTCGCGTTCAGCATCAGCCACCTTGTCCTGCTGTGGTGCGAGTAGGCGCCATGCGGTGTCGGCCACGGTGCCACCTACCCCAGGGACGAACCGGAGCACCCCGAGTGCTGCGGCGCCAGCGCCGGCGAGCCACCCCCACCACGGGACGATGGACCGGGCTTCCTCAGCGGCCTGGGTGGCGTCATCGGCATAGCCGGCGGGATCGGCGGTGATGGCAGCAGGGGTGCGCTTGGGCGGAGGGAGCACCTCGCCTTCGGCAGTCGCCTCAACGTGATCGTGGGCACCAGCCAATGCGGCGGACGCCACCGGGTCAGCAGCAACGCGCGGCTGTGCAGCCTCGATGCCGGCGAGTCCATCCGACAGATTCTGCGCCTGACGGACGGAGAGCCCACAGCCGGTGAGCGAGCAGGCGATGAGGCAGCAAAGGATGAGGCGGCTCATGGCGTGACCCCTTTCATCAGACGAAGCAGTTCAAGGACGAGTGCGCCGAGGCCGGATGCTCCAGCGGTGCCGGCGACAGCCCACAGCACGCGGAACTGCGTGCGCAGGATTACCACCTGTTCGTTCTTCTCGCTCGACTGGCGGCGTAAGTCGCCCACCTGGTCGCGGAGTTCGCGCACGGTGTCGCGGAGCCCGCGCATCTCCTGACGCAGCGCCACCAGCTCGCACGACAACTCGTGCATGGTGTCCGCCAGCGTGGGGTTCGTGGTGCGGTGGTGGTGGATGGGAGTTGGTTCGTCGTGGGACATGGGATCACCGGCGTTTTGAGCGAGTTGGTTTGTGATTCGATAGCAGCCACCATCCGCCGAGACCGAGTCCTGCGATGAAGGCAACGGTGCGCCAATCGAGTTGGGCAACGGGTTGGCCGTCAGCAGAGAGGCCTTCGATCGCAGAGGACTGCACTTCGGGATCGAGCACCGCTTGGACTTCGGGCATGTCGACGGCTGGTGCCGGTGGCTGCTCCGTCATGGGAAACGGCATGGCGACATCCGAGCCGGGCACCGGCGCATCGGATGGCGATTCCTCCGGAAGCGTCATTGCTCCCGGCCCAGGCATGTCCGGCGATGGATACGACGCCTCCGCTGCCGGCTGCTCATAGCCCGGCATCATCATCGGCTGCATGTCGGTCGGCTGGGGTTGTCCTTGTGCAGTGGCGGCTGCGGCAGCTTCCTCCTGCTGCTTTCGCTCACGCGCCAGCCGCTTCTTTTTCTGATGACGAGCGGCCATGGCCATTGCCGTTCCACCGACTGCGAGCGCCGCACCCGCCGCCCAACCCCACGGTCCCATTGCAGTCAACAGACCGCCGCCCTTCCCCATCGACATCAGCGGTTTGGCAATGCTGAGCGCCGGCTGGATCAGCTTCGTCAATTTCTTGAGCCGGAACTTCCCCAGGTCGCCAAGGTTCTCCGTGGCGGGTTCATCATCAGCGATGGTGGTGACGAGGGACATGGCGGTGCCGCTGTTAACAGAGGGTGATCAGGGACCGAGACGTGCAGGCGAGCGACCGGTTGGCGTCACTTCTTCGGACGGAACAACACCAGGACTCCGAGGCCAAGCCCGCCGAGCAGCAGCAGGGTCTTCGGGTCCATTCCGCCGATACCCGCCTGGACCATGGGCATCGACGGTCCAGCGCTGCGCGACATCGGCATCATCATCGGTGCCGCTGCCGGCATCCCGGCTGCGGGAGGAGCCGTTTGGCCCGGCACGAAGAATCCCTTCGCCGCATCCCAGCCCTTGGAGACGAGGGTGTTCAGTCCCGTGCCAGGGCTGGCGGCCGATGCCACCAACGCCGCGCTCGCCGCACCGGCTCCGAACCCGAGCACCTTTTCGCGGTTGCGGCTCCACCAGCTCGCGCCGAGGCCGCTCACCTGCGTGGATACCGGCGATTCGTTCCCCGCCATCATGGGATCGGTGCCGTCATCGTTGAGGAAACGACCGAAGGATTTCTTGCCCTGCCGCGTCTGTCCGGCCATCAGGAACGGCGCAGCAGCACCGCCGGTGAAGGCCATCAACGCACCGTGCTTGATCATCTTCCGACTGAAGCGCCGACGACCGGCGAGGCCTGCCATGTCATCGTCACCCGCCATGTCGGCCTGGTCGTCTGCCAACTGAAGCGTGCTGGCGGCATCAAGTGCGGTTTGCGCGGTGACTTCGCGTGCCTTGGCCTTCTCCAGATGCGCAGTGGCGTCCGTGCGCTCCTTCTCCAGCTTGGCGATGTGGTGCGGAGTCACGTTGCCGGATTTCTGGCCTTGCTCGATCTGCTGGGTCAGGTGGCGAATGACCTTCTCCCAGTGGTGCCGACGGTGACGCGCATGCGCACGCCGACGCCATGCGTACTGCATGCGTTGGGATTTCTCGTCCGCATTGGTGCCGAGGCCGTTCAGCGGGACGAGGATCAGGCGGCCATCGTTGGACGGTGCCAACTCGCCCATGATCTGCGGCAGGCCATCGTCACGTAGCGTGTAGACGATGCCCTGCGGATCAGCCGCGAGCGGCTCGCCGCCGAGTCCTTCGATGGGCGTGCCATCCCGATCGACGAGCGGGGAGAGGATGATCATGGGAGCGTTGGGATTCATGGCGCGAGTTCCTGCGGGTAGAGGTAGCCGGTGATGCGGAGGTTGGCGCTGATCTGCGCGTTGTTGACGCCGGTGTTCTTGATCACCTCGACGCTGATCTTCTCACCGGGATCGAAGGTGCTGGGGAAGTCGATGATGTTGGACGAGTCCGACGGGTCTTGGATCGAGTCGCGGCTGTAAAAGGTGCCGATGTGGCCCATGCGCATCATCTTCGACACCACGCCGTTGCCGTGGTCTGTCTCGATGGTGTCGCCGTCGAACCACAGCTTGTCGTTGCGGAAGACGCGGAAGCCGAAGCAAACTTCGGAGTAGTTGCCGCACACGTCGAAGAAGGCGAGGCGCGTGGTGTACTTGTGGCCCTTGGGGACGTACCAGTCGAGGATGCGGCGCGTCCACAGACCGGCGGGGAAGACGATGGATTCCTCGCCGGGCCAATTGCAGGCGAAGCGGGCACGCAGGTAGAACGGTTGCGCGGTGAGCGGCGGGAAGAGATGGGGTGGATAGAGGCAGCGTTGGATGCTGCGGCAGAAATGCGGATCACCGCAGCGCTCCGCGAGGGCATCCGCCCAGGTCGATCCCGCCTCCGTCAGTCCACGCGAAGTCGGCTGCGGGCCAGTCGTGGGTTGCGGTGTGGCCGCTGGCGTCGCGGATTCACCGCGACTGCACCGCTCGATCATCTCCGCGATGTCGAAGGAGGATGGGGGCATGATGGAGCGAGGAGCGGGCGGCATGATCAGCGCAGCACCTTGTAGCCGAAGGCATAGAGGCTGATGGCGTTCACGGCGGCGGAGAGATTGGTCAGCTCGACGGTGAGCGTCGCGTCGTGCGGGACGAGCTGGGGACGCGGGAAGACGAAGGGATGCCACTGCGTGCCGAACAGCGCCTTGCTGTGCAACGCGATCTGGCCGATGGCGGTTCCAGACAAGTGCGACCACTTGAGGTTCACCAGGAAGTCGGCGGTGCCCTGACCGAGCAGGCCCATGGCCATGAAATTCGCGTCGCCACCCACGGGCACGGGTTCGCTGACGGTGGCGTTCGCCGCAACGGCGGTGGTGCCGATGCGGTTCACGCCCAGCAGGTACGGGTACAGCCGCAGGTGCGGCTTCTGCCCGGCGGCCTCCATCATCGCGTCGGCCAGATACAGCGTGTCGATGCTCGGCCGCGAAGCGGGATCGCCTGGGAGGCGCGGGGAACCAGGCGGAGAGACGGCGGATGCGCTCATGGGTGATCTCATCGGAGGAAAGGGTGGGGACAGCGACACGCGGATTGAAAATCCGCGTGTCGGTCGTTCATCGACTGCGGGGTTTCCGCTGTGATCGCTCGCGGCGGTACGGCCCGTGGAGCGGGAGGGCATGCACCCGGTCAATCGGCGTGATGACCTGGATGCCATTGGGGAAGTTCAGCAATGCGTGGGGCGCCGGGATGCGCGCTCGTGTGCGCTGGCTGGTCGAGTCGGCCACCTCGACGTAGGCCAGCAGGTACTGGCCATCGTCGCTCTCCCACAGCACCCGCTGTCCTGGGCGCAGGTGGTAGCCGGCGCTGGTGACGGGGTTCGGACGAATGCTGCGGGAGCGCATGACGGCGACCCTTACTGCGCCGGGCGCATCAGCACGCCCTCGAAGGTCAGGGTCAGTGGAACCGTGGTGGAGAGCACCGCCGGGTTCTCGATATCGATGGACGGCTTGAAGATCTGCTGCGGTGGGAGCAGGATCGGGTGATCCAGAGAGTAGAAGCCATCGCTGAACTCGCCGTAGAGGTTCAGCACATCGCCACGCGTCAGCAGCAGCGAGAGCGGTGCCTCGAAGAACGGCTTGTCGCCCACCGTCAGGGTGAAGTAGCCGCGTTTCGACAGCACCTGGATGTCGGCCAGGGCCGCGTCGGCGGTCGGCATCACGCGGATGCCGGCCACCAGGTAGTGGCGCGGATTATCGAGCTGGCTCTGCCCGTCGAAGTTGGTGAACAGGCGGCTGCGGCCCTGCGCGCCCTTGAAGTAGGTGAACTTGCCAGGACCGGTGATGTCGAGCTGATCGTACAGCGGCTGGCTGATCTTCTGGAGTTTGCTGACCTGATCGGGCAGCTTCACATGGCGGAGGATGTCTTTGTTGAACATGGGATTTTCCTGGGTGTGGGTTGAATGGATGGGTGAAGGAGGCGGAGCGCTGTTCCCGTTGATCAGGGCAGCACGAGCGCATTGAGTCCGTTGGGGCGACCGGTGAGCGGGCAGCCGAGGCCGTTGAGGTAGGTCATCACCAGCGACTGGTCGGCATCGGTGCCGATGCCAGGACCGGCAATGCTGTCGTTCGGCATGTCGCCATCGGCCATCGACATCTCGCCGGGATCGCCGTCGTTCATGGCGTCGTCATCACCGAGGCCTTGGATGGAGCCGTCGTCATCGGCGATTCCATCCACCGGGATCGGCTCGCCTTCAGCGACGCCAGACAGCCAGTTGACCGGGTTGGCCTTCCCGCCGGCGCGGTACCAGGGTTGTGCAGCGGATGCGACCGCAGCGGCGACCTCGGGCTGTGCCTGGAGTGCTGGCATGCGCAACGCGACTTCCGCCGTCGCCGGTGCGACCAGCTTGTCTACGCCGGGGATCTTCGCGATCATCGGCGCGGTGGTTCCCGGTTTGGCCAGCTCAATGAGCGCCACCGCCAGACCACCGGCCAGCATCTGCTGCCGGGTTCTCGCATCCTTGGGCAGTCGGCTGAGCAAGAGCGCCGTACCGGCGTAGCTGGCGAAGTTCACCAGCCGCGCCACACCGGGCTGCATCGGCGGCATGACGCGGCCGAGCTGCACGTTGAGCACGCCGCCGGCCAGCGCAGTGCCGAGGGCACCGCCACCGAGGAAGAGGAAGCCCTTGGGGTGCTTGCCGAGATCGGCGAGCGCGGCACCAAGGCCTTTGAAGTCGGCGATCATGCCAGCGCCAGCGGCGCCAGGAGGATTGCGCTTGGCGCGCTTCGACGCAGCCGGCTTGGAGGCGGCGACCGCGAACTTCAGCGGCACCGATACGGCGCGCTTCGGAGCCGCACGCTTCGTCTTCTTCTGGGCCGCAGTGGCGCGAGCGGCAACGCGCTTTCGCACCGACGGCAATACCACGCCCGGATGACGCTGTGCCTGAAGCGCGGCACGGTCACGAGCAACGATGGCCTCAGGGCCAGTGCGCCACGGGGTTTTCGCTCCCACGCGCCAGTAGAGGCTGCTGGGATTGGTGCGGCGCTTCGCGGCGCGGGCTTTGGTCTTCTTCGGCATGGTTTTTCCTCGGCGGTTGGGGGTGCCACGCGGAGGATTACCGATGACGGCGAGAGCGAGGCCGGGTGGGTTGGTCATCAGTACGGCGGGCATGGCGACGAGTCATGGCCGCCAGGAATCAGCCACCAATTGCCAGGAATGCCATCAACCCGATCCGGAAAGGTGTCACGAAACAAAGCTCAGCGTCGCACGTTTGAGAATAGGCAATACAAAGTCAGCGAAGGCAACCTCTCCGCTACCTAGTTCATCGGCGATCATCCCCGAGAAGGTAAAATTATGAACAAGAACGTAACACCGCAGATGACAACGGATGACTTGTTCGATCCTTGCTTGGTGCAGAAAACCAGTGAACTGATGGCTGCTGCTATGGGCGATGAACGAGCCCGACGAGACGCCGAGGCCGAGAGCCTAGGCATTAATCCAGACACCTTCTCCAGAAACCTAAAACACCCCGAGCAGAAAAACCTGGTCAATTTGGCCAGGATCTCAAAAACGCTTGCGAGGATTCAGAGCCAACATCCCGATCAAACGATCGTCATCCCTGTGAATGGGGAAATTCGTTCCAGCGATCCTCGCGTGCTTGTGTACGATCAGGATGCCTGGAATCGTGATACGCAGGCGCTGATGTCTCGAATGGAATCTGATCATGCGCCAGCCCTGTACGCTTACGCGGATCAGGTTGTCGGCATTCTCAACCAGGTAGAGGTCGATCCCAATGATGTGATCGTGCGGAAGTGGCTTTTGCTCGTGGGATCATCCGTGCTTACTTGGTACGGATCCTGGAGGCTCTTTCATGGCGAGCGATCCTGCCTGTCGTTGCACGAATCGAAACTATTCCCCCCAGTGATGGTGAATGGAATTTCCAGATCTCCGCTGGGCCAGTTTTTACTTTGGCGACACTGCGATCAGACGGGACAGCTAGAAAGCTACATCAACAGAACAGCGGAATTGACGGTCGATATGGTATTCAAGAACCCAGGGAGCCCCATCAAAGCGAGCGACACGAATAGTAAACGCGTGCAGCTCGGGCGTTGGCTGAGAAACGCAAAGAAGGGCGGTAGACCCCACAGTGATTTCGTCTGCTTTGCATCGGAGCGTGCCGCTCAAATTGACTATCCCGAATATGCCTATCCCTGTCGGCAAGACGATCTCGCACTACGAGAAAAATTTGAGTCCGCCCTGACAGTCCACCATCTCTATTGCTCAACGGCTCGATTGTTTGGGCGCCGTCATCAGGTGGCGGTCGCACTCTGGAACGGACTCGTGTCAATCCCTTACGAAAGTACGAATCTCTAATCTTGCGCCTGTGTTCATTCAGCAGTGTTGCGGAATGAACGCAGACGAAACCCGTCATGCCATGCATGGCATGACATCGCCCATATCGGGCAGAAGGATGATTTATGGGTAAAGGTAGCTCACAAGGCGGCGGCGGAAGCAAGGGTGGAAGTGGTGGTCAGGGAGGCGGCACGGGAGGCAAAGGCGGAAGTGGCGGCGGAAAGGGCTCCGCTGGTTGGCCAAGCACTACCGGGAACCCCTCGGGCGGCGGGCGAGACAACGGATCTCCATCGAAGTGATAGGATAGCCGCTGATGGTGAGGACGCTCACCATCGGCGCTCGCTTACGTTTGAGATTTCAGTTGCCACGATTTGTGATACGGTGCGCTGATGAAGTTCACCCATATTGAATATGCCGATCTCAATTCCAGACAGCAAGAGAGCTACAATTATCAAAAACTGTCATCAGCGTTAGCCGACTATGGATTCGTTACCATTCGTCTGTCAGATGACTGGATGGGTGCCGACCTCATCGCGAGGCACGTCAATGGTTCCGACTACCTGAAGATACAACTCAAGGGCAGGCTCACCATTGATCGGAAGTACCTGGGGAAAGACATATGGATCGCCTTCCCCTATAAAAAATCTTGGTTTATGGTACCGCATGACGATCTGGTTTCCTACCTGGGAAAGGCGACGAAGATTTGCCAATCTTCGTCATGGATGGACAAAGGCGGTTACTCCTTGGGAGGCATTCCGGCCGGCACTTCAGATTATTTGGAACAATTCAAGCTGACGCCCAAGGAGGCCTCGTGATTGGCTATCCAATGATCCAGTCTTTCACCGTGAAGTGATTGCTGGTGCGGCGGACCACGAACAGATTTCCGGCTGCATCGACATTCATAGACGGCATGAACCGTTCAGCATAGCTGGCGGCCTGAGCCGACGTGGGGCCATGTCCGCACTCGCCGCGATCACCGAAGTGGTGAATCCAGTGATGTGACCCCTTGCTGGGGCTTTGAATACCGGTGGCGCTGTACGTTACCGCCTCGATGAGGCCGAGTGTGTTCACCGCGCCGCGTGTCGCTGGCCATTCCATAGGCCGCGTCTGTTGCGGCGCTTCGCCATGAAATTGCTGATGGCGCAGGGCGGCACTTCGCTTGGCAAGTTGTCCTCGGCCGTTCCTCGGCCGCAGCACTACCAGATCACGAGTGTCAGGTTTCCATGCCAACCACTGTTCGCTTTGTGGCGTAAGCCGGAGTCGTTGGCCTTGCGGATCATGAATGATGAAGTCCACCAGACGACCCAGGCCGATCACCGTGGGAACCGCAGCACTCACGTTGCTGCTTTCTGTTGCGCATGCAGCCACACCCACGCGCCTGCACCAATCAACAGCAGCAACCCAACGTCCTCCGTCGCGCGAGTGACGCCACGGCCAAGCGCGTAGCCCGCTGCGCCACCAACGACGGCACCACCGCCGAGTAACAAGAGCGGGATTAGCAACGGCAATGCACCGAGTCCATCTAGGTTCTCTGCCGCTGGATCGAATCCCTCTGCGCGATTGATCGGGAATGCTTTGCGGATGAGCGGATTCGGTGCCTGCCAGCCTGCGGGCTTGTCAGCCATAATGGGATCGAGCGAAATCCATCGGCCTCGGATGTTGGCTTCCAGATAGACGTGGCTGAATGCCTGGGGCGAATAGCCGATGGTGATGAATCGCGTGGGATGGCCGAGCGCGCCAAGGAGTGCCGCTTCAAGCACGCTGAAATCGTCGCAATCGCCGGCCTGATTGACGAACGCGGTATGCTCCGGCGCCTGCACCGTTTCCTGCCCAACCGGATCGCGCGTGTAGCGGATAGAGGTCTGCACCCAGTGATGGATGGCGATGACCTCAGCCAGGTAGTTCTTCCCGGCAATGCCGGCGCTCTGAACAATGGCCAAGGCAAGGGCGCGGATGCGTTCGGAGCGCGCACCCCACTCGCCCATCGCGAGTCTGGCCATGATCGCCACCGTTTCTGCGGTGCCGCGTTTCCCCTGACTCAGGGTTGAGCGATGAACCTGGGCAGGTGGCGGTAGGGCGAGCGGCATGCGGCTGATGGTGCCGAAATGGCCTCACCACCAATCGCCCGGAATGCCAGAAATCCTTGGCGGCCTTGGCATAGATCGAGAATCTACATCGCCGCAGGGCCGTGCTTGGAATCAGATACAGTGGCGGTAGCCTGCGCGGATCATGCCTAATCCGTCGCTACCTCGTCGCGTTTGTCGCTCGGGCCTACCTGGGGTGACTTTGCATCTCTTCGTCGGCCACAACTCGATTCTTCCTGAATGTACGCCCTCTGCGTCGAGCCCGACTCCGTCTGAGAGTTGTTTTGATCGTGCCGTGAATGGAACCCGCAACCATTGGCAGCAGCCGTCTCGCAATTGAACTGCCTGGAGAATCGCGTTCAGGTGGAGCCGAGGAGTGGCGTTAAGAACTTCTCAGATCGCTGACGCTTCAATTATTCTTGGACCGGGGCGTGGAATAGACATCCCCTTAGCGATCTGTTTGATTAACTTCACCGTTGCCCTGCAATCCTCCAGTGCCTTGTGCGTGCCACCAGGCAGCCGCAAGTATCTCCCCGACTCCATGTAAGCTCGGAATGCCAACATTGCACATTCCCAGCGGCAATCAGGCGGGGTAAGGCGAAACTTTGAACAGGTCCTCTCTACGATGCCCCGGTCAAACGCCGCGTTGAACGCCACCACGATACGGCCATTCAACGCTTTCTGGATTTCCGGGAAAGATTCCGCGAATGACGGCTTATTCTTCACCTGGTCATCAGTAATGCCGTGAATAGCCGTTGTTCTCTTTGGAATCTTGCGGCGCGGTTTGAACCGCCCCTCGTAAACCACTCGTCCACGCAATGTGACGATAGCAAGTTCAATGACCTCGGCATGTGGATGTTTGAGAAGTCCCGTGGTTTCGGTATCGAGGATAACGGCATCGGATTCAACAATACCTCGCGCCCATTCCATGGCACTGATCTGATCGCCAATCCACCGTTTTGGGTGCTCCAGCCAATCCAGATGCACTTGGCCCGGGCTTATCCATTGGTAGAGAAAACTGAAATCAAGTGTGTAGGAAAATTGCGAACGGCGACGCCAAGTTTCCATCGCCTCGGCGGCGTGCCGCTGCGCCTTGCTCATGGTCCATCCATTGACGCTCGCTAAATGTGCGAGTGCGATTTCCCCATGCCCTACCTTCATCGCTCTCCCGAGGTGCATCACAAGATGACACTTATTGCAGAGGGTGATGAGATCGGCGAGTCGCTGCACGCGCTTCACCTCGTCATATTCCCAAACTTCGTGCAACTCCATGCCGTCCTGCTTGAGGCCGCATCCACGGCACATCGCGTTGCAGCGACGATCAAAGCCGTCCGCGATCCGAAACTGAGGAAAGAAAGGCTTTTCCGAGGTTGCCCCTAAGTTCCATCGGAGCGTTTGCCAATTTTCGATCGACACCACTGCGCGTACATTCTTACCCCACATGGTGCTCGGGACCAAGTTGGCAGAGAGTGATAATTTTGGGCGATCACGACGGAGAGATTTATTCATTCTAGTGGAGGTCTGCGGTGATTCTTCCGTTCAAATCAGAAAACTCTATGTCACCCGGTAGCATATTTGTCCCCTGCTCCGCAAGCGCACACGTATGGGCTGCCCACTGAGCTAACTGCAATGGCAGGCGAAAGAGAGTCGCTCCGGCTTCGGCACGAATTGTCACGGTTGGTAATGCCGTTTGATCTCCAACCATTGGCTTCGCCTCACCTAGACCCTGTTTTTGGCAATCGCTCACATTAACAAGCAGCATGCCGACTTTTGTAACTGGATAGATGATGCCACTCTCTTGCGGCTTGGCGATTTTCCCCACCTGCAACTCCGGCAAGGATTTCCAATCGGCGATGCTTCGGGGGGTAGTTGCCATGGCATGTCTCCACCCTCATCCTATGGCCCACGCTTAGACCGCCAGCGTTGGTATCCTGACATATGAGCGGCCTATTCCTGGTCGTCAGTGCGCTAGAGATCCCATCAATCTTCATTCGGCCGCAGGATCGTCACCACCGGCTCGCCGTGATCGCCCGGATGAATCATCAGCTTGTAGGTCTGACGGCTGGTGCGTCCGAGGTGCATGATCACTTGGAAGTGGACCGTTGATGTCTCCCCCGCACGTCGGGCAGCGAGGCTTGCCATCCACAGCAGGTCATGGGCACGTCCGCGCACGTCCTGACTGCTCTGCTTGCTCGCAGGAATGGCGCTCAGATCCGCCCATACTCCCGCTGTCACGGCCACCGGCACGCGAAAGCCACCGTGGAAACCGGTGGTGGCGCTCGCCCAGTCGGTGAGGTCCACCAGCATGCCGTCGTCGATCGCCTGGGCGCGGGTGTAGCGATAGATGGGTTGTGGATGCTGATCGGGATTGTGGCGACGTGCAGCGGCTGGCATGGGTGGCTCCAGGCAAACGGTCAGGAACGGCGGGCGAAGAATCGTAAGAGTTCACGGGCGCGTGGATCGGTGGCCAACCAACGTTCCAAGGCCAGACCAGCGATGCGGTGCGCTTCGACCTCACGCGCTGCGGAGGCAAGTCGCATCACGTCGAGCGGCCCCAGCGAAAGGTGCCCACGTAGGGCATTCGCCAGCGTCTGCGCGATGAGTTCTTCTGCCGGCGTGCGGGGTTTCATCGCGCCTCCGTGGCCAACTTCCGGCGATAGAAGTCAGCCTTCTCGATCATGCGGCGGACATGGCGGGGGATTTCTTTGGGCTGCCAGTGCTCGCGCACCCATTCCCCGTGGGCGTCCTTCAGTTCGCCCATTATGCGATCATCGGTGAGCCCGGAATCGTAGGCATCAAGCACTGTGCGCACGATGTCGGCTTCGTCCGGATCTTCCTCCAGCCGACCACCACGGCGACGGAATCCGAACGGTGGGCGACCAACGGATGCTTGCGTGGGTTCCGTGGCAGCGTGGGTTGCCTCGGCCGCTGGAGCGGGCGGATCAATCACATCGCTTTCAGATTCATCGTCACCGCCGTCATCATCAGCGGGTTCATCCGACTGATCATTCGGCGCATCGGTCGCATCGTCGCTCGCGACTACCTCGTCCAGTGGCCACATGCAGATTGTGACCAACGGTGGTTCGGTGTCCGCCGTGATCACCGGCTTGCCCGCAGCAGCAGCAAGGACGCGGGCGAGGCGATCTTGGGTGCGCGTGGCTTCGGCATCGCTACTCGCATCGAGCGGGCATACTGCGACGCGCACGGGAAGTTCCTCGTCATCAACGGCGATGAGGTCGACTTTCGGTTGAGATCCCACCAGCGCGCAGCGAGCGCCGGACGGTCGTAGGACCGCGCAGGCATCAGCGAGACGATCGTTGAACGCCTTGTAGGTTTCGGATGGCTGCTTGAGGAGGCAGATGAGGGTGCGCATGTCGGCGCACGCTACGCACCTCGCGGCTGCCTGTCATTCGGGATGACGAATGTGTGTTTGTGCTCCACGTGGAACCAAAACACCCATTTTACCCACATCCTGGCCCGGTGAGGATGGGTGCGAAGCGCCCAGGTGCGATGCGCCGGATGTGATAGAGGTGCGGGCGACGAAGACAGGACCGGAGCACTTCATTGGCTTGCACGGTTGAGATGCCGCAGGCACTCGCGACCTCATGGCTGCCAGCAACGCCAAGGCGATGCACCACCACGGCGGCCCGAAAGCACAGGCTCTGCGGTCGCACGTTGTACCACTGATCGCCTCCGCGCAGATCCCGGTGATTCATGGTGGCGGATCCGTGGACGACGGCCTCCGTTCGACCGGAATGCCGTGCGTGGTGCAGACCTGATGCACGATGCTGCGCCGTTCTTCGATGGGGAGTTGTCGCCACGCCTCGCGCTCTCGTCGCAGTCCGCTGGGCAGGCGGATCGGCTCACGAGCGGTCAGGCACATGACCAGCACCTCGCGAGCATCGATGCCGGTGAGTTCTCGTTGCCACTCGGCGGTGTAGTCCGCACCCCCTGGACCACGCAGGCAAACACCCATGGCCGTGACGATGCCGAGCGCGTGGTCGCTGAGGGCCGCTGCGCGCAGCGCCGGCAAGGCGTCGCGCGGTGAGCGTTTCGGGGCCAGTTGCAGGGGTCGTTCTGGCGGTTTTACGGGCGATTCTTGAGGAATGGGCGGTTTTTCGTTCGGGTCCGCGTGCGGGGGTGCGTTCGCGAACG
>JAYVTR010000047.1:0-6944 GCA_043788625.1 Planctomycetota bacterium
TCCTCAAGTAATTGATGATGTTCAACTTGTAGACTTTCCTCACGACTTCGCTCAGTTCGCATCTTGGCGCTGAAGACTGATGAAACACGATGTAGGATGGTCTTGCGCGGAGGCTCGACGACAGACTGCATGGAAGCGCTGATCGAACGCCGCCGGCGGTGCCGATCCGAGTCGGAGTTTGATTTGCCTGAGACAAAGGGCTCAGTAACCGGCAGCGAATTAATCGCGTGGGCCGCTGGAACCAACGGCGGCTCATCAACTTCCGGACTGGTTACCGGCTCGGAGGCCGTGGCTCGTACCACCCTTTCGGTTATCTGTTCAAGTTCTCCCGCTGCATCCGAATGTCTGACAACTTCGCTTTCACAGACCTTGAAGGTGTCTTTACCGATAACCACCAAGTCACCCAAGATCAAAGCGCAACGATTGTGTTCTTCACCGTTAACCAGGACGGGCCTTTGCGACTGGTTGTTCAACAGGCAATGGCCATCGACCAGAGCGACGGTTACCGTGCCGGCCTCGACCCCTGCCTTCATAACCTTGAATATCCGTGGTTTGCCCTCTTTGATCGCAATCATGCGACCACTCGACTTGCTAGAAAGGGATGTGAGGTGGATAGACACACCGCCTAGGATGGCGCCTCTGGTCCAAGGGCAACCACTGCCGAGCATATGCCACACCATGCCCGAACTTCCTGAAGTCGAGACCGTACGTCGTGGGCTCGAATCCCTCCTGGTTGGTGCCACGATCCACCGCGTCCTTTTGCAGCGTCAAGATCTACGGACACCGATTCCTGTCGATTTTGCTCTGCGCCTGGGCGGTAGTCGAGTGCTGGCCATCCGCCGTCGTGCGAAATATCTGTTGATCGACACTACCGCAGCCACGGTTTTATCACACCTGGGCATGACCGGCACCTGGCGTCTGGCACCGCTTGGCGACGAGCGCATCCATGATCATTGTTATCTCGAGCTTGCCGATGGCCGACGTCTGGCCTTCCGTGATCCACGACGCTTCGGGCAGCTGGATTTCGTGGCCCCTGGAGACCGCCACCCCAGCCTTGCTCACCTGGGCCCGGAGCCATTGGGTGCAGATTTCAATGTCGACTACCTGGCAAAGCGTTTATGTTCGCGGCGCCAAGCGGTAAAAGTCCTGATCATGGACCAAACGGTGGTGGTAGGAGTAGGCAATATCTATGCTCAAGAAGCCTGTTTCCGCGCTGGCATCCTGCCTGGTACGCAAGGAGGCAAGCTCACGCGAGCCCGTCTTTCTCATCTTATCGATCATATCAGACAGGTGCTCTCGACGGCGATCGCCGCCGGCGGCTCAACCATCAGTGATTTCCGACAAGCCGGTGGTGGATCAGGCTACTTCCAGCACGAATTCCAGGTCTACGATCGGGCTGGCCAACCGTGCATGATCTGTAATACACTTTTGCGTGGCAAAGCCCTGGCCGGACGCAGCACGGTGTGGTGTGCGAAATGTCAGCGTTAGTTGATGCGGCCAAGTGCGTTTGACAAACTGGTGAACTTGAGTCATGAATACCCTGGGTTTATTTGCGGCCCAAGGAGCTTCGTGAGCTTGACCACCCATGTTGATGAACCCGGCGGTAGCGGTCATTCGGCCGCATCGACAGTGCATCCGCGGAACCGTTTTTTCAGCGATTCTTCTGACGAGCGGCAACGCTATGTCGCGCGTGTACTCGATCTCTTGCAAATCGCCGAGGCAGGTCTTTTGGCTGCCGATAATCAACAGGCCATCGTCGAAGCGAGGCGCGCGATCTCGGCAGTGAAAGCCATGTCAGCTTTTCTCAACCAGAGTGCGGTGGCTAACGAGGCGACTCTCATCATCGAACGCTCAGAACGCATGGGGACGCTTGGTGACAGTGACCGAGGCTGGCTGTTGGTTGCTGTCGACCGCTTGCGATTGCTGACGGTCGATCCCCACCACAGCAGTACTCCTAAGAGCCTGCTCACGCCGGTGGCCACGGCTCATCTAGAGCGCCTCACAACCGTCATTGAGCAGCTGTCGATCCGCCTCGCGCACCACCCCGACCACCATGTTTCGGCCTTGCTCGCCGAGCTGCGTGCGTCGAGCAAGATGCTTCTGCGAATTCCTGTAGCACCCCTTGTGACACGACTCCAGGCACACGCGATACGTTTCAACCGTCAGCTGACGGCGCGTGGCGATGATATCGCCCTGGCCACCGAAATTCTTGTCCTGTTGGAAAAATTTCTACCCCTCCTGATCACCGCTGCTGCCAGCGAAGCCAGCTGTGCCAGCGGACTCACCCTGTTGTTCGTTGAACAAAGTCGCGAACTCATCGTGCGCTTGGCTTGCGACTGCGTCGTGCCCATTCCCACGATGATTATCACGGCATTGGCCGACATCGGCTCCTTAGCGCAAAATGACGGCATCATCACCATCCGTTTGAACTATGACTTGTTGATGGCCAACCACGGCGGTTAAGTCCGACAATCAGCGAGTGGGACATTGCTGGTCAGAATGTCCTTGGCCATTTGATCGATCATCTGCGGTCCACGCTGCCCTCTTTGGTCAAGCACGCCGCGAATCACGCACGCCAGTTCATCCAAATCGACCGGCTTCGTACAGTAGTGATGAGCGCCAAGGGATTTTGCGGTTTTTTCGCTATCGATATCTTTGCTGTAACCAGAACAAAGAATAATTGAAAGATGCGGACTCAAGCCTAGTGCTTGCTTAATCAACTCGACGCCGGTCATGCCGGACATGGTCTGATCGGTGATCAACATCTGGTAGGTGTGCGGATGCTGGCGTAAGGTGCATAAGGCTTCTTGCCCATTTGCACATCCGTGCACCCGATACCCCAACCCCGAAAGCGATTCACAAAGAATATCAACCAGGCGCGGCTCATCGTCGACTACTAGTATGTGTTCGCTGCCATGTGGTAAGACGAGCATGTTCTTTTCCATCATCGGCGATGGACGCTGGCTGATGACGGGGAAAAAAATACGAAATGTGGTGCCCACGCCAACCGCGCTTTCCACCTGCATGTTGCCGCCATGTGTTTCGATCACATTCCACGCCACAGCCAAGCCCAGTCCAGTGCCCTCACTGGCATCCTTGGTGGTGAAGAACGGATCGAATATTTTTCCCATGGTTTCCGCACTCATCCCTACACCGGTATCACTGATCTCGATCCGTGCATAGGTGCCAAGCGCAATTTCACCCAGCAGACCGATTAAAGGATGGTCGATATCGCACTGATCCAAGACAATGGTCAGCGTCCCCTTCCCCGCCATCGCCTGTACCGCATTACCGCAGATATTCATGAGGAGTTGATGCATCCGACCAGAATTTGCGCGGACTGGTCCGACATCTTCGGCGGCGGAGACGGCAATTTCAATGGTACTGGGGATGGTTGCTCGCAATAGGCCCATGACTTCGCGCATGCTGGACTGAAGATGACTCGGCAAGAGTTCTCCGGGGTCACGACGGCTGAAAGCGAGGATCTGATGGACCAACGTTTTCGCTCGCTCAGCGGCAATTTCTATCTGTGAGAGATAAGCGGATATTTTCGCATCATTCCCGATTCCATGGCGGCGAATCGCCAATTCGCAATAACCGATAATACATGAGAGTATGTTATTGAAGTCATGGGCGATGCCGCCGGCCAACATCCCTACTGCCTGCATCTTTTCCGATTGTCGAAGCTGATCTTCCAAGTGCTTTTTTTCGGTGATGTCTTGCAGGATTCCGGCCCATTCCCTGCGCCCCTCATGCATCACCGGTACCGCCTGCACATGGAGCCAGCGAATGGCCTGTTCACGGATGATGCGACCGCTCCACTTGAACTCCTCATGATGCGCCATGGATTTTTTCACTATACCAGTGAGCTCCTCGCAATCCTCCGCTTGAATCAAGCCCTTGACGAAACCTGTAGCCGTTAGACACGAAGCCGGATCGCGCCCCAGGATGTCCTGGCAGCGCTGGCTAGCAAAACCAAAGCCGAACCAGCCCTCGGTATTGAGTGAAAGTCTGAAAACGCCGACTGGAACAATGCGGATCAAGTCATCCAAGGTTTTTTCGCTGGTACGTAATCGTCTATCCAGTTCCATCGCTGCCAAGGCAGCGCGACTGCGCTTACCCTGCATGAAAATCAGATAGATTCCGCTTGAAATAAGGGTTGCCGCGAAAAATAAATGTACTTTTACATCTTGATGCCATTGCTCCAACGCCGCCGCCACTCGGTATCCGGCAACCACCGTCAAGGGTACTTCATTCAACGATGACACGCCCCACACATGCGGATCCGCTTCGCGCATCCCCGGGCCATTAAAATAACCGACGGGGTTTTTTATCCACTTGAAAAAATCTGAATCAGAAAGTATTTTTCCGGTCAAATCTGGCATTTCAGGTCGGCGTGCCAAGACCCTGAGATCTTGGTTGACGACTCCGAAAATCCATTTGTCACGATCAACAGCTTGCATCATGCTCGAAAGCAGCGTGCTATTTATGGTAACCAAGACCACGCCGCAAAAACGTCCATCACTCGTGGTGATACGCCGAGATGGGACGATGGTCCATTGCTGTGAGGTACGGGTAAAAAAAATATCAGAGATGATCAAGCGATCGTTTAATGAATGTTTTTGCTGACTGAAATAATCTTGATCGGCAATGGCCATGGTCGGACATTCTTGACATGAAGAGAATATACACCGACCATCTAGTGTCATCACATTCAGGACCATGAGCTCAGGTAAGCGAGCTAACCTTTCGCCAATTATCAGCCGCATTTGTCGATAACGCTCCGGTGAACTTGTAGCAATTCCGCGAATAATTTCTTCAGCGTCCAGATGCCCCCTTACATCCAGCAACAGCATATCGGCTTGTTTTAAGAGAGCCTGCAGTTGATGGGTATTTGCCTGAGCACGATTGGCTGCGCGTACCGCAATCTGCTGCAGGGCCCGATCCCGACTGATGGCCAATACCATGATCTGGAAGATCAGTACCGTGCCCACGATCAGCACGAGCGAGGTCGTGAGCAGACCCCAGCGAAAAAATTGGCGTGTGAATGCAACCATGCAGCTAGCAGTCCTGTGTCAGGTCATGAAGATAACGATTATGAGACATCAATACACGAACGTAATAATGATCTGAGTCAACATTTGTTATTGTACCCTAAAAAATACAATATAGCCATCATATGTTGAGATCGCTATTATAATATCTAACTACGATGGTCATGTGAGCTTTTATCTGCTTTTTTGCAGCAAATCACGCACCCAGTCGACTCAAAATGCATGGGTTTTTATGATACAATGGACCATGACGCCTCTACCGGAGGCAAGCGGACAACGGGTAACGAACAGTGGCACGCAGAGCGCTCTCAGTTTACAGTCCACTCATTCAGCTTGTCAGCCAGGAGCGCATCATGAGCACCACCCCCACTACCCCTCAGAATACCCCACAGAACAAATCACCAGATTTGGCAGCCTTGGAGCTGATGAAGCCGGGCCCCGAGCATGCCCGGCTGTCTCAAACGATCGGTACATGGAAGGTCGCCTGCACCTGTTGGATGTCGGGCGATACGACACCGAAAAAATCCACCGGCACCGCCAAAGTCACTTCCATATTCGATGGCCGCTATGCCAGGGAAGAGTTCAGCGGTGAATTCGACGGTAAGGCCTATGAGGGCATTGGCACCATGGGGTACGATCGCGCCGCCAAGCAATTTGTCAGTACTTGGTACGATAACATGGGTACCGGCATCATTCGTACCACCGGCCCAGCCGTCACCGGAAATGCCAATCTTGAGCTGCGTGGGGAGATGATCTGTCCCATGAACGGATCGACCACGCTTCGCCAAGTCTATTCCTATGGTACCGACGACCGTCATACGCTGACCATGTACAACACCAACCATGGCAAAGAAAACAAAACCATGGAGATCGTGTACACGCGCGAGCGATAATCGACTCGGACCGGCTGGTGGCCAACTATGGCTTGGACATCCTGGCGTTGAAGGATGTCGTTTCGGACACTAGTTTACACAGAGAATAGGACCGCCTGGATGCGACGCGGTGCATAGATTCCTGGGTTCGGGGAGGAATTCAGCCGGTGAGGCGCTGCAACCGGACTCGCGGGATATAACCAGCGAAAGGCCCTGACGTAGCAATCATGGTCAAGCTCAGGTCATTGGCACCAATGGCGAGCTCAACCTCGCCAAGCGTGGCGAGAAACCGACCTGCTCTGGCGCAACTTAGCTGCCACACTGCGCTACGCCCGGTATCGAGGTAGCCGTTCCAGGCCGAGCCGTCGTCAAGGATGGCGCGGACAGCAAGGAGCGTGATCAGGCCGTTTGGATCCTCGGATGGCATTGGCTGCCAGATTGGCGGTCGTGAGCAGAGGATGGTCACCCGGCGCGGCATGGTGTTTATGGCAGGTAACAGGTCGATGATAAGCCAACCATCGACCGAGCGAAATGCGATCGGGTCGCCGAAGGTGTTTTTAACGGCTACCACTATCGCGTCCTGCGGACAGGGCAGGCTCACCGACACGGCATCATGCGTGCTTACCAGCAGATGTAGATTTGAGCCCGAACACGTTACTTCACCCCAGGGCGGATCACTCGGCAGATCAACCGCCTGGGTGCCTTGGATGGATGTATGGTTGTCTCGCATCCAGGCCCCAACTGCCGCTAGCCGTTCCATAGCTGGGATGGGAAAACTCCCGTCAGCCAGTGGGCCGACATTGAGGAGCAAGTTAGCGTTCTTCGCGGCGCAGGATGCGAGGAGGCTGACCGCCTCAGCGGGATCGGTCCAGGCGTGGTCGTGGGCTTTGTAGCCCCACGTATCATTTAGGGTCATACACAATGTTGTTCGGCTAAGCGGCCTTCTTTTTGGTGTTATACGTGGTTCTCTTCCACTTCGAATTTGCTGACTTGGCAATTCTAGGAAATAATCTGCCAG
>JAYVTR010000048.1:0-21114 GCA_043788625.1 Planctomycetota bacterium
CCAAAGCATGTGAGGCCCTCGGCACCTCTCGCGACGCCTTCAGACCCGTCATGCCACGGCCACCTGGGATTATTTCGTGAACCCCAGGAGTGTACGTCACAACTGGAATGACGCGGGCGCCGAGTAGCGGTGGCGGGATACAATCGGCGCAGCCGATCCCGCCACGTTTTCAGCGGCTCCGCTGAAAACGAGTCACGACAAAGCCCGGGGTAGGCCGAAAGGCCGTAGGGGCAACGCCCCTGATGTTACAAGTTAAAGTATTTTGCCGCCGGATTGTGGATGATGATCGCGGACGTCGATTGTTCCGGGTCGAGCTGGTACTCTTCCGACAGTTCAATACCGATGTCCTTCCAGCCGAGCAGGTCTTGGAGCATGCGCTGGTCTTCCAGGCGTGGGCAGGCCGGATAGCCGAACGAGTAGCGCGAGCCCTGGTAGTGCTGGGTGAACAGGCTGTCCAAGGTTGTGCCGTCGTCCTGGGCGATATCGATCTGACGGCGGATCTGCTTGTGCCAGTACTCGGCGAGGCCCTCGGCACTTTCGACCGACAGGCCGTAGAAATACAGGTACTCCTGATACTGGTCGCTCTTGAACAACCGTTGGCAGTGCTGGCTGGCGATGTGGCCCATGGTCACCACGTGGCAGATGAAGATGTCACGCGCACCCGCCGTCCATGCCGCCGACGGGTACCACGATTGTTCATCGCCGATGGCGGCAGCGCCCTTGGCGCGGTAATAGTCGGCGATGCACAGATGGCCCGACTTGGCCTCCATCTGCCGCGGCAGATTGAAACGGGCACGTTCCTTGCCGCTTTCAGGATCGAGGATCACCAGGTCATTGCGCTCGCTGTAGCACGGCCAGAAGCCGTAGACCACCGCAGGCGCCAGCATCTTATCCTTGGTGGCGGTGGCGACCCAGCGCTTGAGCACCGGCTCCGCCTCGCGGTCGACCAACTCCTGCCATTGTTCCTTGCTCAGTTCCTGACCTTGGCGGAAACCCCATTGGCCACGGAACAAGGCGTTCTTGTTGATGTGGCTGGTGATGGTTGGCAGATCCAGCTCGGCGGCGTCGACGATGCGCCGACCCCAGAATGGTGGCTTGGGGATGCGTGGTGGCGGTGGCGTATCCGATGGCACATAGGCGGTGCCGATCAGCAACTTTTCTTCCATGATCTCGTTGGCGGTCTTGACCTTGGCTACGCGCGCGATCTTGGTGGTGAGCTTGAACTGCTCACGCGGGATCTGCTCGCAAAGCTCGTCCATCAACTGCAGACCATCGAAGGCGTCGGCGGCATACCACACCTGGTGCGGATGCTTCTTCTCGCTGTCGGGGGCGGCGTGGTACAGCGCGCGCAGGTCGTTTTCGACGTAGGCGCGGTTCAGCGCCGCACCGCCGAGGATGACCTGTGGCGACAAGCCACGGGCTTGCAAGTATTCAAGGTTCTCCTTCATCACCACCGTCGATTTCACCAGCAGACCGGACATGCCGATGGTGTCGGGCTTGTGCAGCTCGACCGCCTTCATGATCTCATCGATCGGTTGCTTGATGCCAAGATTGACGACCTTGTAGCCGTTGTTGGTGAGGATGATGTCGACGAGGTTTTTGCCGATGTCGTGGACGTCGCCTTTGACGGTCGCCAAAACCATGGTGCCTTTTTGGCTACCGGCGATGCGGTCCATGTGCGGCTCAAGATGTTTGACCGCGGTCTTCATGGTCTCGGCTGACTGCAGCACGAATGGCAGCTGCATCTTTCCCGAACCGAATAGTTCGCCGACGGTCTTCATGCCGTCGAGCAGGTGCTGATTGATGATGTCGAGTGGCTTCATGCCGCCGGCCATCGCTTCGTCGAGATCAATGCCGATGCCGATCTTCTTGCCGTCGACGATGCGTCGCTTGAGGCGCTCATTGATCGGCAGCTTTTCCGCCGACTCGACCTGCGCGGCCTGGCCGGTGGTGTTGGTGAAATGGTCGACGAACTTGAACAGCGGATCGTAGGTGCATTCACCGTCAGCCGCAAATTCACGGCGGTCATAGATCAGGTCGCGGCACAGCTTCAGCTCGGCTTCGGGGATCTGGCTGATGGGCAGGATCTTCGAGGCGTTGAGGATGGCCGAAGTCAGGCCACGCTGGATGGCCTCATCGAGGTACACCGAGTTCAGCACCCGGCGGGCGTTGGGTTTGACACCGAAGGAGATATTCGACAGGCCGAGGGTGAAGCCGACATCGGGAAAGCGCGCCTTGACCGCGACGATGCCTTCGAGCGTCCACAGGCCGAGTTTGCGCGTGTCTTCGTCACCTTGAGTGATGGGGAAGGTCAGCAGGTCGAAAAGGATCGCTGAACCAGGAATACCATGGCGCTCGGTGACCAGGCGGTAAATGCGTTCGGCGATGGCCAGCTTGCGCTCGACCGATTTCGCCATGCCGGCTTCGCGGTCTTCATCGATGGTCAGCGCTACCAGCGCCGCGCCATAGCGCTTGGCCAGTTGGCACACCGTATCGAGTTTTTCTTCGCCGTCTTCGAGATTGATCGAGTTGATGATAGCGCGCCCGCCAAGATGCTTGAGCGCCTCTTCCAGAACATCGGTCTGCGTCGAATCGACCATGATCGGGATCTGCACGGCGGTGGCGAAACGCGCCATGATCTCGGCCATTTCCTTCTTTTCGTCGCGACCGGTCCACGCCACCGATACGTCGAGCACGTGGCTGCCTTCGGCGACCTGCTCTTGCGCCAGCGACACCATGCCGTCCATGTCGCCCTTGAACATCAGTTCGCGGAAAGCTTTCGAGCCGGTGGCGTTGGTGCGTTCACCGATCAACAGGATGCCGGTGTCCTGCAGCATGGGCGTCGTGCCGTAGAGCGAGGACAGCGAGGGCGTGAACGAGGTGGGGCGGGCGCGGCCGGGGGTCAGGCCCTTGCACGCCGCAGTCACTGCGCGGATGTGATCGGGGTTGGTCCCGCAGCAACCGCCGACGGTGTTGATGCCGTATTCGATGATGAACTTGCGGTGCCACTTGGCCAGCTCGGCAGGGGTGAGATCGAATACCGCCCGGCCACCGACGTTGCGCGGCAGGCCGGCATTCGGCTGGCAGCTGACCCAGCGGGTGCTGTTTTCGCCGAGGTAGCGGATGTGTGGATCCATCAGATCCGGGCCGGTGGCGCAGTTCATGCCGATGACATCGATAGGCAGCGATTCGAGTGCCGTCAGGGCACCAGCGATATCGGTGCCGGCGAGCATCTGACCGGTGGTCTCGACTGTTACCTGGGCCTGGATGGGGACTTCGCGACCGAGTTGGCGCATCGCTTCACGGGCAGCCAAAGTGGCGCATTTGATCTGCAGGATGTCCTGGCAGGTCTCGATGAGGATGAGGTCGGCGCCGCCGCGGATCAGGCCGCGGCAACCAACGACGTAGCTGTCGAATAGCTCTTGCCACGAGATGTGTCCCAGCGAAATGATCTTGGTGCCGGGCCCGATGGCGCCGGCGACAAAGCGCGGATCATCTTTGCTGTCGAATTCGCGGGTGGCGGCCTTGGCTACCGACGCCGCCAGCTGGGCGAGTTCTTCGGCGCGGTGGGCGATACCGAATTCCGCCAATACGTGCGGCATGGAGCCGAAGGAATTGGTCTCGACCACATTGGCGCCGGCTTCGAGATAGCGCCGATGGATCTGCGGCATGATCTCGGGCCGCGTCTCGAGCAGGATCTCGGGACAGCCTTCGGTTTCCTTGCCGCCATAGTCGGCTTCGGTGAGGTCGAAAGTGAACAGCTGGGTGCCGGTGCCGCCGTCGTAGATCAGCACCTTTTCGCGCATCGCACCAAGATAGGGCAACAAGTCAGCGCGCGCATCGCGGCGGTAGCCGAGATGGTTCAATGGATCGTCACCCCACCCCGAGCCGACCGGGACATGGCGGTGGTGCGGACAGGTGCTGTCACAGAGGTGATTCGGCTGATCGTGATTAGACATATGAAGGGGCGTTGGCTGATGTCGGCTTACGCCGGCGCCAGTCCTTTGAAGGCGGTAAGGAGCAATGGTTGAAAGCGGGGCGGGCGCAACTCTGCCGGCAGGGTTTCGACGTGGGTGGTCAGGCCATTGCACCAACGTGTCAGTTCTGCAGCCGTGAAGCCGTGATGGCGATGGCCATAGCGTTCGGCTTCGTCGTGGTCGTGGCGCAGCAGGGTCAGCACCAGCAGCTGTCCGCCGGGTGCCAGTACCCGCACCGCTTCAGTCAGAGCTTTTTCGGGCCGATCAACGTACTGCAGCGATTGAAGAAAAAGCACGCTGTCAGCCACGCCATCGGCGAACGGCAGGGCCTCGGCGTGCGCTGCGTGCCAGCGCACCTGCTTGAAACCGAGGGCAGCGGTGCGTTGCTGTCCGGCGTGGATCATCGCCGGTGTCGGATCGATGCAGTCGAGGCTGGTGGCACGTGGCGCGAGCAGTTCGATCAACGAGCCATCGCCGGCGCCGACATCGATGCAGCGCCCGAATTTGGCAAAGCTCAGCAGGCCGCGGCACAGGCTGTCCCAGGTGCGGCCAGGAGCATATTCGCGGTGCAGGCTGCCGGCGACCGACACCACCCAATCCTCGCCGCGGCGGGCGAGGATGGTGCGTGCGCGTATGCGATCCGTGCCTAGGCGCGGGTCGGTCTGCGACAAGCCGCGGACGGCTTCCCAGGTCGCCTTGAGAGCCCCGTCCAAGTCATTGCGCGGGCGATAGCGCCGGGCCGAGCCCTCGGCTACGTCATGAATCAGGCCGACCGTTTTCAGCTTCGCCAAGTGACCGCTGATCGAGCTCTGACCGAGCTCCAAGACATCCTGCAATTCGGCCACCGTGAGCGGTTCGGCTTCGAGCAGATGCAAGATGCGCAGACGCGTATCGTCTGCCAGCAGGCGTAGAAGATCACCAAGATCATGCATGCCAACATCGTTGCATCGTGATTAAGCGATGCAATCACTAGCACAGCTAACCGCGTCAATCAGGCAGGCTGACACCATCGGCAAGAATGGCCGACATCGCCGCCGCATCATCAGGGGCAATGACACGTTGACGACTGCGGACGCGGAGTATCCAAGTAGCGATCACCGCTCGCTGCAACTGGGCCGGTCCACGGGCGGCGACGGTGGTGATGGCCGGACTCAACGCCGTCCACCAGCCGACCTCGTCAAGGCTTAAGCCACGTGCATGGACGCGCACACCGGCTGAATTGCCGGCGATGATGCCGGCGGCCAGGTCAGCGGCCGGAGGATGATCGCCGACACGACGTGGCAAGCCCGCGAGGTTGACGCACCACCATACTTGGTGAGCGAGCTGTGATACCAGGGTAGTAAAGCTTTCGGCAGGACAGAGCCCCGCCAGGCGTTCAGCGGCGACCGCCCCAGCCAATTGGAACAACAGCACGCCTTCGGCATCATGACGTTGTTCGGCGATCTGCACCGTCAATGAGCCGAGGATATGAGCCAACGTACCGCCATCGAGGCCGCCGATCAGATGATCAGCCAGCAAATGGTAGGCTTCTTGTGCGGAGGGCGCCGCCAGCATGCGCGGCAAGTCGGCCAGCGTCGGTTCACCGGTAGCGGTGGGCATGTAGCGGTTCCACACCTTCAGTTCGGCGCTGGTGACCACGGCTTCGCGCGCCACTCCTCCACGCGTGCCGACGTTCGCGGCTCGCTCCATCAGGCCATTGAGAAATCGTACGCGTAACAGCGGTCGCTCATCACTGGTGACGTGTGGCCACAAATCTGCCAATATCGCTAACAAACTAATGTTCAGACCGGTATCGCTGGGATGGGCAATGATGATCGGCGCCAGCTGCATCAGCAGGCTGGGTACGTCACCGGGGATGGGCTGTTGATTGAAGGGGCCAGTATACGGTGCGGCTGATTCCATTGGTTGGGCCACCACCAACGCCCACAAGGCGGCGGCGAGATTTTCGTCAACCCGTTCATGCAATTCAGCGGCACTGGCCAGCACCACGGCGCCGGCGCCAAAGCCACTGCCTTGCAGGAGTCGGGAAATAGTCTGTCGAGCCCACACATGCTGCATGAAAAAACCTTAACCTTCTTGTTGTAACCGCAAGTTTACTTTACTGTTGCGTCGACCTTCGCCAGGTACGGGCAGGGCTGCAGGTGCAGCGGCAGCAGTTCGTTCAAGCAGGAGATAAGCAATGGTGCAACCCTCGTCCTTTTTGTACGTCTCAAAAAGGGTTGGGAAGCGAGTGGGAATATTGATGCGATAGCCGGCGGGAAGGTAAAGATTGCTCCACAACCCTGGGATGGTGCTGATATTATTCAAGACCTGCATGGCGTAATTGTGGGTGTCCGAGGCGAATATGAATTGGCAGCCGGGGGCACAGACGCGGGCGAGGTCAACCAGGAAGGCTCGGGATGCCAGACGGCGCCGGCGATGATCCGGCTTCGGCCAGGGGTCTGAAAACAACAGGTAAACCCGCGAGAGACATGCTGATGGTAAACGTTGACGTACAAACGAGTGGGCGTCGGCATTGAACAAGCACAAATTATCGAGGCCGGCTTTGTGTCCGCGATGGGCGGTCTTGGTGACCCGCAACGGATCGTGTTCGATGCCGATGAATGACTCATCGGGGTGGGCCTGGGCCATGGCGGTGATGAATTCACCATGACCGAAACCAATCTCAAAACGCAGCGGGCGGATCCCGCCAAAAAGCTGCTGGGGATCGAGCAAGGCATGGCCTTCGGGACCGATGAGGGCGGCCTGTTCGGTGGTGCGAACTTTGTAGCGGCGCATGCCGGCGGTGACCATGACTGCGATGTCCCTGTGCGCGACGCGCGGGTTGGGCGCGCTTGGTGAGCGCGGGGTGATACCGTTCATTCGCGTGTTGGCCATGGGCGGTGTGGCCAACGCGGAGCAAGGCCATGATGCAGTGCCGGTTCAGGTGAGTGGAAAAGGGGCTATGAAAGCCCTTCCACACTTGCTTCCATGTAGTCGCGATAGGATGACCCCAGTCAGCCTGGAAGCGCTTCCATAAAATCTGTCGTCATCGACAAGGACTCATCATGACCAAAAAAGCTCTTATGGTATACGGTGGTTGGGACGGCCATGAGCCGAAACAAACCTCCGACCGCTTTGCCGCCTTCTTAGGCACCCAGGGCTTTGAGGTGATTCAATCGGCCACGCTCGACAGTTATCTCGATACGGCACTGATGGAATCCTTGAGCTTGATCGTTAACACCGTCACCTGCGGTACATTGACAGGCGACCAGTGGAATGGCTTGCAGACAGCGGTGAAGGCCGGCGTCGGCTTGGCCGGTTGGCATGGCGGCATCGTCGACGCCTTCCGCGGCAATGTCGATTATCAATGGATGACCGGCGGCCAGTTCGTGGCTCATCCTGGCAACATCAAGGAATACGAGGTCCATATCACTTCGTGGGAAGATCCGCTCCTCGCCGGCTTGAGCGATTTCAAGATCACCTCGGAACAGTATTATATGCTGGTTGATCCGTCCAATTTGGTCCTTGCCACGACCACTTTCGATGGCGTGCACGACGCCTTGCGCAAAGGCACGGTGATGCCGGTAGTGTGGAAGCGCAAATGGGGCAATGGCCGAGTTTTCGTCAACTGCCTCGGTCATGTGAATAGTGATTTTGAGGTCCCTGAAGCACGCATCATCATGGAACGCGGCCTGCTTTGGGCTGCTAAGTAGACTTCTTTTCCACTGGTTGTCTTTTCCACTGGTTGTCTCTTCCACTAGTTGTCTCGTCCACTGGTTGTCTCTTCCACTCAAAGCTTCCTGTAAACCCACCTAAGAAATAATTCATGACCATCGTCAAGCTCGGTATCCTCGGTTGCGGCAACATCTCCAACGCCTACTTCACTGCCTGCAAACGTTTTCCCTTCATGTTGGTGAAATCTTGCGCGGATTTGTTTCCCGCCGCGGCTGAAGCAAAAGCCAAAGAACACGGATGCACCGCCGTCAGCGTCGAAGAGCTGTTGGCAGATCCTGAGATCACCGTGGTGATCAATCTGACTGTTCCGCAGGCGCACGCCGCCACGGATTTGAAGATCCTCAATGCCGGTAAGCATGCTTTCAGCGAAAAGCCCTTCGCACTGACTCGCGCCGAAGGCGAGGCGGTGGTGGCCCTGGCCAAGCTGAAGAAATTGCGCGTCGGTTGTGCTCCCGATACGGTCATGGGCGCAGCGGTGCAAACCTGCCGTAAACTCATAGATGACGGCGAGATTGGTACGCCGTTATCGTTTCAGGCCAATATGCTGTGCGGTGGTCATGAGAGTTGGCACCCGAGTCCGGAATTCTTTTACAAGCAGGGTGGCGGGCCGATGTTCGACATGGGTCCGTATTATTTGCACGCGCTGATCACCTTGTTGGGGCCGGTGAAACGCGTGCAGGGTATGACGCGCATCAGTTACCCGACGCGCACCATCACCAGCCAGCCCAAAAAAGGCACCCAGGTCACGGTCGACATTCCCACGCACATCGTGGCGGTGCTCGAATTCCATAACGGGGTCATCGGCCAACTCACCACTTCGTTCGACATTAAGCACGGCGCCAACGCGCCGGCGATCGAGATCTATGGTACGACCGGTTCGCTGGCGGTTCCTGACCCCAATGGCACCGGTGGAGCAGTGAAATTAAAAACTGAGAAATTCGCCGATTGGGTGGAAATCCGCCATACGCATCCCTATCGCGAAGGCTCGCGCGGCGTGGGAGTAGCCGATATGGTGGTGGCCATGCGCAGCGGCAAGCCGCACCGTGCCAACGATGAGATCGCCATGCATGCACTCGACGTCATGCAGGCTGTACATGAAGCCAGTGACTCAGGTCAGCAGGTGGTGTTGACGTCGACGTGCACACGTCCTGAAGCCATGCGCGCTGATTTGCCCGATTGGATTTTGGAGTAAGCGTAGTAGATGCTATTAATGCCAGTTGTACTGCCTAGGAACGAGGACGTACGACTGGCATGCGTGCCGCGAACCAGGGTTGACCTGTACTGGGTGCTCTGACACTGCCCAACCATCTATGGATACGCTTGGCTTATTGCTGGTGCTGCTGGGGATGGTGCTGAATGTCGGCGCCCAAGTGGCTCTGAAATTTGCCGTCCAAGGCGCGCCTACGGTAGCGTATAACGATCCTAAAGCCTTGTTGACTCTGGCATTTAATCCACTGGTCATTGGCGGGCTGGTGCTTTACGCCGCAAGTGTGGTGAATTGGCTGGTGGTGCTCAAGCGCATGGATTTGGGTCTGGCCTATCCGCTCATGAGTCTGGGTTACATCGCCACCTTCGCGGTGGGCGTGTGGTGTTTCCATGAGCCGGTTAATTTAATGCGTATTCTTGGTATCCTGGTGATCATCGCCGGGGTCGTTCTCCTTACGAGGCCTGCATGAGTGATATCGCCCTGTCCATAGTTATTCCGATGTACAACGAGGCAGGAAATATTACCGCCTTGATGCAGCGTTTGTTAGCGACCTGCAAGGACCTGGCGGTGACCTGGGAAATCGTCTGCGTGAATGATGGTTCAAAGGACCAGACCCCGCAGATGGTGCGCAGCTATCAAGACCAGCATCCGCAAGTCGTGTTGGTAGATTTCGTGCGCAACTTTGGCCAGCATGCGGCGGTGACAGCCGGCTTCGCTTACGCTCGCGGGCAATGGATCATCACCCTGGATGCGGATTTGCAGAATCCCCCGGAAGAGATTCCCAATCTGCTGCGTTGTTTCATGCAAGGCCATGACCTGATCAACACCGTGCGCCGTGATCGTCAGGATACCTGGTTCCGTAAAACTGCTTCGAAGATCACCAATAAGATCGTGCGTTCGATGTCGGGCATCAAGCTCAACGATTTCGGCTGCATGCTGCGTGGTTACTCGCGTGAAGTTGCACAGCAGGTAGTACGCTGCCGTGAAAATCGCACCTTTATTCCGGCTCTCGCCACCTTGTTTGCGGCCCGGCCGATTGAGATCGAGGTCGGCCATGCCGAACGTTTGGTTGGTGAATCAAAATACCCGCTGTCGAAATTGCTGCAGCTGCAATTGGATCTGATCACCAATTTTTCGGTGCAGCCATTGCGTCTGCTTTTTATCGCCGGCATGGGTTTCGCCCTGTTCGGTGTCCTGCTCGGTTTGATCCTGCTGGTGGGCCGCCTGATCATGGATGCGGCGTGGGCCGCCGACGGCGTGCTCACCATCCTCGGCTTCCTGATGATCTTCTTGGGTGCGCAGTTTTTCGCCCTGGGCTTGGTCGGGGAATACGTCGGGCGGATCCTGCAGCAGGTCCGGCTCCGTGAACCATGGGTGGTGGGTACCATCGAGCGCCCGGGGCAGGCGATTGAAAAACCCACCGCTCGGTTCGAGCGCTGATGAGTCGCGTGTCGGCAATCGTTTTTGCCTACCATGGATTCGGCGTCGAAGGTCTGGAAGCCTTGGCGCGAATTGGGGTGCAGGTGCGACGGGTGTTTACCCATGCCGACAGTCCGGGCGAGCAGATCTGGTGGCGCAGTGTGGCTGAATGGGCCTCTCGACAGGGGGTGCCCTGTGAGCTGGATGCGAACCTCAATGAACCGGCAGTGCGCGCGCGCATCGTGGCTGACGCGCCGGACTTCATCTATAGTTTCTATTACCGCAAAATGATTCCCGAGGCGGTACTGGGTGTGGCACCGCGCGGGGCGTTCAATTTGCATGGCTCGCTGTTGCCGAAGTTCCGCGGTCGTTCGCCGATCAATTGGCAATTGGTCATGGGTGCGCCGCGCAGCGGTTTGAGTTTGCACTGCATGGTCAGGCAAGCGGACGCCGGCAACCTCATCGCTCAGCAGGCGGTGGTGGTGCATCCTGATCAGGATGCGCTTGGCCTTACTCGTCAATTGCTGGCCATTGCTCCGGGTTTTCTTGAACGTGCCTTAGGTGATATCATCGTCGGCCGGGCGCAACCAGTGGCGCAAGATCACGCCCAGGCGACTTATTTCGGTGGGCGTACGCCGGCCCAAGGCGTTATCGACTGGCGTCGTCCGGCGCGCGAGATCCACAACCTGGTGCGCGCTGTGGCGCCGCCGTGGCCAAGTGCTTTTACAGCTCTCCTAGGTCGTCGATTGCTGGTATGGCGCACGGCGGTGGTGCATGAACGCTCGCGCTATGGCGAGGCCGGCACCATATTAGGCGATGGTACGATCGCCTGCGGAACGGGTTCGTTGTCGCTCTTATCGATGGCCTGGGCCGACACCCAGGCGCCGGTTGCCCTTGTCGCCGGGGTTCGTCTGATATCCCCTCCTTCAACGTAAGTTATCAATCCTCTATGAAGATCCTTATCCTCGGCGTTAACGGCTTTATCGGTTCGAACCTCACGCATGCCATATTGAGCTCCACTGACTGGGAGATCTACGGCATGGACATGGCGTCAGACAAGCTGGGCACGGCCGTCGATCATGAGCGTTTCCATTTCATCGAAGGCGACATCACCATCAACAAGGAGTGGATCGCCTACCATGTGAAGAAATGCGACGTCTGTTTGCCGCTGGTGGCCATCGCCACCCCGCAGACCTATGTCCAGGATCCGCTGCGCGTCTTCCGTTTGGATTTCGAAGAAAATCTGGCGATCATCCGTCAGTGCCAGCAGTACAACACCCGCGTGCTATTCCCGTCGACTTCGGAAGTCTACGGCATGTGCCCGGACGAAGACTTCGATCCGCAAACCTCGAACCTGGTGCTCGGCCCGATCCATAAAGAGCGTTGGATCTATTCGTGCTCGAAGCAGCTGCTCGACCGTGTCATCTTCGGTATGGGCAAGCACGAGAACCTCAAATTCACTCTGTTCCGTCCGTTCAACTTCGTCGGCCCCGGCCTGGATTCGATCCACTCGGAAAAAGAGGGCAGCAGCCGTGTCCTGACCCAGTTCCTCGGTCAGCTGCTGCGCGGTGAGCCGATCACCTTGGTCGATGGCGGGGCGCAGCGGCGTTGCTTCACCTACATCACCGACGGCATCGACGCCTTGATGCGCATCCTCGAAAACAAGGACGGCGTCGCTGATGGTAAGATCTACAATATCGGCAATCCCGATAATGACCTTTCAATCCGCAACTTGGCCGAGCGCTTGATCGTCATCCTCAAAGAGTTCCCCCAAGCGCGCGAGATCGTCTCGAAAGCCAAGCTGATCGAGACCAGTTCGGGCGAGTATTACGGCGCCGGTTATCAGGACATGAGCCGCCGCAAGCCGGCGGTGACCAACACCCGCGAAGAGCTCGGCTGGAAGCTGACGGTTGGCTCGGATGAAATGTTGCGCCGCACGGTCAGCTATTATGTCCATGAATTCTTCACCCGTGAGCGCTCGGTGTACGATTATCACCTGACCGCGGCCAAGACCGCTGCGGCGTTGAAGTAAACGCAACTGCCTATGACTTCCGTGCGCGCCTGGTTGGGCACGCCATCGACGGCGCGCGACATCACCGGCTTGTCGGTGGTGGTGGTGCTGCTGTACCTGCTGACCGGTAGTCACCCTGCCTATGGCAGTTCCAACCGTTATAGCGAAGCCTGCCGCGAGATGGTCGAGCTGGGGCAGTGGACGATCCCGCACCTCAATTACGTACCATATTTTGAGAAGCCGATCCTGACTTATTGGCTGGGGGCGGCCAGTCAGTGGCTGTTTGGCGGCGGTGACTTGGCGAGCAACCTGCCGGCGGGCCTGGCGGCCCTGGTCACCGTCTTGGCGACCTATGGCCTGGGCTGCCGGTTGCGCGGGGCGGGGTTCGGCGTGGCCGCGGCCCTCTTCATCCTCACCGGCGGCATGTTCCTAGCGATGACCTCGGTGTTGACCACCGACCCCATTCTAACCGCCTGCCTGGCGGTGGTGTGGCTGGCATTCTGGCGCTGGGACGAAGAGCGGGCGGCGTGTCCTGCGGCAATTGATCGCCGGTGGCTGTGGGTTTTCTGGGTCGCTCTCGGTCTTGGATTTCTGAGCAAAGGTCCCATCGCCATCGTCATCGCCGGTGCCGCGATTGCCGGCTATGCCTTGCTCTGCGGCGGCCTGCGTGGGGTATTCACGCTGTTGTGGGCGATGTGCCCGCTGCGTGGCGTGGCGGTGTTGTTGGCGATCAATCTGCCATGGTCATTGGCAGTGTGGATGCGGGACCCGCGCTTTCTCGAGTTCTTCTATATCCGTATCAATTTCCAGGCTTTCTTCGACGGCGAAATCAATCACCCCGGTCCGTGGTGGTATTATGCGCCGATCGTCGCCAGCTATCTGTGGCCGTATGCGCTGATCGCCGTGCCCGCCCTGGCCATCGGTTGCTGGCGGGCGCTGGCGCCGGTGGTGGCGCAGCTGCGCTCGTGGTCGGCGGTGTGGGGGACGACCGCAACGGCTTTTACCAGCGAGCAGCGCGGTCGCATTTTTTTGACCAGTGTGGTGCTGTTCCCGTTGTTGTTCCTGTCGGTCTCAGCCTCGAAGCTGGGTACTTATCCACTGCCATTATTGCCAGCGATGGCGGTGCTGGTCATGGACGTGCTGTGGCTCGGCTCACCGCGCGCCAATAAATGGTGGTCGGGCTTGATGGTCGGCCAGGCGGTGATCTTGCTGCTAGCCTTGGTAATCGCGCCGCTGGTGCTGATGGCGATCATGTATGCCAGTGGCCAGCCGCAGCCGCTGAGCATGCATAGTTTCGGTTTTACTTGGGAGTTGAGCGCCAAGGACGATCCGGGTATGCGATCCTTCAATTGGTCGGCCCTGCCTGTGGCAGTGTTGGCATTGGTGGCCTTTACCGCCGGGGTGCTGGGGTCGGGTCTGCTCGCCATGCGCGGCCGGGTGCTGCTGGCGTTGGCTGCGTTGGGCCTGGGCTTTACCTGCCTGGTGGTGGTGTTGATGCCGCGCATCAACCAGGTGGTAATCGATCTCGACGACTCACGCTTGATGGCCATCGTCAAGCAGCACGGCGGCCACCAGGATCCGGTCGTGGTGACCAAGGACGTGGTGCATTACTATGAACTGGTGCACACCCTCGGCCGGCGCTTGCACGCCTATGGTGCGACCCGTGAGCTGGGCATGGGTTTTTTTGCGCAGGTTGAACCGACAGCGGATTTCCCAACCAGTCCATATGACGTGTCCGGTGACAATCTGCCGCAGCATCCTTGGCTGTATTCCGATGAAGGACTGCGCACGGCGTGGAATGGCGCGCAGCGCATGTGGTTGGTCGGCCATTACGGCATGGCTGAGGAGTTCAGACAATTGGGTTTGAGCGCCTTTCAGGTCGAACGGATCCGTAAAACCTGTTTGTACACCAACCAACCGCTCTCACCCCAGCCGCTCTCATCCCAGCCACTGGCAACAGCCCCATGAGCCCGTTGGCGCTGTCGGTGGATGTCGACACTCATGACGGCATGCGCTTAGGCGTACCTCGTCTCCTTGACGCCTTCAAGGCGCATGGTGTGCGCGCGACGTTCTTCTTGTCATTAGGGCCTGATCGTTCGGGACGGGCGATCATTCCGGTGCTGCGCAGTCCGCGGTTCTTGCGCAAGATGATCGGTACCGGTGCGCCGTCCCTGTACGGCTGGCGCACCATTCTCTCAGGCACCGTGTTGCCTTCACGTCCCATCGCCACCGCCTTTCCTGATCTGGTGCGGCGGATCGAGGCCGAGGGCCATGAGGCGGCAGTCCACGCTTGGGATCATCGCGCGTGGCAAGACGATCTGCCGACCTTCAAGACGCATCGCATCCGTGCCCACTTCACTCGCGCCTGCGCGGCATTCCACCAACTCACCGGACACGATGCACAAGGCATCCGCGCTCCGGCGTGGATGACCACGCCGGAATCGTTGCACCTGCAAGACGCTTTCCCGTTCATCTATGCCAGCGATCTGCGCGGTTCGCCCGCCTGCCGGCTGCGCACGCCCCTGGGGCTGACGCGCTTGCCGCAATTCCCCGGCACCGGCGCGTGCCTTGAAGAGCTGCTCCTGTTGGGCGTGAGTGGCGATGCTGCCTTGGGTGCGGCCTTGGCACAGGAAGTGTTGCGCGCCGAGGCAGTGGTGCGCTGCGCGACCTTGCATGCCGAGGTCGAGGGAGGCGTGTTTTCTGGTGTTCTGGCGCATCTGCTGCCGCGCCTAGCCGAGGCCGGGTCAGTGGTACCGCTGGTTGAAGCCGTCCGTGGACAAGCCGCCGGCTTGCCTGAACGGCGTTGGGCATTGCGCCGTTTGGCGGGACGGGCCTTTCCCATTTCAACCTCGGTGGCACTGGCCGCTGTTGCGACATGAAGACCCTTGACCGCTATGTGCTGGGCAAGGTCACAGCGCGCTTCGGTTTGCTGCTGGCCATCTTCATCGGCGTCGTCATCGGTGGCCAGCTCGGTACATTCATCGGCCGTGGCGTACCCCCCGAAGCCCTGCTCGGAGTGATCCCGACCTTCGTGCTGTTGGCGCTGCCGATCGCCGTGCCGTTGGCGTCGTCAACGGCCCTGCTGGTCGCCATCGGCGGCATGGTGCGGGCCGGAGAATTCCAGGCCCTAGCCGCTGCCGGCGTCAACCCGCGACGGGTGATCTTGCGCATGTGGAAGTTTGTCGTCGCTGTGGCGCTGGTGGTGTTGCTGCTGGCGCACTTGGCGCTGCCGGTAGCCACAAACAGTCTGCGGGCGAACCTCGGGCGATTGTTCCAAGCGGCGATTGCCACCAAGGTTGCCGACCGCAAACCCATCCGTGAGCAAGACGGCTTGAGCGTATGGGCCGAGAATGTCGAAGGTCGGCGTCTGACCGACGTCTACATTCGGCGTACCGATGAGGCCGGTGATCTGGCGGTGTATGCACCGCGCGCCGAATGGGCACTGACCGAACGCAGTATAGAGTTCCGTCTAGAAGACGTGCGTTTGCTCCAAGTACGCAGCAACGGCGATTTGCTCGCCGGCGAAGCCACCCACTATATCATCCAACCTGATAGTCATAGCTCAGTCTTCGATACCGAGCCGGATGCCATGACCACGCCGGCGGTGGTGGCCTTGTTAGCGGCTGGGCCGCACGCTGGGCCAGGCAGTGCACGCGATCAGATCTCCCGCTTCAACAATGCCCGCCTGACCTTTCATTTGCGCACGTATCTGCCGATGGCGGTGTTCGCCTATGCGCTGTTCGCCGCCGGTTTGGGCCTGGTGCTGGCCTTGAGTGAGGGTCTGGCTGGCATCGCCGTAGTGGTGGTGGTGGTGGCCTTGGCAACCTATCCGGCAATCGGTTTCGTGAAATCGAACCCGTACGTCGAGCAGATGGATCCAGGCATCTTCCTGTGGGGCCCGGGCCTGGTCTTGGCCGGGGCCGGATGGTGGATGCTGGCCTGGCCTGAACGTGCGCGTGAAATCCTCACTCGGCCGCGGACGATAGTTTATAAGATTTTACGCATGGGCTTGGCCGTGCTGGTGCGTCTCTTACTGCGAGTAAGACGATGAAGGTTCTCGACCGGCATCTGCTGGGCATCGGTCTGCAGCGCTGGGCCTTGGTGCTCTTCCTCGGCACCTTTTTAATTATGCTCGGCGATTTCATCGGCCAGGTCGGTTCGTATCTGTCGGCATTGTTCTCAGCTCGGTGGTGGCTCTTTTTCGCTTATGAAGCGGTGCGCTTACCGTCGTTTGTCGCCACTTGGTTACCGCTGTCGACCTTGGTGGCGGCAATGCTCACCGCTGCACCATTGATCAATCAAGGCACCCTTACCGCTCTAGGAGCGGCAGGCATCGCGCCGGCGCGGGTCTTCCGCATGTTTGCCGTATTAGGTCTGGTCACCGGGCTCGCCTCGTTCGTAATCAATGATCAGTTGATGCCCCGTCTGGTGCCACTGACCGATCGCGTGGAGCTGGCCATGAACGGCAAGGGTGACCTGCGCCTTGATCGCGATCGGGCGGCGGGGTGGCGTTCAGGATCGAGCCTGTGGAGCGCCGCCAACGGCCGTCCGGCGGCTGCCCTCTTTGGCAACGTGGCTGCGTTTCGCGCCGATGATTCGCGACGGATGCTCAATGCCCAACGGCTGATCTGGCAAGATGACGGATGGATGCTTATCGACGGTGTGGTTGTCGAAGGTGACACGCAACGGGCATTTGCCCAAGCGCGTCCGGCCGAATTGGGATTTGAGCTGCGTTTTGACCGTCAGGCGCTGATCAACATTTTACGTGCCGATGATTCGCGCACGAGTGACGAACTCATTGCCACCCACGCCAAACGCCGCTTCCAGATCTTGTGCTATCGCATCGCCGTGGCGCTGCTGCCGTTGCTGTGCCTGTTGTATGGCTTGCCGCGGTTTGTGCGCTGGATCGATCGCACGCATCTGCCAGTGGTCGGCGCCAAGTCGATTGTGTGGGCCTTGCTGCCGTTATTCGCTGTCGGCTTACTGGCGCGTATGTTGATCAGCGCCGGAGCGCAGCCAGTGTTCTTGGCGGTGGGTATTTTGGGAATAATCACCACCGTCGGTTATTTGCGCTGGCACCGCATGGCCCTGTAGAAACGGCGGCCCGCTGTTTCTCTGATCAATAGCGCAGGACGCTGGTGATCGGGCATGAAAGCTTGGCGGCGCCGCCAAGAAAGGCGAGGTCGATGAGGAAGGCGCAGCCATAAACACGGGCGCCGAGTTTGCCAACCAGGGACACCGCTGCACTGGCCGTACCACCGGTGGCGAGGACATCATCGACGATCAATACCAGGTCATTGACGCCTACCGAATCCTCATGGATCTCGATGGTGTCTTTGCCGTATTCCAGGCCATAGCTCTCCTTGATCGAGGTCCATGGCAGCTTGCCGGGTTTGCGCACTGGAACAAAGCCGGCTCCAATCGCCATGGCCACGCTCGGGGCAAGAATGAAGCCACGGCTTTCAATGCCGACGACCTTGGTGATGCCCTTACCGAAGTATGGCTTGGCCAACAGCGCGATCGATTCCAGCAACGCAGCGTGATCACCTAGGAGGGGAGTGATATCTTTGAACATGATCCCCGGCTTGGGAAAGTTCGGCACGTCGCGGATCAGTGAGTTCAAGTGGGCAGTCATAGGCGAGGCAGCCTAAGACCAACACCAAGGCCTCAAGGGAAGGCTTGGTGATGATATGAAACACCGTTAGTCAGCGGCCACATCCTAACGGCGCAATTGCTGGGTCTTGCGAATCACATCGATGAATTCGCGCCGTCCGTTATCCTCGCCGGCGGTTTCTTGCGCGGTGCGCAGCGCCCGTTCAAGCGACCAGGTACCTTCGGCTCCGCGCAGGGATTGAGCGAACTCGGCCACTGCCGTGGCAAAACGGAAGTCGTTCGTGGGCTCGTTGTGCTGATCGCTTACCGGTACGGCGATGGCCGTACTGGTTGCGCCTTCCGGCAGTTTCCAGCGCAGGGTCACTGTCAGCAGTTCGCCGCTGTCGGTGGTTGCTTCAGTCAGGTCAGTGATGGATTCATTCGCATACTTCGCTGTCGGCAGCGCACCGCTGCGAGCGCTGGGGATGATCTCATACAGGGCCGTCATGCTGTGACCGGCGCCAATCTCACCGCCGTCCTTGTGATCATCGGTGAAGTCCTGGTGTTCGAGATGACGCTTTTCATAGCCGAGCAGACGCCACGCACCGACCCGACGTGGATTGAATTCGACCTGCAACTTCACGTCCTTGGCGATGGTCACCAGCATGCCGGTGCCACCGTCGACGATCTGCTTGCGGGCCTCGGCCTCGCTATCGATGTAGGCATAGTTGCCGTTGCCCTTATCAGCGAGGATTTGCAAGGTCGTGTCATGGTAGTTGCCCATGCCGAAGCCGAGCGCGCTGAGGAAGACGTTGCTGCGCGCTTCGGCGGTGATCATGCGTTCAAGCTCGTCGCGTGACGACACGCCGACATTGAAGTCGCCGTCGGTGCACAACACCACGCGGTTGACTCCGCCACGGATGAAATCGCGTTTGGCCAATTGATAAGCGACGCTGATGCCACCAGCGCCGTTGGTACCACCGCCGGCGCTCAACGATTCGATGGCGGCGAGGATGCGCGGCAGGTTGTCGACCGAGGTCGGCTCAAGACGCACCCCGGCTTCACCGGCATAGGTGACGATCGCCACCCGGTCATCGGGGCGCAGCTGCTGGGCGAGCAGGGCCAGTGCCCGCTGCACCAACGGCAGCTTGGTCGGTTCGTTCATCGATCCTGATACATCGACGAGAAACACCAGGTTAGCTGGCGGTCGCGTCGTACGGTCGAGTTCAAAACCCTTCAAGGCGATGCGCACCAAGCGGTGGTCGCTGGCCCAGGGTGCGGTGCCGACTTCCGGCAGCACCGCGAACGGTACGCTGCGTCCGCGCGGTGGCTGATAAGTGTAATGGAAGCTATTGAGCAACTCTTCGGTGCGTACGGCATCGGTCGGTGGCAGTTGGCCGTTGGCCAGGAAACGCCGCACATTGGCATAGCTGGCGGTGTCGACATCGGCGCCGAGGGTGGACCAGCGGTTGCTATCGTCAGCGGCGGTGCTGACGCGATGCCAGCCGGCGGCGGCGAAAGCGGGATAGGCTTCACCGGGGGCGACGAAGTTTTCAGCGAGGTCGTCTTTGGCTGTTTTTTGGGCACTGATTGCGTCGCTGTCTTGCCGAGCAGATGCGCCTGCCGCCGCGGGGGCAGCGGCTTTTTTTACCAACTGTCGTGGTGCCATGTTACCCGCGTGGTCGGTGAAGACAGGCCTCTCAACGACGGCTTCTTTGCGTATACCTAACGGCTGCGTTTCGGCTTCTTCGCTGGCGACAGCGGATGGCTCTGTCAGTGCTTCACTAGGCGGTGTGGACAGCGTCATGGCCGGCATGGGTGTGGCCGCTGCCGGGGCTGGGGCAGCGGTGACGCTGGTCGCAAATCCCTGGGCCTTGTCCTCAGTAATGCTATTGGCGATGGCCAGGGACCCTTTGTGGTCGTATTTTTTTTCTTTGGCCTCGCTCACTGCCGCTGCTTCTAACTCGCGGTTACCGACATCATTGCGGCGCTTCAGCGCTGATGCTGGTGACATCACCACCACCGCCAAACCGGCGGCGAGCAGCCCCGGCCACACGATCGCATGGGGAAAGCGGATGCGTGGGGCCGGTGGCTCCAGTGCGGTGAGGGCGGTGAGGACGGCTCGCCGCGCCGGATCGAGACCGGTGGCAAGTTCACTGGCAAGTTCGCAGCTCAAAAGTGCCGCCGTATCACGGATGGCAGCGACCTCGGCGGCCGCTTCGGCATGCGTATCGAGATAGGCGGCCAGCGCTTCGCGCTCAGTTGCCGAGCCTTCGCCCAGCGCGTAGGCGGTGAGTTGTTCAGACGTGGGATTCATGAGTGGGCTCCCGCAAGTTGCTGGCGCAAGGTGGCCAGGCCGGTCGATAAAAGGAAGCCGACGTTGGCCACCGACAGGGTGGTGACGGCAGCGATGTCGGCGTAGGACAGGCCCTGGTGGAATTTTAGGCGCAAGACTTCCTGCTGACGGGGCGGTAGCTGGCTGAGGGCGGCCAAGACCTGACTGCTGGTTTCGGCATGCTCGATGGCAGCACTGGGTAGGGCGGCGGAGCTGGGTTGCGTAGCGAGGTTCATAGAGTCCGCTTTACGGCTGACAGCGTGGCTTCGCTGATGGTCAAGGCAGCGGTTACGGCACACCGTGAACAGCCACGGTGCGAGGCGCGCCGCCATCCCCGCCTGATCCTGCACGGCTTCGCCATGCAAGGTGATGAACACATCCTGCACCACGTCGCGCGCGGCATCGAGGTCATGGACATAACGCAAGGCATACGCTACTAGCGGTCGCTCATAGCGATCCACCACGGTGGTGAACCAGCCGTCGAGGGCGGGAAGGGGCATGGTGGAGGCGTCCTGTGAAGTCGACGGATGAGGCGCCGGAACCTTAGAGGGAATCGGCAAATGACGAATCGTTCCTCTTTCCTCTGCCACGCATCCGATAGCCTCACCGCCCCATGCCACTGCCCCGTATCGTCCCCAGTTCGACCCTCAGCAAAGTTCGCTACGAGATCCGTGGCCCACTGGCCCAGCGCGCTTTGGAGCTTGAAAAAGCCGGCGCCGAGATCATCAAGCTGAACATTGGCAATCCCGGCATCTTCGGTTTCAAAGCTCCTGAATCGATGCGCAAGGCGGTAATCGAGAACCTCGAACAGGCCGACGCCTACAGCCATCAAAAAGGCATCTTCCCGGCCCGCGAG
>JAYVTR010000049.1:0-15393 GCA_043788625.1 Planctomycetota bacterium
GCGACTTCCAGGGCGCAGCGCGCGAGGGGGAGGACTGACTGCACGTGGCCGTCGCCAACCATCGGCGGATTGGCGGCGCGACGGAGGTACGGTGGCAGCAAGCCGTCAGCGGCCTGGTGGCGGATGAAGATGTCGTTGCTGGCGCGGGCGACGTGTGGATCCCAGGCGAGGTAAAAAAGGCAGTCCTGGTTGTGCTCAAGCCAAATGCCCGGGTATTCCTGGCCGCAGCAGAGGACGGGATCCGGATGGGACTCCAAGCGCCAGACGTTGGCATGCAGCAGTTTCTCTGCGGTAGCACGCACGGCGAGCAGACGATCGCGTGGGAAGCGTGCAAGATCGGCGGTATGCATGAGGCCGTGGTAGTTTCAGGGGGGTCCGAGGTTGGGGAAGCTCATCGCCTGCATCAGCTGGGTTGCCGAGCGTAGCGGTTGGACGTGCATGTCGGCAAAAAGTACGTTGAGCCGTCCACTATGGCGCACGAGAGCGGCGGCAGGGCCGTAGCCGTTGTTGTTGGTGGTGATTTCGTTGGCGTCAGCGATCAGCAGTCGTGCCGAGGGATAGCTCAGGGCGCCGATCAGGAATTCTGAGAAGGGTACGCCGAGAGTGTAGGGTCCACCCGGCGGATCGATGCAGTTGTTGGCGTACTGCCGGGCAGGTTGATCTGGAAACGGGGTCATGCCGTATCCGAGGGCGGAGACGGTGATATTATTGCGCTTCCACTCTGGACAGCCACTCATGATCGAACGATTGGCTTGAGTGACGTCGAGCAGGCCGGTGGCAGTATTGCCGACCTCGGCGTACGGTGAAATCAGGTCTGACCAGCGGATGCGGGGGTTCACCGTGGTGTTGTAGATATTCGCCAGCATCCCTTCATTGTCGTTGCCATAGGCGTTGAGCGTCATACCGATCTGACGGAGGTGCGTTGCGCAGGCCACTTGGCGCGCCCGGTTCTGAACGATCTTCACGGCGGGCAGAAGCATGCTGGTGAGGAGTCCGAGGATGGTGATGACCACCAGGAGCTCGAAGAGCGTGAATCCCATATGCGGCGATGGCCGGTGAAACGGCCGGCGAACTTTTGCGGGGGACGTCGCCATAACTGGACGTAGGTGCATAGCCGTCTCCAATGAAGCATACATCAATTTTAGGAGCCCCGCGATGAGGATTTTACCTATACTGTAATATACTACAGTTAAGTATTTGATGGAGGAAAAACCGAAAATGCAGCGTCATGCGCATGAGGAGTCTGCCATCGATCATCATGGGTAGTGGAATGCCGATCGGCATGTCGGTTCCGTGCATGAGCTTGTCGATTCGTTGCAGCGAACGGACATGCGCCGTCACCGAGAGGACATGCCGAGCGACTGCGCAGCGTGTAGATTGGTACTGGGATCTCGTTCCGGGATCGGCTATACTCAGTGGGAAGCAACTCATGAACACATCACGTCTTTTTCTCCTATCGCTGGTTTGGTCGATCCTGGTGTCCACGGTCGGCCTGGCGGAAGAGCGGGTGTTCCATGATGATTTCTCGGCCTATCGCCCCGGCCTCTCGCCGGCACCGGCATGGCTGACCACCGGTGATTGGCTGATCCAGGACGGAGCGCTGCGCGGGCGTGATCTCCACCGCTCATTCGCCTCCCTCGCCGCAGCGCCCTACGGTGCGACCGTGGACTGCGCCGTCGACGTGACGCCCCGCACCGCCCTCGGCAAAGACTGGAAGTCATCGGGACTGGCGCTGGTGTCCGACCTCGACAACTACTGGTTGCTGTCGTTGACTGAATTCCCCGGCCAGGCGGGGACCAAGCATCTGATCGAGCTTGGCGAGATGCACGCGGGTCGTTGGAATGCCCAACTGGAGGGGGCTACCGCCCTGGTAGAGCTGCCGTCGGCGCACCATGGTGTCTGGGTCAACGGCACCACGTACCGGCTGCAACTGGTCACCGGCAGCGACGGCATCCGCGGTACGGTGCTCGACGCGCAGGGCGGCATGGTGTGGCAGCATGCCTTCCGCTTCGATGCCGCCCATCCGGCGGTGATCGGCGGCACGCCGGTGCTGTGGAACAATGCGATGGATACGGTATTCGATCGAGTCGAGGCGCACGTTGCCGACTCCATAGCGGAACCATCGACGGCGCTCCATCGCAAGACTCCGCTACCGGCGTCGCTCGTCTTCGATGCGCCGCTGGCGACGGGGGACTACCGCCTAACCGAGGACCCTGCCACGTATGCGGATGAGCATTCCCTGCCTGCCGCCTGGACCACCTCCAGCTTCTTCTGGGAAAGCCACCGGGGCGCTATCCGTTGCGCCAACAAGACGCGCACCTGGTGCGTGCCGACGGCAGCGCCCAATGGTCGGACGGTAGCGATCGAGACTGGGCTTTTGATCTCCGGCGCGTCGCCCGGCGGGTGGAAAAACGGCGGCATCGCCATTATCCGCAGCCCCGGGGATTATTGGTTGCTGGCGCTGAGCGAAGCCCCGGAGGAGGGTAAGGCCCCGCCGAGACGCATGTTCGAGCTCGGCGAGATGCTGCATGGCGTGTGGCAGGCCCACGACAAGCCCGCGACTTCATTGCCCCAGCATGGACCGCAAAAAAACGGGGCCTGGGCGTATGGAGTCGAATACCGCCTGCGCTTGGAGCTGACCCCGGAGGCCATCCACGCGACCGCATTCTCGCCGTTCGGCGAGGTCGTCTGGCAGGCCGGCTTCGCCTTCCCGGCTGACAAGGAGGCCGTCACCTCGGGCGTGCCCGCCTTGTGGGACAATGCCTTCGACTGCACTTTCGCCCACCCCGCCATGACCGTGCGCGACGTCCTGCCGCAGCCGTCGTTCGCCGCCACCAACGGGCCTTCCGCGCCGCCCCAATTGCCCCCGGTAGTGGCATACGATGCGCCGCCGATGAGTCCCTTGGTTTTTCCCGCCAATGGCTTTTTCGGCCTGCGCGAGGAGAACGGCGTCGCATGGCTGGTCGATCCCAAGGGCCACGCGTACTTCAGCGTTGGCGTCGAGCAGGTGAAGTTCAACGGCCACTTCAGCCCCAAGGTCGGCTATTCGCCGTACAACCGCAACGTCACGCAGCTCTATGGCAGTGCCGACAAATGGGCCGCGGAAACCGGTCGGCGGATGAAGGATTATGGATTCAACACCGCCGGGATGATGCGTGGCCCGGGCCCCGCCCGCCTGCCGGGGATCAGCTACACCAATCTCGTCAATATCGGCGCTGGCTTCGCGCCATTTTCTGACCTGTCGCCGATCACCGTCAACGGCTTTCCGAATGTCTTCCACCCGCGGTGGGCCGACTATTGCGATTTCAAGGCACGTGAATTCTGCGCCCCGTTGAAAGACGACCCCTGGATGCTCGGCTATTACGTCGACAACGAACTCGACTGGCACGGCAGCAACATGGCCGCGTTCTTCATCCACGGCTCCAGCAACAAGCCGCTCGAATACGGCCTGATCCTCGACATCCTCAACAAACCGGCGGACCATGCGGGTCGCGTGGCGTTCCTCAAATTCCTTTCCGACCGGCACGGCCCGATCGCCGAGCTCAATCAGGCCTGGGGCAAGCATTTTACCGATTACGAGGCGATCACCGCCGTGCAGGTCTTCACCCTTGGCCAGCCGCTGGCGGCTAGCGAAGGCGATATGCGCGAGTTCCTGCGCATCATCGCCGACCGTTATTTCGGCACGGTGTGCGCCGCCATCCTCAAGTACGACCCCAACCACCTGATCCTCGGCACACGCTTCGCGGGCTGGTCCCAGGACCCGGTGTGGGAGATGTGTGGCAAGTACTGCGATGTGGTGAGCGTCAACCACTACCCGTTCGCCGACCTGGAGGCGGGTACTGTGGATTCCGCGCGCGAAATGCTGAATCACGTGGTAACCCTGTGCCACAAGCCCATTCTCCTCTCGGAATGGAGCTTCCTGGGCATGGATGCGGGGCTGCCGTGCCGGTATGGCGCCGGCGAACGCTTCGACACCCAAGCGCAGCGCGCAGAGGCGTTCCGCATCTTCCAATCGCTGATCTTCGAACAGCCGTTCGTGATCGGCTCCGACTACTTCATGTGGATCGACGAGCCGGCTACCGGCCTGTCATCGTCCTCGAATCCCGAGGACTGCAGCTATGGCATCGTCAACGAAAAAGACGAACCGTACCCGGTCCTCACCGCCATGGCGAAGAAGATCAACGCGCTCGTCATCAGCCTCCACCAGCAGGACGTGCCGCGTCTGTCGATCGATCCGGCCAAGCGCTGCGTGGTGATCGAAAACCTCTCGCCGGCCGCCCGTGATTGCGTCATCGAGATATGGGAGGACGGCAAGCGCCGCGAAGCACGTGTGCACCTGGCCGAGCGCAAACCGGCGTCAGTACCATTGCTGCCGAGCGCCGCAGACGGTCCGCACCAGGTGATGGTCCGTCCGGTAATGCCGGGATTGCTCTCGACCGACCGCCAGGCGGCGTTCATCAGCGCCAGTGTGTTCGTCGGCAGCGCAGCCCAAGCCCAAGCCTACGCCGTGGTCTCGATCGCCAATCCAAGTGGCCGAGCGGTTGAGAACTACCTCGTACGGCTGCGCATCGCCGACCTCTTCCCCGGCCAGGGGCGCATCGCGTGCGTGGCGAGCTACCAGTCTGGAACGGGTGTGATTCCTCAACAATTGGAACCCGCAGATGACGGCACTGGCAATCTGGTGTTGCTCGTCGACCGCATCGAGTCGCGGGCAGCGCGTTTCCTCCGCGTCGCGCCGGCACCGCAACAGAAATTCCTGGCACCGTCGCCCGTCGCCTTACCTTTCGCCCATAGCAACGGACTGCTGTCGTTTTCCACGGCGGCGGGTTCGCCGCGCCTACTCGATCACGTGGCATTCAACGGCGTCGAATTGGGCATGATGGAGGCGATGATCTGGCAGAGGACGCCACAGAATCTGTGGTTGAAGCCGAATCGGCCAATGGCGATGACGATGATCACCGGCCCAGCCCTGACCACCATCGACTGCGCTGTCGAGTTCGATAGCGGCGCGCTGTCGAATGCGGTGGCCGAGGTCGACGGGGCAGGCAAACCCCTGGCTACCGCCAATGGCACCCCGGGCAGCTACCGCGCGACCTACCGCATCCGCATCCCGACAGGTTCGCCGTACTATCTCATGGAGCTGCGCTCATGCACCAACACCGCCACGTTCCCATGGAAATTGGATAATTACTACCATCACATGCCATCCGCGATCGGCGGCGACGTTCGTGGTGACCTGCCGCAGGTCAGCACCATGGTGACCGAGTATTATAGCTCGCTTCTCGCGTGGTATGACGCGGAGGTCGGTGTCGGCTACGGTGCGCTGCGCACGCGCAGCATGTACGGCAGCAATTTCTATCTCGATCCGGCCGGCCGACAGCACGCCGACCTGGCACGCGCGGTACGCATCACGCTCGCCCCCGGCGAGACGTGGACGGCACAACACGAGCCCGAAGTGCCGATCTTCGCCTGCCGCGGCAAGCCGGAGGAGCGTCCGTGGCAGCAGGCGACCGACGATCTCAACATCCGTGCTGCGGTGGTCATCACGGTGGTCGCTCCCAGCCGCTGAGATCGGCAGTTTTGGGGGCGATGCATATGGAATGGCAGTGGATTGAGCCCCAGCACGGCCTGGTTACCTTAGGTGCAATGCCCGGGGAACACGATCCATACGCACTGCCATTCGAGCGCTTTCCGCGCCTGACGGGTGGCTGGAAAACGGTGCCATTTCGCGTGCGTTTTCAGGATCTGTCCCTGCGCAGCCTGGCCGGCCCATACAGCACGGTCGGGCATCGCCATCCGCATTACGAAATCATCATCGTCCAGGAGGGTGACTACCGTTGCCTGGTCAACGGCCATCCGCTGCGGGTGCGCGACCAGGGTGCGGTGGTCCTCGCTCCTGGCGATCTCCATGAGGATTGCGGTGCCGGCTCGGTGCGCTACCAGGCACTCGCATTCGCCTGCGTCCCAGGCCCGGATCCCGAGAGCAGCTGGAACTTTTTTGCCGAGCGCACCCCTGAAGGCGTGAAACGGATCGCGGAGCGGGTCGACGACCTGCTGCAGTGCACGGCGCGATTGATTGAAGCGAGCCGCACGCCCGATGCCTGGACGCCGGCTTTGCAGGACGCCATCGCCAACGAATTCCTGTGGCGTCTGCTGCGCCGTCTGCCGCTGAAGCACCTGCATCCGGAATTGCAAACGTCACTGCATGCGGTGGGACTTGCCGCCGATCTGGATCGGTTGTTCGCTGAAAATGCCGGCCGTACCCTGGGAGTAGCCGAGATCGCCAAGGCGGTGGGAATGTCTTCACGCGCCCTGACTCTCCACTGTCAGACGGAGCTCGGTGCGACCCCGGCCAAGCTGCATGTGCGTTTTCGCATGGAGCTGGCCAGGGCTCGGGTGCTCTACAGCGAGCAGCTTTTCGCCGACATCGCCAGGCATCTGGGTTTTGCCGACCAATTTCATTTCTCCAAGGTCTACAAGCGGGTGTACCGGGTGCCCCCTCAAGACGACCGCCGGCGGAGCCAGGAGAGCCGCCTCGATGTGGTTCACTGAGTCGGTATAATCAAAACCGGGTTTTCATCGGCAAGCCGATTGCAAATTACTGCGCATCAGCCGCCGGAGTTCGCGGTTATTTCTTCGCCCCGACGTTGGTGATCCCCGATGGGGCGATGGTATACTGCATGGCACCCTTCATCTCATACCCATGCGTGCAGCCCTGCTTGACCAGCATGGATTTCTGCTCGTGCGCGATGTTGTTGTAGACCAGCCACACCCCGGATGGAGCGCAGGTGTAGTCGCCATAATTGGCGACGAGGTGGACCTTGGCTTTGATGCGCTTGGCGAAGAAGACCGGATCAAAATAGTTGAGCGTCTCATTGTAATCGGGCCGCCAACCGCGTACCCGTCCCATGGTGATGCCGGCGAAGTCGCAGCTCCACGGCGACCAGATCTCACATGAGGTGACATCGCCGTCCAATCCCGCTCCCCAGAGGCCCTGCAGACCACCCTGGCTGCCACCATTGCTTTGCAGGTCTTTGCCATTCCATTCCGGTCTGGATTTGACGTACTGCAGCGCCCGCATCACGCGCAGGGCCATGCCGTAGTAATAGGTCTTTTCACGATCGGCGTTCTCGTCGTTCTTGAAACAGTAGGAGGTCAAATCCTTCTTCAGCTGGGTGTAATACCCGTCGTCCTTGTCGAGCCCCATGCCATGCGCGTTGATCTCGAGGGAAATAGCTCCTTCATTGAGCCGGCCGGGCTGATTGTGCTTGTTCACGCCATAACCCTGGAACTGCACGATGGCCGGCAGCGACTTGTCCTTGGCGTTGACCGGCACGCTCAGGTAACCGGTGACTGGCTTCGGGCCGAGGCAGTCGATGGTGGCTGCGTACACTTTCACCTTGGGGTTCTTGCTCTCCAGCTCCTTCAGGGCTGCCTTGAGGGGCACCGCCTCCAGCTTGGCCTTGGTCGTCGTCCAGAACTCGTCAAAATCCTTCGGCTCGGCGACGATGTGCATGTTCTCCGGCTCGACGCAGGCGCCACCGTCGAAAAAGATGTCACCATTTTTGTTGGCACCCCAACCGCCGACGTAGCCCTGCACCTTCTTCCCATCCTCGTCGAAAGCCTGCACCTGCAGGCGGACGAAACCGGGCTTGTCCAATGAAGTCGAGACTTTAAGGCCTTCGGCGGTTGCCGTGCCCTCGCCGTGCTCCGTTTTGCCATCGTCGCCGGTGCGCGTCCATTTCAGCAACTTGCCGGCCACGGGTACCTCTCCATCGAGTACGCGAAGGGTGAATTCGATCTTTTCTCCAGGCTTGTAGATGGCCACGTCCTTGTCGGTGGTACCGCGGATGGAGAGTTCGGCTGAGCAGGCGAAGCAGCTCAGGAACAGTAGGCAGAGCGGCAGCGGGCGTAGCATCGTCGACATCGATTTCTCCGGCCCAGAAATATCCATTGGGCTCACGGACAGGCAAGATGAGCGGGCCAAGCACCTCTGGCTGGCGTGCGCAACGAGCCGGCTGCGATCACTCCCCAGCGTCGATCCATCCCCTTATGGCATTGCGACGAGCCGGGGTATGGTACCCACCTCATCATGCTGACCCATCGCGCCAAATATGCGTTGAAGGCTTTGTTGCACCTCGCCAATCACAGTGGCGAAGGCTTCATTCCCGCGTCATCGATCGCCGAACATCAGCAGATCCCGCTCAAATTCCTCGAGCTCATCGTCGTCCAGCTGCGTGCCGCCGGCGTCATTCGCAGCAAGGTGGGCAAGGGCGGTGGTCACGCGCTGTTGCAAGCACCACAGGACATCAGCCTGCTGGCCATCGTGCGCATCATCGACGGGCCGATCGCGCCGTTGCCGTGCCTCAGCCTGACGGCGTACTCGCGTTGCGATGATTGTGCCGACGAAGCCGTCTGCGGTCCCCGTCGGCTGATGATGGGCGTCCATCAGGCATCGCTCGAGGTGATGTCGCGGACCTCATTGGCGGATGCCTTGGTCAAGCCGGCGAAAAAAACTTCGAAGCGCAGCTGAAGCTGACCGCCGTAATTGCATTCCTGGCTACCACGGCCACCTATTGTCGGCGCGGACGGTTAGCGAAGGCAGGATGACCTCCAGTTTATCGTCAGCGAATTCGCGGTGAATGAGGTAGATTTCATTCTGACTGTCGCCCGGTTGATGCACCGCCTACGCCTACGCCTACGCCTACGCCTACACCTACACCTACACCTACACCTACACCTACACCTACGCCTACGCCTACACCCATGCCGCCAGGTAGCTGTGGGAAGGGCGCATTGGGATTCCTGATTCAGCTTGATGCGTCGACCGCACGGAGATCGGCGAGCGACGTCGGTTGATAGACGGCAATATTCAGCCACGCCGCGACCAGCAGATGGGCGTGGGCCCGCCAGGTGTAGCGTGGCAGCTGATCATCGTGCTCCTGCGCCGGGGCCAGGCGCCGACGCTGGCGGGCGAAGCCCAAGGGGGTCAGCGCCAGGTGATTGAGCACGAACAACCGGCGGATGGCCGGCTCGTAGACGATATGCATCCCGGCTTTCGGTGCATAGGCCAAGAGGTGCAGGGCCGGATGGGCGGAAACCGCATTGATGCCGATACGCCAGGTGCGAGCCACCGGTACGTCAACCAGGGGCTCTTGTCCGGCGGTCAGCGGCGAGCCATCACCGACGATGCGGTGCTGAATGATTTCACTCAATGGGCGCGTCAGCTGCTCGGCGATGATCTCATGGCGCGCCTGCAGATCGAGCCGCGCGGCTTCGCCGATGAACAGGGAAGCCGATGAGCTGGGCAGCGTCGCGGGAACCTGCGCCGGATCACTGGCGGCAGCGATGACCCCGTCAAAAACGGCATCGCCAGTGGGCATGTCGATGGCCAACTCGACCTGCAGGGGGGTGTTGCTGAGTAGCGCCAACAGGCCGGTCAGCGATTGGCTGGTGCCGCCACCATGTTCGCGGTCGCTGCCGGCACTATCGAAGTCGAGCAGCAGGATACGCACCGGGGCGATCTCCTGACGACGCGCCAATGCTGACGACAGCACGCTTATGCCGGCGGTACGGAAGTCGTGCAGCTGTGGATTATCGAGCACGAGGGGCATGGGCTTACCGTTGTTGGAGATGAGTGCCGAGGCCGACGCGCGGCAACGACGTGGGTTGATAGAGATAATAATTGAGCCAGTTGCTCAGCAACAGCGCGGCATGGCTGGCGCCGATACGCGGGCTGGCGCCGCTGCCGACATTGCCGAGGGGCTGATGCAGGGCGTATAACGAACGCCGATCATAGGTGCGCAGCAGATACGGCTCACCGGTGAGCGATTCGGCCAACAGCTCGATGCCCGGGGCTTCGATGAGGAAACGTTTGGCCAGACGGCGTTGCCAACGGGCATAGACGGCGAACTCGTCGTCGACTCCGCGCAGCAGGTACGACTGGCGCCGCACCACGCGATGGGTGACGCAGGCGTCGATGGATTGCGGCTGGCCGTGCGCTTCGATGCCGTGGATATGCGCCAGTGCGGCATGCGCGGCCCAGCCCAGATACAGATGGGCACGTGCGTGATCCCGCGACCAGTCGAGGAGATCGCGCACTTCATCCCACCACCGGCTGTGCTGGGGAAGGCCGTCATCGTCGCGGCGATCAGTGAGGATGGTGGCGTCGAAGGTCTCGTCCCAGGCCTGCGTCCATAGCCGTGAGGCGATCGCTGTCGAACGTGAAGCATCCATGCCCGGCAAGGTCGCCACCACCGGCTCGATCTGCAGCGGTGACAATGACAACAGCGCCAACACACTGTCGACGGCATCGGCGGCACTGCCATCGAGATCGACCACCAGCACCCGCAGCGGGCGGCAATCCTGGCGCTGCGCGCCGCTACGATCGAGGAGGAATACCCCTTCTGCTTCGAGAATCCACCGGGTGGACAGGTCTTCAGGTACGATGACGGGCATGATTCCTCCTCGTGCTCGGCGGCGTTTATTTCGCCGCGTTATCCTTGACCAGCTGATCGAAGGTGCCGCCGTCGGCAAAGTGCTCGCTCTGGGCTTTTGCCCAGCCGCTTCATGAGTGATGTTCTTGAGTTGGTTAGTTGGCTGCGTGGGGGATGACGGCGGACCCGAGATAGAAGCCGCTGACTTTGCTGGCCGTGGTGTTGACACCGTATTCGGCATAGGTGGTCGAGATGACGCTGTCATTGGTCGTCACCGGCCCCACCGGGGTGGTTTTCGGGATGACCGTGCTGCCGTCGGCCTTGAGCACGACATCGGTCGGCAGGATGAAGAGTTTGTCATCGCGGATCTGGCCCACGGCTTCGATCAGGCCATAGCCGGCTTTCCAATAGGCGCCGGGGAAAGTGTTGCCGAGCTTGATTTCGCGAACGGCCTTGTTGATCACGGTCGCGGTGCTGGTGGTCGCCGACTTGGTCACCGGACGCCAGGGCAGGGCAACATTGGTGGGACTGGTGCCGCTGACTCGGGCCAGCGTCGAGGTCGCCGGCGTCCAATCGAATTCATTGCGGACCAGGTTGTAATCGGTCGAGGTGTTGGCCAAGACCAGTTTGCTGGTGCCGGGCTGGCCGGTGAACGGAGCGAAATCATTGGCAGCCGCGGTCGGGACGTTGAGCGAGAAATCGAGGTAGGTCTTGCCGTTGCTGACCCCGGCGGGGTCGGTCTGCCAGGAATACACTTCGATTTTGTTATTCTGCAGCGGTTGGAAGACTGCCGGCAGGCCGGCGACGACCTGAGCGGGATTGAAGGTCAAGACCGTGCCGCTGCTGTCGCGGACGATGCCGACGAGGTAGTGGTTGAGCGGGGCGGCAGAACTGCCGCCGTCAATGGCCAATTGGTAATAAGTGAAGTCAGGACCGAACTCCCGACTGCCGGTAAGGGTGAGGCTGTAATCAGCGAACGGTTTGATGTTGGTGGTGGCGGCGCTGAAATCGGCATAGGCCGGCTTCCCCGAATAATCCGAGTTGATCAGATCGACGTCCTTGGCGGTGAGCGTCTCACTGCCGAGCACATAGAATGGCAGGCTTTCGACATCGAGGGTATTGTCACCCAGGGTCACGGTGGCGCCGTCCTTGGTCTGCCCGACGTCGGAGGTGGTCGAGGCATCGGACTTGCCGCAGCCGGTGAGCAGCAGCGGCAACGAAGCAAGGAGAATGAGTGGAGCGGTTAATTTCATGGTAATTTCGCAATGTGATTAGGGGGTGATGTGGCGCAGACGCTCAGAAGACCAGCTGGTGTTGGACGGTGATGACGCTGGCCTCAGCGGCGCCGGCCTCGGCAGTCCACCAGCTATAGGCGATCTGCGTCTTGTTGGCATGACCGTTCCAGTACAGGTTCAGGCCGAGATCGATCTGGCTGCCCGAGCCGAAATTGGTCGAGCCCGAACTGACCGCACCAGAGGTCAGGTTGCCCTGGCTGAGCAGGTTGGTGGGAATGACGCCACCGTTGTCGCGCGAGGAGTTGGCGCCCCATTGGCTGTGCTCGTCGGCATCCTTGTTCCAATCCGTGACGCTGAAACGCAGAGCGGGTTCGATGACGACGCCATTATCGATCGGGATGGCGTAACCGATCTGCGCGTCCCAGTGGCGGCCATCGATGATTTCGAGCTCTTGCGGCGACAGGCTGCCGTTGGTGGCCTCGCGGTTGAGTTTGGTAAACCGGTATTCGGCGAGGAAAGTGAAGGAATCGAAGTGCACCAGCAAGTCGGGCCCGAAGATCGACAGGTCGCGGGACTCATTGGCTACCGCATAGGTCTTCCCTGAGTTCTGCCAGTCGAAGCCGAGCACGATCTCGGTGCCGTAAGCGCCGATATAGCTCTCCTGTTTCTTCTTCGGCAGGTAGTCGGCGCCGGGCGCGACTTCGATGCGGAACGAGGTCGCAGGCGTTGGCCGCCCATCGTAGTTGCCGGTGTTGGCGACCGAATTATTGCCCACCGTCGATGGCTGATTGGCATTGCGCGATAGGTTGGGATTGTCCTGCACGTCGAAGCCAGCGCGTAGGAACGGCGCGCGGAACTGGTAGCTGAGACCGATCTCGCGTTGGGCGCTGATCAAGGTGGCAATCGAACGGTCGCCGGGAAACAGCAGGGAGGTGGTCGAGATGGTCGAGTCGTTATTATGGATCTTGTCGAGGCCGAATTTGACGTCGTGTTCGAAATCGCCGGATTTGAAGGTCTTGCCGATGAAAGCCTGATAGAGGCTGATGGCCGAGCCGCCGGTGCTGGCCGTACCGCTGGTTCCGACATTGTCGGCGCGCAGCGTGACATTGGCGAACCAATCATTCTTGCTGCGGCCGTCGACGGTCAGGCGTGCCCGCCGGATCGACAGGCGCGAGATTTCTGACTCGGACCCATTGGCGGCATTGGCGGCATAGAAATCCTGGGCGGCGCCGGTGTTGTCGGTGGCGCTGCCGAGGACGCTGGCGCGTCCCTGCAACGAGCCGCGGACCTTGATGACGATGTCGCTGTCCTTGACGGCGGCCTTGACCTTGGCGGCGGCGGCCTCGCTTTCATCCTTGGCCAGTTCGGCGTTGCGGGCGAGGATCTTGATTTGCTGGTCGAGCTCGGAAATGCGCTGTTGCAGTTCGACCGTGGTCGGCGGATCGGCGGCGGTCACCTGAGTGGAGATCACCTGAGAGGCGATCACCTGAGTGGCGATCACTTGAGTGGCGATCAGCAGCGGAGTTGATGAGATGAAGAGACGTGACGTGAGTTTCATATTCAAGCCGATACCGAAAAAAGGTGGTGAGACTCCAGCGAGTTGAACGCCAGCTGCGGATCAGCTGGATGAGTTCTTTCTCGGGAGAAGTTTTAAGACGAAAGTGCGTGTCCCGGAAATACCGGGATCAGGCGCTGTCGGTCGACGAGGTAGCTGGAGGGGCTTCGAAAAACGAAGCGGTGTCAGGAGCTGCGCAGGCAGCTAGTTGGCATTCGATCTGCTGGCATTCGACCTGTTGCCAGTGGACCTGTTGCCAGTGGACCTGTTGTCAGTGGACCTGTTGTCAGTGGACCTGTTGCCAGCGGACCTGTTGCCAGTGGACCTGGTGAGAAGCATCTAGTGAGCAGGCTGATGTGTGGCATGTGCCCTCCGGGAACGGAAGTTCGGGTGACGGCCCGAAGGCACGGCTTGACGCCTAGCCCACGCTTTAGCCTGGAATTTATTGCGCGCCCCCGGCAAGTAGTGGCCTAAATCCGGCGCGGTAGCTTAACGCTACGGAGGTTGAGTGTAGTACGCTCGAAGGTCCGTCAAGGCTATATCCCCATCAATCCCATCTGAATTAGAGTTGATGTCATGTTCATGCGCTTTGCATGAACGCTTTGAACCAAGCTCTGCTATTTGAAGGATGATCTGCGTGCTACGCATTGATACAGCCTGGCACACTTGACGCGAGCCCATCAGCGAGGTGACCTTGGCAATGGCGATTGAAAAAAAAAGCTCGGCACAACGCATCGGCGAAGGCGTACCGCCTGCGTCGCGGGCCAAATACCTGTGGACCTCGCTGCGGAAAATCGCTGACGGTTATTTCGATAAGCGTGTTCCGCGCATGGCTGCGGCGTTGTCATATTACACCATCTTCTCGTTGGCGCCGTTACTGGTTATCGCCATTGCCGTAGCCGGGATGGCCTTCGGTGAAGATGTGGCGCGCGCGCGCATCACCAGCCAGTTCCAGCTCTTGGTTGGCGAACAAGGCGGCAAGGCCATCGATGCTATGGTTGCCAACACCCAGGGTTCTGGCGGCAGCGGGGTGGTGGCAATATTCGGATTGTTGACCTTGTTCATCGGCGCCACCAGCGTCTTCGGCGAATTGCAGGATAGCCTGAACACCATCTGGGAAGTGCGGGCTCAGCCAGGTCAATCCATTCGCAGCTTCATCCACTCCCGGCTCTTGTCATTTGCCATGGTTTTCGGTATCGGTTTTCTGCTACTGGTGTCTTTGGTGGTATCAGCGGTCATTTCCGCATTGGGGTCGCTGCTTGGCCAAACCGGCGTGTTGAAAGGTTTGGTGGCGTGGGCAGATACCGGTATTTCATTCATCGCCGTTGGCCTGCTATTTGCCGGGGCGTTCAAATTACTCCCGGATGTGACGGTGCGCTGGCGGGATGTATGGGTAGGCGCAGCGGTTACCTCGCTGTTGTTCGTGATCGGCAAATATGCCATCGGCCTGTATCTGGGTAGCAGCGCCATTTCTTCTTCCTATGGCGCTATGGGATCGCTGGCGGTATTACTGATCTGGATCTATTATTCGTCGCAGGTATTTCTCATCGGGGCGCTGTTCACGCAGACGCGCGCCGCGCAATCGGGTTTTCCATTGCAGCCGATACGTGGAGCGGAATGGATTCCGAGGCCTCAAGAACCTCAAAGCGCTTGAGCTGACGATGACTTTACTGGTGTCAATTGCGTCTGCCCACCGGCCTGAAAGACGAGAGCCGTCGGAAAGGCAGGTGCCGTCAGGCAGCAAAGCGTCGACACGCGATGAGCGTAGATACCCATGGATCGGACTGCTCGAGCGTCTTCCTACCTGGCTCATCTGTATACCGTTAGTGGTGCAATGGCTGGGCTTGGCCTGTCGGTATCGCAGTCTGACGCTGCCGGCGGCGGCAAACCCTGCGATCACCGCCGGCGGCCTGATCGGTGAAGGAAAGACAGAATACATTGCCGCCATGGGCAGCACCGCTCGCGCATGCATGGCCGCGCATCTCACGCATATCAATCACGCACCGGTGAGTGCAGCGATATGGGAAGCACGCCTGGATGAAGCCGGATTCGAATGGCCGCTGATCGTAAAGCCCAACCTCGGCCTCTGTGGATATGGAGTACGACGTGTCGACAACCTGAATCAGCTGTTAGCTTACTTGCGTGACTTCCCCAGTGACGAAACCGT
>JAYVTR010000050.1:0-7554 GCA_043788625.1 Planctomycetota bacterium
AAGATTACGCCCGAGCCGGTATTCCCATGTTGCCGGTGGTCAAAGGCGTCGATGAAACCACGCGGCAGATCTTTTGGTACACCTTGGTGATGGTCATCGGCACGCTGGCCTTGCCGATGCTGACCTCGCTGTGGCCGATCTGGCAGCGGGCGCCGGTGTACACTGCGTTAGCGGTAATCTTGGGTACGGTATTTCTGGGTTGGGCATGGCTGCTGTGGCAGCGTCGGCCGATGATGGCGACCATGCCCCTGTTCCGCTTTTCAATTCTCTATATCGGTGCTCTGTTCCTTGGGCTGATCGTCGATTCGTTTCGTGCGGGGCCGCCATGAGCATACCACTGTCGCCACAGCCACTGTCGCCACAGCCACTGTCGTCATCGCCACTGGCAATGACCTCGACGCCGACGTTACGGCGTTCAAACACCCGGGCCCTGTGGGTGCTGGGTGGTGGTGCCCTCTTCATCATGTTCTTCTTCCTGTTCGGTTTCCGCTCGCTTTACCGCCTGTGGTGCTCGGTGAGCGGGACCGGTCTGAATCCCAACAACGTCACCGTCGTCCAAGCACCAGCCGTGGCGACCGGGCGATTTCTGTCGGTGCACTTCGAGAGCAAGATCTTCGACGACCTGCCGGTGCTGTTTTGGGCGGAAAAGTCGAATGACCACATCGAAGTCGGTGAGGATGCACGCAACACCTATCACCTGCGTAACCTATCTGATCAAGCGGTGCACCTACGCCCGGTGCATCAGGTGGCGCCCTTTAACGCCTCACCGCACTTCGCCATGCGCGTATGCTTCTGCTTCCAGGACCAGATCATCGCCGCCCATGAGGAGAAATCCTTTCCGGTGATTTACCGCTTCGCGCCGGCCCTCGATGAGCGCATCAACGACATCGCCCTGTGTTATAGCGTATTCAACGTGGTCGGTGCGCCGAGTCAGGCGCTGCTCGATGCCGAGCGCAAAGCCAAACAGGCCATCATGGCCGAGCCGGAGGACAAATGAGCGAAGTCGTCCCAGACACCACCCGCCAGGCGCGACGCAACCTGCGCTTAGGCTTGATCATCGGTGGTCTCTGCCTTGCTCAGGTGGTGGTCTTCATCATTATTTTCAGTCGTACCGGCCTGCCCAAAGACCCCAAAGTCTGGAAAGAGCAACAGGCCCGGCAAGCAGCCCAGCAGGCACAGAAGGATTCTCATGAGTGAACACGCGATCAACCCGGCACTTGGCGCACCCGCAGAGGCGTCTGCCGGCCATCATGAAGACCCGATGAGCCATGTGCCGCCACCGAGCCTGTGGCCGTTTTTGGTGATGCTGAGTCTGATCACCCTGCCGTTCGGCGTGTTGTCGGTGCTGGGAGCCTTGGAGGGCTCACCGGTTGGTCCGTTGAAGGATCCGCGCGTCGGCACGGTGCTCATCGGTCTCTCAGCGCTGATGTTTCTGTTCTGCCTGATGGGCTGGGCAAATCAGGTCATCAAAGAGAAGCGCATCGCGCATGATGTGGTGCAGCAGCAAAAAGATCTGCAGATGTTCATCCTGCTGTTCTTATGCGGCGAAACCACGGCTTTCAGCGCCATCTTTGGCTATTTCTACTACCGCAATATGCACGACGCGACCTTCGGCCCGCTGCCGGGGATGCATTTCGGCGGACCCTTGGCGGCCTACGCGACGTTCTTCTTGTTATCGTCCTCGCTGACCTGCGAAGTTGCGCATCACGCGATCAATGACGGCAAACGGCTGCTGGGGAAAATTTTCCTCATTACCACCCTGGCGTTGGGTGGAATATTCTTGGGTATGACCGGTTATGAATGGGGCGAACTGCTGCAGCGTGGCTTCAAGCCGTCACTGATTCCGGAGACCGGCGCCGCCTCTTTCGCTTCGGTATTCTTCACCGGCACCGGCTTCCATGCGGTGCACGTCGCCACCGGCCTGGTGCTGCTGTTCATGGTGCTGATGCGCCTCGAGAGCGGACATTTTCAGGGCAAACGTAATTTCTCAATGGCTGCCGCCAGCTGGTATTGGCATTTCGTCGACATCGTCTGGGTACTGCTGTTCATCACCGTCTACGTGGTCGCCTGATCCATGGATGAGCGCATGGCTGAGCCAGTCGCACGACGCCCAGGGGCAACCCTGGGTGTCGTTTTCTTAACCCTCTTTCTTGACCTGGTCGGCTTCTCCATCGTCTTCCCGCTATTTGCGGCCAAGCTCGATTTCTATATGGCGCGAGACACCGGTCTCCTGCACTGGGCCATGGGCCTGGTGGCGTGGGCACCGCATACGCAGCAGGCAGCCTTGTTCGGCGGCACCCTCGGGGCCTTGTATGCCGGCCTGCAGTTCTTCGCGGCGCCGGTATGGGGACGCGTATCCGATCGGATTGGGCGACGGCCGGTGTTGCTGATCGGTCTCACCGGCAGCGCGTTGTCCTATGTCCTGTGGGTGTTCTCGGCCAATTTCACATTGTTCTTCATCTCGCGAATGATTGCCGGCATCATGACCGGCAACGTCTCGGTGGCCAATGCGGCGGTCTCGGACGTGACCACACCTGAAACGCGGGCACGCGGCATGGCGGTGGTCGGCATGTCCTTTGGGTTGGGATTTGTGATCGGGCCGATGATCGGCGGACTGACGGCACATGTGCGGCTTGATGATCCGGCATCCACGGGTGCGTTTGCACTGCATCCTTTCTCGGTACCGGCGCTGATCGCTGCCAGCTTGGCGGTGTTCAATCTGCTGTGGGCAGTGATCGTTTTTCGTGAGACCCTGCCACCGGAGCGGCGTTCTTCAGCAGCGGAAGCCGGACGCACTTTCAATGTCCTGCAAGTCATCGACCCCAGCCTGGGTGCCGGCGTGCCACGTTTGAATTTGTGTTTCATGCTGTTCACCCTGCTGTTCAGCGGCATGGAAGCGACGCTGGTTTTTTTAGCTGCTGAGCGCCTTGCCTTCACACCTGAGAATCTCGGCATGTTGTTCGGTGGCCTGGGACTCGGGGCGGCCTTCACTCAAGGCATTTACCGCAGCATGGTCAAACGCTTGGGTGTGCGGCGCATGGCATTCGTCGGGCTGACCGCGTTGGCGCCAGGCTTGGTCCTCATCGGCTTGGTTGATTGGTTTCCAACGCGCGGCTTGCTGCTGGCTGGCTGTGGCCTGCTCGCCATTAGCACCGGGCTGGTGTTCCCGTCATTATCGACCCTAGTGAGCTTAGCCGGTGATCCCCGGCGCCAGGGCTGGGTCATGGGTACGTTCCGCTCGGCCAGCGCTTTTGGCCGGGCGGTAGGACCGTTGTTAGCGGGGACGATCTATTTCACCTGGCGTGCAGGCGGCCCATATATGGTGTTCGCGGCGCTGGTGTCGTTGCCGATCCTGTTGTTGGCCCTGACCCGACCATCATCGGTCGAAGCGCGATAAGCCGCCGGAGCTATGCCACGGCGGCGGGTAAAGACGCGCGTGAAGTGGTGCCGGTCGCAAAAACCGAAACGCGTCGAGAGCTCGTCAATCGAGGTCGTCTCCGATTCCAGGGCGAGACACGCGGCGTCGATCCTGCGCTGATGGTGCCACTGCTGTGGCGTAGTGCCGGTCTCAAGACGGAAGCGGCGGATGAAAGCATTGACGTGCATGCCAGCGGCGCGCGCCAATTCCTGATTGGCGACCTGCCGATGCAGGAAGCGCCCGGCCAATGCCGCCGCCCGGGCAATGCCCGGCGAATGTTGGTTGACCGCCAATGCCGTACGAGGCAGACGCGCCAGTGCGTGGCAGGCCAAGGCGAAGGCGTCGAGGTGGTTGAAATGGCTCTGCCGCAGGCTGCTTATCAGCCGGGCGATTGCGCTGCTGTAGGGCAAGACATGCACGCCTGGGAGCGGATCACCCGCCAGGCCGGCAGTGGTGAAGTGCAGGAAGAGATGCTGCACCGGATTGCTCCCCGAGGTGTGGTAGACGGTCTCTGGAGCGATGAGGATCACCTGCGTCGGGGTAAGGGCGACGCATTGTGGTTTGCAGATGATTTTCCAGCCGGGGTCGGCATTCCAATATAGCCGCCAATAGGGGCGGGCGATGGGAGTGTGCCCCCAACGTTCGTGACGGTTTTCCGTCGCCATATGCATAGCAATACGCAGCATGTTTCTTTTATACCCATATAGTAACGGTGATCCACAGTCAGATCGTGTGTTTCCGCTACGCTCGCATGCATGGAAAATCTCTCGTCTCCAACTCGTCTGTGGTATCGTAGTCACGCCTGGGACTGGTATCAGGCCCTGCCCATCGGTAATGGCCGCCTGGCGGCAATGGTGCACGGGCGGGTGGCACGTGAGCGCATCCAAATGAACGAGGAAAGCCTGTGGGAAGGGCAGCTGATCGATCGCCGCAATCCGGCAGCGCTGGCAGCCTTGCCTGAAATCCGCCGCTTGTTGTTCTCCGGTGAAAATGGCGCTGCCTATAAGCGGGCCGAGACCGATCTGCTAGCTGTCGAACGGCATGTGGACAGCTATCAATCAGCCGGCGAGCTGGTGGTTGATTTTGTCGGGCAGGGCTCGCGGCCGGGCCATGAAGTCAGCAGTTTCAATCCTGACCACGACAATGGTTGGCTGCACCTGGCGGCGGTGGATTACGAGCGCGAACTGGATTTGGCTACCGGCATCGCCGCCACGCGATTCCGTTACCGTGGCGTGAGCCAGCGGCGCGAAACCTTCGCCGCCGCTGACGACGGCATCATCGCCAGTCGTTTTACGTTTTCCGAGCACGGCGGCGATGTCGACATCAACCTGCAGCGCGAACAGGATGTGCGCGAGCGTCACGTCATGGCCGATGGACGCTTGCTGATGGCCGGGCGTTTGACCCGTGGCGGCATGCATTTCTGCCTGGTCTTGGAAGTCCGCGCTGAAGGCGGGCGTATCGAGCGCGACGAAGACTGCATCCGCGTGCGCGGGGCTGACGCGGTCGAAATGCGCGTAGCCATCGCCACCTCATGGATCGCCCCAGGGGATCTCAGCGGCGATTCACGGGCGAAAGCGGTGGCGGCTTTGACGGCGGTAGTGGGCAAGGAATGGGCGCAGCTGCGCGCTGATCATGTGGCAGCGCATGCGCGCTTGTTCGATCGTTTCCGCTTGTCACTGCCGGCCTCGGCCGGCGACGAGTTGCCTACCGATGCACGTCTCGCACGTTTGAAGACCGGTGTCGAGGATGCCGGTTTAGCGGCGTTGTTTGTCCATTATGGACGCTACCTGCTGATGTCGTCGAGCCGGCCAGGTTCGCTGCCGGCCAACCTGCAGGGCAAGTGGTGCCACCAGATGCTGCCGGCGTGGAACAGTGATTACCACGCCAACATCAATCTGCAGATGAACTATTGGCCTTCTGGCCCGACCAATCTCGCCGAATGCCAACGACCGCTGTTTGCGTGGATGGCATTGAATGTGGCGCAAGGGCAGCTGACCGCTCAACGCTTATACGGCTGCGGCGGCTGGACGATGCATCACGTTTCGGATATCCACGGCACCACCGAGCCGATGGATGGCGGCTGCGGTATCTGGCCGATGGGGGCGGCGTGGTTGGCCACCCATGTGTGGGAACATTTCCGCTTTACTGCCGATGTCGAATTCCTGCGCCAGGAAGGCTGGCCGTTGGTGCGGGGAGCATTGGAATTCCTTCTCGATTTCCTCGTCGAAGATCCGCACGGGCGATTGGTGACGGCGCCATCGCACTCCCCGGAAAACACCTTCGTCGCCCCCGATGGTACGCATGCGGTGTTCACGTACGGCGCGACCATGGACTTGCAGATCATCCGTCATCTCGCCGGCCATGCGCTGGCCATTGTTGCCGAGCTGCAGTTGGATGAGACGGATTTCGTTGCCCGCATCACCACCGCCTTGGCCCGTTTGGCGCCCATCACCATCAGTCCACGCAGCGGTCGCATCCAGGAATGGATTGCTGACTACGACGAATGCGAACCGGGTCACCGGCACATCAGTCATCTCTATGGCCTGCATCCAGCGGATCAGATTCATCCAGACACGCCCGAGCTGTTTGCCGCCGCGCGTAAGGTCATCGATAGCCGCTTGGCCAATGGCGGCGGTCACACCGGCTGGTCGAAGGCGTGGTTGATCAACTTCCTTGCCCGGCTACGCGATGGTACGGCGGCCCATGCCCATCTGATGTCCTTGTTGCGCGAGAAGACACTCACCAATTTATTTGATGACCACCCCCCGTTTCAGATCGATGGTAATTTCGGGGCCACGGCGGGCATCTGCGAGTTGCTGGTGCAGAGCCACGCCGGTTGGATTGACCTGTTGCCGGCGGTACCGCCGGCGTGGCCGCAGGGGGCTGTACGCGGGCTACGAGCGCGTGGGGGCGTTACCGTGGATCTAACCTGGGCTGCCGGGTTGCTTACCCAAGCAACCTTGACGGCTGACCGCGATGGTGAACACGAGGTCCGCTTGGCACACGCCGTACCACGCCGGATTCAGCTGGTTGCCGGGGTAGCCACACGGGTGGTTTAATGATCAAAACTTCTTTTAGCGCCTTTTAGAATTATCGACGATGTGTGCGCCGAGGGTATCCGCGACTTCGCGCACTCGGTAGGCGTGCTCGTCCATGGCTTGGACATAGACCCACAGGAAGTAACCGTCCTTAGAGCGCGTCAGCTCGGCCTTCATCATGCACTCGCCGTCTTGATAGCGGTACGTGTAGGTGCCACTCTTGGCAAAGCCGAGTTCGTTGAAATTACTATCGAAATAATCCGCCTCTTCGGTGAAGTCGAGGACCTCACCGTCAGTCGGCGATAGCGCAAATTTCCGAACGGTGACGGTAGCCATGCTCTGGGCAGTGTAACAGTTGAAACGCTCCGGAGCAAGTCCGGGTTGAACGCCGGATCAAAGTATTACCCCCCGAAGCGACCTCTGTAAGCCCACAACCCGAGTGCAGGATTGGAGATATAGTAGATCCTCCGACCATCCACCTGATTCCATCCATCCCGCAACAGGGCAGGATCATAGCGTTTTTTCATCAGTGCATGGTCGGCCCAATGATAACCCACGCCTTCGATTTCCGCCTGCGTCAGGCGCGAGGGATCGGTGCAGTAGGTCACCCGGAAACGCCCCTCACTGGAGCCGTGGATGAGGTGCGCGGCGGCCGATAAGTTGCCGGCCAGGTCAGCATGGTCGCGTACCGCGGCCATGATTTCCGGAGTTGTACGGTAGCCATAACGGCGGATGAGGCGGTCGATTTCGAGGTCTTCGCCAAAGCCTTTGAGCCCCGGCGCGAGTACAATCAGCTCGCCGCCGGTTTTGATCGCCATGCGTGTGCGGTAGACGGATTTGTTGCCCAGCCACGTGGTGTGGAATTCTTCGGGGTCGAGGTGGCAGACGATGGTTTCGGGCTCTTCTTCCAGCAGGCGGAAATTTACTTGTAACGACAGCTTGCAGGCTTGTTCAAAGCAGTCGGTGCCGCTGCCGATGAACAGGCCGCGGGTCACCAGGCCATGGGCATCGGCGGCTTCACCGGCGGCGGCGGGGCCAACCACGGTGAGCACGAAGATGATGTTGAGATGGCCGCAAAAACGCGCCAGGCCTTCGTTG
>JAYVTR010000051.1:0-5850 GCA_043788625.1 Planctomycetota bacterium
CTGCACGGCATCATGCGCGTGCGCGGCTTCGTCCAGGACGATGCGCACATCTTTTGCACCGAGACGCAGATCCCCGGCGAAGTCGCGGATTTCTGTACCCTGCTCAAGGAGATGTACGCCGACTTCGGTTTCGGTGACGACAAGATCATCGTCAAATTCTCGACCAGACCGCAGATGCGCGTCGGCACCGACGAAAGCTGGGACCGCGCTGAGGCCGCTCTCGCCGGCGCCTGCCGTGATGCCGGGCTGGCCTATACCATCGCTCCCGGCGAGGGGGCTTTCTACGGTCCGAAATTGGAATTCACGCTCGTCGATGCCCTCGGTCGCCATTGGCAGTGCGGCACCATCCAGGTCGATTACCAGCTGCCGTGTGGCGAGCGTTTGAATGCTACCTTCATCGGTGAAGACGGCCAGAAGCACCATCCGGTCATGTTGCACCGGGCGGTATTGGGCTCATTGGAACGCTTCGTCGGCATTCTCATCGAGCATTTTTCCGGAAAATTCCCGCTGTGGTTGGCACCCGAGCAGATCCGCGTGCTGCCGATCACCGACGATCACCTGCCGTGGGCGCGCACGGTACACCAGCGCTTGGCGGAAGTCGGCCTGCGTTCCACCGTCGACGAGACGCCGGACAAGCTCGGCGCCAAGATCCGTCTGGCGCGCACCGCCCGCGTGACCTACTTCGCCGTCGTCGGCGCCCAGGAAGTCACCGACGGCACGGTGGCCTTGCAGAACCAGGCCGGCGAAAAGCTGGGCACGCTCAGCCTTGAAGCCCTGGTCAGCCGATTGCAGGTCGAAGTCGTCGCTAAAACCTTGCCTGTAACTGAGGTCGTAGGCGCTGTGTAGCCTTTAGCGGTTTGGGCTTCATTCGTTCTTCATAGTCCAGTCCCAACATCCGGGACTGGAGCTATGTCATGGATGCCCTGCTAGAACTGACTGCCTACTGCCCATTCTGCTTTGCGCCGAGCCAGGATCAGTCCGGCAAGGTGATGGCATGTGTGGCCTGCAAGCGGCCATTTTTAGCGGTTAACCTGCATAAAAAGGAAACCCGGTGCACGACCACGGGTCTGTCGTTGCCAGACGGCAGCGTACGCATTTCCAGCTCGATGCATGCGACGCTCCACATCGAAGATGCCGGCGCCTATGCCCATGCCCATGCCCACGCCCACGCCCACGCTCACGCACCCACTCATACCTCCATCCATGTCGCGAGCCGTGATGACAGTCACTCCTCGCGTGATGACCTGGAATTGGGTAAGGGCCGCTATCAATGCACCGAAGAGCTCGGCCGAGGTGGCATGGGCGTGGTGGTGCGCGCTCACGATCGCTCGCTGGGACGTGATGTCGCCATCAAGCTGCTGAAGGATCCCCATCGTCCGGGCCGGCTGCGACGTTTTTTGCGCGAAGCCCAGATCAGCGGCCAGTTGGCGCATCCCAATATCGTACCCGTGCATGACTTCGGCATTGATGGTGCCGGCCGCGTGTACTTCACCATGCAGTTGATCGAAGGTCGCACTTTGGCGGCGCACCTCGATGATCTGCGCGCCGGTAAGGAAGGCATGCCCCTGGGGCGTCTGGTGCGCATCCTGGTGCAGGTGTGCAATGCCATCGAACTGGCGCACAGCCGCGAGGTCATCCATCGCGACCTCAAACCCAGCAACATCATGATCGGTGCGTACGGCGAAGTGCTGGTCATGGATTGGGGCCTGGCGCGGGTCATCACCGCCGTCAATGAGGTTACCATGGATGGAGTTAACCCGTCATCGAGTGATGACGACAGCGACCCGCATGATTTGACCATGGAGGGCAGTGTCCTGGGGACGCCCGCGTATATGTCGCCCGAGCAGGCCGAAGGCCGCAATGCGCGTCTGGATGCACGTAGCGATGTCTACGCCCTGGGCGCGATCCTTTTCGAGCTGCTGACCCTGCGCGCTCCGGCCATCGGTCGTGACGTGCATGAGATCCTGCTCCAAGTACGTGCCGGCATCGTCGACGTGCCGTCACGGGTGGCTCCCGCTGGCCGCCTGGTGCCACGCGATCTCGAAGCCGTGGCGATGCGCGCCTTGGAGCGGGTGCCGGAGCAGCGCTATCAGCGTGCTGCGGACATGTGCCGCGATCTGGAAGCCTGGCTGGATGGAAGAGCGGTGTCAGCGCGCAGCGTCCCGCTCAGTGAAATGATGGTGGTGGCTTATCGCCGCCATCGGCTGACGGCCACCATTTCGGCGGCCCTGCTGGCCCTGGCGCTGGGTGGGTTGACCTACGCCGTGCAGCTTAATCGCACGGCACGCTTTGCCGCTGAAGCCGCCCAGGCGCAAAGTGAAATCGCGCGCCACGATGCGGATGCCGCACGGGCGACCGTCGGCCAGGCCTTGGCTTCCGAACGTGAGCAGCACGTCACGGCCGACCGCGAGCGTTACCTGTCATCGATTGCTCTCGCCAGTCAGGAGCTCAGCCAAGAAGATTACGGCGCGGCGGTATCAGCATTGGCCAGCTGTCCTGAAATGCTGCGTGATTGGCCGTGGCGTCGGCTCGATTTGCTGACCAAGCTCGATCTGTTGCGGCGCACCGATGCACCCGAGCCCGGCACCTCGCTGATTGCTCTTGCCGGAGGCCACCTGTTATCGACCAGCCGCGATGGCTACGTGCGTTTGTACGGCGACGGCCTGCGTCCGGAAGGCAGCTTCCAGGCGCACCGCTCGGCGACCATGACCGCTGCCTTGCTGCTCGACGGACGCATCGTCAGCGGAGGCGCCGATGGCACGTTGCGCCTGTGGCGCATCGGCAATGAGAATCCTGATCGCATCATGGTCGGTGCGGCCGGACCGATGGCCAAGGTACTCACCGAAGGCAACCTCGCCTGGTCGCTGACCGTCGCCGGCCAAGTGAACGTCTGGGATCTGACCAGCGGCTGCTCATTGCGCAAAAGCGAGTTGGGCAGCGATGCCGTCTTAATGAAGGAAGATCAGCGCATGGTGGCGCGCCGCGCCGACGGCAGTGGCGTGGTCTTGGACGCCCAGGCGGCACATGAGCTGCCGGCACCGGCGGCAGGTTATCGCCTGCTGGCGTGGAGCGCCGCCGGCTGGATCGCCCACAGCGGCAGCAAGCTGGCACTGGTGACGGCCGCCGGACAGGTGACACCGATCGCGGATCTTGGACATGTGCCGACAGCGGCGGCGTGGTCGCCGGATGGCAAGCGGGTCATGGCGCAAACCGGCCCCAGTGTGCAGATCATCACCCTTAACCAGACTGGCCAAACGCGTCCGCTGCGCATCGTCGGTCACGCCGGGCCGGTGGTAGGGGCGGTTTTCGTCGAAGAGGGGGCGCGTCTGGCGACCTTTGGCGATGACGGCTCGATCCGCCTGTGGGACGCCGAAAAACGTCGCGACGTTGATATCGTGCCGGCAGTCGGTGCGACCACCGCCGCTGCCGTCAGCGCTGATGGTGGCCGGGTGGTGATGGCCGATGCCAATGGTGCAGCGGCCCTGGTCGACGTGCGTTCACGCAGCGTGCTGCGGCGGTGGAGCGCCGGCTTCGCAGTGACTGCGGCAGCGCTCAGCGGCGATGGCTCATTGGTAGCGTTGGCCAGCAGCGACGGTCGCTCGCGGGTATGGGTCGCCGACTCCGGATATACCTTGGTGACCTTGCCCAAGACCAAGACGGCGATCAGGGCCATGGCTTTCGATGGCAGTGCCCAGCGCTTGGCGGTGGCCGCCAGTGACGGCCGGGTACGCGTGCATGAGGTGGCCGATGGCCATGAATTGTACACCTGTCACGGCCACGCCGGAGCGGTACCCAACCTGATATTTGGTAGCGAGCGTCTCCTCACCGGCGGCGTCGATGGCACGGTGCGTACCTTCATCGCGCGCAACGGTGAACGCATTGCTACCGAGGCGGCACACGACGATGCCGTCACCGCCTTGAGCATGGCCGGCAATGAACGCTGGCTGGCGACGGCGCGTGGCCGTCTGGTCGAGATCAGTGCTCCTGGTCAGACCGCCAGCGTCACTCTGCATCTGCTGCAGCCGGTGCAGGCGCTGTGCTTCGCCGCCGATGGCTCACGTCTGTTTGCGGCCACCAGTGATGGCATGGTACGCTGTATCGATGTCGCCAGCGGTCGGACCTTGCTGAGCGCAAGTGAGTTGCCAGCGTCAGCAATGGTGCTGATGGCGGCTGGCACACGTGATCTGATTGCGTTGCTGAACGACGGCTCGGTGGCGCTGTTGCCGGCGAGTCGGTAGCGCGCCGTCGAGTCCTGGGTTTCTTCTTGGTGCCGGAGTTACCGGAAAAACAAGACCTGGGCGCCGCCATGCATGCTGGCAGCATGGTTCTGCAACGGTGTTTCGAGGTACATAACTGGTGCTTAGGCGTCTTGGCCAAGCGATCGAGGCGCTCACGCCTGGGGCCTAGCCTCTTGATGGTGGATGGTGATGATGGCGGGCATGGATCTTCGCGGACTTTCAATGCCCCTTGCCACCTACCGCCGTCGCCGGCAGGTGGCCATGCACATGGCCGAACAGGCGATGTTCGGGGCGGTGCCCCTGCTGTTTATCGGCTGCGATGAGACGACCCTGCGTCGCGATCGCCAGGATCCGTGGTTTGAATATTACAGCGGCTGTGGCGAACCCGAGGCGGCGCTGCTCATCGAGCCACAGGCCGGCGCGACGCTGTTCCTCGAAACCGGCGATGCCACGCGCATCATCTGGGATGGCCCGCGCCTGGGGCCGGGGCCGCTGGCGCGCAAGGCGCACGGCGTCGATGATACCGCTGATTTCAAATCCCTGGAAGAGCGCGTGGTCCGCGCCGCGCGGGCGGCGGGCGGCCGTGTCGGCATGTGCACGCGCACCCGTGAGCCGGGTTTCCAGGCGCAGGCCACGGCACTGTGGAAAACCAAGCTGGCGGTACATGGCATCCTCGTCTGCCACGTCGAGCCGACGCTGATCCTGCAGCGCATGATCAAGGACGCCGACGAGATCGCCTGGCACCGTGAAGCGGTGCGCATCACCCGTGATGGCCTGCGCACGGTGCTGCCGCAGATCCCCAAGCTGAAGATGGAATCGGAAGTCGCTTCGCTGCTGACCATGCATTACCGCAAGCATGCCTATGGCCCGTTGGCTTTCCCGCCGATCGTCGGCTCGGCGGTGCATGGCGCGACGTTGCACTATCCGCACAATGATCGGCCATTGGAAGCCCATCGTCCGTTGCTGATCGACAGTGGCGCCACTGCCGGCGGCTATTGCGCCGACGTCACGCGCACCGTGCCGGTGCATGGCCGCTTTGATCAGAAGCGCTTCCGCGAGGTCTACGAGATCGTCCTGCGCGCCAACCAGCTGGCCTCGGCCAAACTGCGCCCGGGCATGTCGCATCGCGAGTGGACGGACATCGGCTGGGAGCCCATCCTCAAGGCCGGCTTCATCCGCCACCATGGGCTCGGCCATCACCTGGGCGTCGATGTCCACGACCCGGCCAACTACGATGTACCGTTTGCCCCGGGGATGATGGTCACCAATGAGCCGGGTATTTATCTCCCGGAAGAGGGCTTCGGCATCCGTATCGAAGACGATCTGCTGGTGACCGCCGACGGCTGCGAAGTGCTGACGCGGGAGATCCCCAAGACGGTGGCGGGGATCGAAGCGGCAATGAAGGGGTAGGTGGCATAAAGGCTTCCAGCTTCGATCCGCGAAAGGTGATCGCTAGTCGGTAGTCGCTAGTCGGTGGTCTTTGGCCGCGCTTGCATGCCGCCCCCGCCACCATGATGGGTCTTTACTGACCCATGTTCATCCATCTGCACATTTCTGGTTTTCACGCGGCTGTGCATCAGGCGGTTGATCCCGCCTTGCGCGGCCGACCGGT
>JAYVTR010000052.1:0-6509 GCA_043788625.1 Planctomycetota bacterium
GGCCATGTCCTGACGCAGAAAGACGCACGCGGCAATGTGACGACCAATGCCTATAATGCGGACGGCAATCTTACCTCGGTGACGGATGCACTGGGATTCGTGACGCGGTATGGCTATGCAGGAGACGGGAAGATCGGCAGCGTGACCGATGCGCTTGGTAACACGACCACCTATTCCTATACGAAGAATGGCGATGAGGAAACCACCACGATCACCGATCCGCAGGGCGGGGTTACCATCAGCGTAGCGGATGGTCGGGGCAATGTGCTGTCGAATAGTGTGCGCCGCCGCCTAGCGGGTGGTGGCGAGGAATGGGCCGTCACGCAGATGACCTATGACCGTGTGGGCCGTCTGATCTCGACGGTGTATCCGGACGGCAGCACCACCAGCATGACCTATCATAGCACCGGGCCCGTGAAGTCGCTGATCGATCAGCGCCAACAGCGCACGGAGTATGCCGTGGATGCCAAGGGCCATGTCACCAAGGTGACCTATCCCGACGGTGCCACACAGCAGATGGAGTACGATAGCGAAGGCCGCCGCACGGCATCGATCGACGCCATGGGCCGCCGTTCGACATATCGATATGACGAGGCAGGTCGTCTGCGCTTTTCCGTCGGGCCTGACGGCCTCACGACGGAAATCCGTTATGATGCGGCGAGCCGTGTGGTGGCGAGCATCAACCCAGTGGGGAGGGAAACGGTGTTCGGCTACGATGATGCCAGCCGTCGGACGCAGGTGGTGGCGGCTGACGGTGGATTGACGCAGATGAGTTACGATGCGATGGGCAATGTCGAAAAGACCACCGACCCCACTGGGGAGATCGTCGTCATGCGCTATGACGCGCTGAATCGTCGTTATGAAACGCAGCTGCCATCGGGCGCCAAGAAAGTCACGACCTTCGATGCGCTGGGTCGCACCGCGACGGAAACGGATGAAGCGGGTAATGTCACCGCCTTCGGCCATGACGCGGTGGGTCGCCTGCGCTCGGTCACGGATGCGTCAGGCCAGCAGACGCAGTACGCCTATGATGATTTCGGCAATCAAACCAGTCAGATCGATGCCGCTGGACGCCAGACGCAATTCTGGGCCGACCTCATGGGGCGTCGTCAATGGCGGAAATTGCCGTTGGGGCAGCAGGAGAGTTTCACCTATGATCCATCGGGCAATCTCAGCACGTATACGTCATTCCGTGGTTTCCTGACCACCCGCACCTATGACGCGCGCGACCGCCTTGTTCAGATCACACCCGATCAGCGCACTGGCGAAGCGCTTGTCGAATTCAGCTACTTCGCGGATGGTCGCCGAGCGCAGATGGGTGATGGCCTGGGCCAGACCGATTATACGTATGATGCGGCTGGCCGCCTGTCGGTGCGCACGACGCCGTTGGGATCCATCGGGTATGGGTATGATGCCGCTGGGCGTTTGGCGAGTGTTGGGACCAGTCATGCCGCAACGTTGAATCACGGCAATCCGCTGTTGATGACTTACTCCTATGATGTGGTCGGCCGCTTGGCTTGGACGGGAACGCCGCTGGGTTTGGTGCATACGACCTATGATCTGGCTGGACGTCTGAATCAGGTCGCCCGCGCCGACGGCCAAATCATGACCTACCGTTATAACGGCGATGGCCATTTGGATCGCGTCGAGCATAAGCGCGACACCACCCTTACCGCCTGGTACGGCTATGCGCTGGATGCGCGCGGTTGGCGCATGGGTGTGGAAGAAGGCCATGATGGCGTCCTTTCGCACACGCTCGCCTGGGAATACGACAGCCTCGGTCGCCTGACCTCGGAAACCATCAGCGGCGATGGTCACGTCGGCTATACCTATGATGCGGTGGGTAATCGTCAGGATCGCACCTCGTCGATTCCTGCCGTCTCGACGCAGGCGCTGGGTCACGATGCCAATGATCGCCTAGCCGTCACCGGCTATGCCTTCGACGCTGGCGGCAACACCGTCCAATCGCCGAACGGCATTGATGAATACGATTCCTTCGACCACTTGGTGAAACACACGGCGAACGACCATACCGTCACCACCATCCGTTATGATGGCGATGGCAACAAGGTCGCCGAAACCGTCAACGGCGTTATTCGCTGGTTCCTGGTCGATGGCATGAACCCCACGGGGTATACGCAGACCATCCATGAATTGTCAGGGCCGCTCACGGCGCTGAAAGTGGAACGCTCCGTCTATACTGGCCTGGATGTGCTTGGTTATGCCGATCACCTGACCACTGGCAGCGAAGGCCGCTGGTTGGATTATGATGGTCACGGTACGGTGCGCGGTTTGGCGAAGACGGACGGTACGTCGGTCAGCCAGTACGATTATGATGCGTTCGGGGTACCCGTCCGTGGTCCGTCGGTGGCGCAGGATGGGAATCGCTACCGCTATGCGGGCGAAGAGCAGGTACCGTCGCTTGGATTGGGGTATAATCGGGCGCGGTATTTGGATCAGGGGATGGGGAGATTTCATACGATGGATACATGCGAAGGCTGGGTTTCAGATCCAATGACCTTGCATAAGTATTCATACACGCATTCAGACCCGATTAATTGTATGGATCCATCAGGTTACATGTCCCTTGGGGAGTGTATGACTGTAACCCAAGTTATGGCGATTAACACGGCCGCGGCCGTTCCTAATTTCATTGCGGCATATGAATTAGCTGATGGGATCATACAAATTACGTTAATGGGCATCGACATGATCCCAGATTCGTATGCAAATCCTTTTGAGGGAACGGATGAGCCAGTGAGCGAATATGAAGTTGGCGATTACGATGACCTGAAAAAAAGAGCGGCTAATAACGGTCAGGGCGAAGATTTTGAAATTCATCATGTCCCCCAAAAGGCGGTCGCGAAGAATGTTGTTCCTGGCTATCCTCAGGATCCAAAGGCGATGAAAGGACCTGCAATTGCATTGAGAGTGACTGACCATGCGTTGATAACAAGGATGCAGGCATCTAATCCCGATACGATGAATGGGAAAAACCCAGAAGCGCTTAAACTCATAGCGCGTGATTTTTGGCACATGAAGAATATCGTTGGCGTTCCCGCTTCTGCGCTTAAAAATCTGGCTGGAAAAATTAACGGTAATTACCCGTCTCTTTTCGCTAGATTGAAAGGTGGAAAATGACTCATATAGATTTGAAGCAGCTTCTTCCATTGGTAAGTTTTCGCCGCCCATCGATTCTGGTCGATATAAATGAGACGGCTGTATTGTCTGGGGATCAGCTCACTCTTTCGGTGCATGTAAGCGAAATAACCGCAAGCATCGTCCCCTTCTTGAAAAAATCGGTGGACGTCACTCTCAACTTACAAGATATTCCATTTGGTTTCAGGCCAAGTGATCGAGATAGATTTGTAATCAGCGATTCAAAAAATAACAATCAACCACAGTACAAAAGTGGTATATTTGATACGTTGCCTTCGGTGGATAGGGTAATTGGCCGCGGATGGATGAAGATAATATCAAGTCAAGATTGGGATGTAATAGCAGAGTGGAGGGAAAAAAACATGAGTGGCATTAGAATCGGTGGCTGGCCCTTAGAGGTGCAATTTGAAATGGAAGAGAGATGTGAATGTTCGATTCGAGGAATCGACACGGGTAGAGGGTTTAGTGCATTGGGAATAAGTAGAGATCAGCTTCTTCCTGAATCTGTAAAATGGAGGATGATTCTGCAATTCCCTCTTGAAGAGCTTGGCGATCGGTACCCGATCGAGGGAAGTATTTATTTGTGGGCGAAGTGCGAAGCAGACGAGATTATCGATTATTGGGTCATGTATCAAACAACATAATTATAGGATAACCAGAATAACCATCAGGGTCCAATGGAGATCATCGGTAAAAACCGTGCTTTTTTCAAGCATTTGCGCAGTAGTAGAAATTCAAAATCTCAACCAATGTTGCGGATCGTTTGCTCCTGTCTCCGGTGTGTGCGAGTCGCGGGTCAGGGTCAACGAAATGGTTGCCGATGCCTTGATGGGGTCGTCGATGATTATGGAAATTGCAATAAATGGTGACGGCATGCCACAATCCGCGTGTGCCGACGAACCAGAAGCGGTGCGTGTATTCGGTTTTGAGCGAGAGGAGAATCGCTGATTGCGGGAGGTCAACCTGCATCCAATATGAAAGGCGGAGCAATTCAGTATCAGTTGCTCAATCGTTCTGCGACGTTTGTTGTGGGCACTAGGCCACTAGGCCACTAGGCCAATGATTATGAAATAGTTTATGACATACTCTTATGGACTCATGGCTGAACAGAAGCACGCAAGCGAAGCGTTAATTGCCTTTTGTCGAGAGCGAAAGGTAAATTATCCTAAGGAAATAGAGCTATGCTTGAAGTCATTAAATGAAAATAATCCGCATGCAGCATTCGAACATTATAAGACAGTTCGACTTGAAGGTATGGGATCACTGACAGATGCTTGGCCTTTATCTTTATCTGGGGAAAATCCGAACTATTCATCTACAATTCTATCTGCGCTATCGGCGTATTGGCATTCTTGGATGAAGCTCTTGGGTGAAAAATTGTAAAGTCGCGTTAGCGTGCAGGTTCTTTGAAAATAACCTGAAAATCCCGAATTAATTTCACGCTGCTGCGCGATAGTAAAAGTTCAAAATTCTACCCAATGCAGCGAATCGTGTGATCTGGCTGCCAGCGTGCGCGGGTCACGGTCAACGAAGCGGTTACCGATGCCTTGATTGTCCACCTTGCCGGAAAATCTCCCTCTGAGACCGTCGAAATAGGTGGACGAAGTCGGTTGCTCCCCAGGATGGCGTGGCTTTCCGTCCTTGGTTTAGGGGTGCTAAGTCGCTTGTTGATCAGGCAAGAAGGCAAGTTGCAGCTGCGGCGGGGGTTTCTAATGAATGGTTTGTAGCAGAAGATGCGGCCGCAACCGCAATAGGTGCTTTGTTGGAAGAAGCAGGGTTTGGAGATATTGTCATCACGGTTGTTGGAGCATTATAAATCATGATTCATCATGTCTATTCCATGGGTTTTTATTGGGGGTCACGAGTTGCGAATATAACGGATTCTACCGAATTAATCATCAAAACGCTCGCGGACATAGGTCATATTCGTGAAGATTGGAGAGAGTGGTATTGGGTTAATGGCAGTAAAAAAAGTTGGATCCATTTCTGTTCGATGTGGGGTCTTCGTCTAAGGTAAGCGTTCAGCCGTCAAAACTAGCACGTACGACCAAGCTGTGATAGGTTGCTAAGTTTACGATCGTAGGCGGTACTCGCCTACGACATATACATTTCGATTTTGTCAGCGATATGTCGCAGACGATCCGCATTGCCACCTGGCTTTGGCTTGCGGAGATTTCTACCGGCATTTTCAGACTCGACACGCAGGAAGCCGTTGGCTTCGATATCAACGGCGGCGAGCACGAGGTCGAGCTCTTCGTCGGTGCCGGCGATGCGTCGGCCGCCTTCTATGGACTGGGCACGGCGCAGCAGGTCTGCGACTTCTGCCCCGTGAAACGGGCCGATAATCATCAGGATGAACGCGTGCTCGGCCTCGGTCAGGATGCAGCCACGGTGATTACGCGGGAAAGGGATGCGTTGGGGTGTGGTCATGTTGAATCGTGTTTACGCTGAGGTGTGGGCGTGATGGTGCTGGGCAGCCATCGCCAGCGGCGTGAGCTGGTGGTAGTCGGTGCGGCCGGTGAGCAGCGCCGCAGTGGCGCCCCTCAGGTAGGCGAACGGGTCGCGGGCTTGGCGGCGACAATTCTCAATCAGCGTCGCGCAGATGGCTGCCCGCTGGCCGGCAGCAAGATTACCGAGAAAGAGCCAATTCTTTCGTCCGACGGCCCACGGCCGCAGGGCGTTTTCGGCAGGGTTATTGTCGATCGGCAGAAAGCCGTGGGCGGTGTAGGTCAGCAAGGTCGGCCAGCGGTTGCGAGCATAGGCGATGGCTTTGCCGAGTGAGCTGGCTGGCGTGGTATGCTGGGAGAGTTCGGTCAGGCGACGACCGAGTTCGGTGAGCAAGGGCGCCACGCGATGCTGGCGTGCGTGCAGGCGTTCATCTTCATGCACCAGCACGAGTTCCCGTTCAATCTCGTACAGACGGCCAATGTCATCCACCAAGCGGTGAGCAATCGGCGAATCAGGAATCTCAACGAACTTGCGGCGCACATGCGCCCAACAGCCCACCGGGGTTGCTCGCCCCGGATCGTAGAGCCGGTTATGTCCGGCATAGGCATCCGCGACGATGAAGCCGCGATAGTCGCGGAGGAATTCATCCGGATGTCGCCCCGCACGCGAATCAGTGCACGCAAAAACGGTGGCCTGCTCACTGCGGTAGACCCAGATGCGGCCCGTGGCGGCGTGACCCAGGCCCGGTGCCAGGATGCGCACGGGGGTATCATCGAGATGCAGATAGCGGGCGTGGCGCACGTCATCGATCAGGGCCTGATAGATCGGCGCACACACCGTTGCCAAGGCCGTGACATGGCCCACCAGAGTCGAGCGACTGAGGTGAATGCCCTGACGCGCAG
>JAYVTR010000053.1:0-3676 GCA_043788625.1 Planctomycetota bacterium
CAATAATCGCTTCAGCTCGCGCAGCATCACCCTTACGGCTGCCATTTCGACCCTGGTGGTCAGCGTCTTCTACCTCATTCCGCAGATGGTCGGTGCCGGGGTGCTGATCAAGAGCCTGCTCGGCTGGACGCACGTCCAGGGCGTGTTGGTGGTCGGTACCATCGTCACCGTCATCGTCGTCACCGCCGGCATGGTTTCGACCACCTGGGTGCAATTCATCAAGGGTTCGCTGCTGGTCACCTTCTGCGCCATCCTGGCGGTGATGATCCTCGGCCGCGGCCTGAAGGTCGACACTACCTTCAGCCACGGCCTGCCGTTACCCGTGGGCGTGAGCGAAGCCTGGGCCGGCAAGCCCTATGTCCGTGATGCGCAGGGTGTGCTGTGGCGCAAGGACGCCGACAACACCCTCAGCCAGGTGCAATGGACAGTAACTGACGCCAAAGGAACCGTGCTCACCATCAATGGCGTCGCCGGCGGCAAGCTGATTCCCGTGGGCGGACTGAGTAAACTGCCGAACGGCGCCACCAGCACCGGCCCCCTGTCACCAGCTGGCTACCTGACCACCCTTGAAGACAGTGAAGTCCTGCTGTGGAGCAAGGAGGTCATCAAGGATGCCGACGGCACCACCACCATCGTGTGGAGCCAGAAGCCGACCCCCGGCGCCAAGCTCATGCAGCCCGGCCAACACCCGTTGTTCAAGGGCATTCAAGGCGAGTTGCCGGTGGCGGATCCAACCAAACCGGAATCGCTTGCTGCACGCAACAAAGCGCTGCTGTCACGGATTGATTTCCTGTCGCTGATGTTGGCGTTGTTCTGCGGTACGGCCTCGCTGCCACATATCCTGATCCGCTACTACACCGTCAAAGATCAGCGCAGTGCCCGCAAGAGCACCGTCGTCGGCATCGGCGTGATTGGCTTCTTCTATACCCTGACTCTTTTCCTCGGGCTGGGGGCTATGACCAGCGGCGCCTTGGATCTAACCGATACCAACTCCTCGGCCCCGTTGATGGCACGCACGTTTGGTGAAATGCCTTTCGCCATCATCAGCGCCATCGCCTTCACCACCGTGCTCGGCACGGTGAGCGGCCTGATCATGGCGTCGGCTGGCGCCATCGTTCACGACCTGATCAAAAATGTGTTCAAGCTGGAGCTGAGCGATGCCCATCAGGTGCGCGCCGGAAAACTGGCGGCGATCGTGGTCGGTGCCATCGCCATGTGGCTGGGCATCCAGTTCGTCAACATGAATGTATCGTCGTTGGTCGGCTGGGCCTTCAACATTGCCGCCTCGGCCAACCTGCCGGCGCTGGTGATGGTGCTATTCTGGCGCGGCACCACCAAGCAGGGCGTCACCAGCGCCATCGTCGTCGGCCTAGTCAGCTCACTGGGCTGGGTGCTGGTCAGCAAAGAAGCCTTCCAGTATGTCTACGGCTATACTGCCGATGCCGCCGCCTTGGCGGCCTTGGTGCCGTTCAGCCAGCCAGCGATCATTACCGTTCCGTTAGGTTTTGTGACTCTGATCGTGGTGTCGTTGCTGCTGCGTTCGAAGCCTCATCAACAGGCGGTCGCGTAAGCGTCCACCAGGCGGCTACGGCTGCCTCATCGAAGCGTCCGTAACACGGCAACGACAACAGTCGTTGCCGTGTTACTTTGGCAGAGGCAGGACGGCCATCGGCGCGTTTACTGAGCAGCTCCATGAGCAGCTGGATCAGGTCGGGATCATGTCCGGCCGCACGCAAGGCCGCCACCGGCGGGTTTTCGCTGCAATGACGGACGCATTCGTCTTCGATGTTCTTGGCATCGGCAAAGACCGGCTTGCCGGTTAACAACCACCAACCGACGCAGCCCAGCGCATACAGGTCGACCCGTCCGTCGAGCTGGGGCTCGGCCAGCAGCACCTCGGGCGCCAGATAGCCGGCACTGCCGGCCAGGGCCGAGCCCCCTGCCTGCGGGGTGCCGGCATGGTTGAGGCCGACCAGGCCAAAGTCGACCACCTTGACCACATCCAGCGCCTCGCCGAGCCGGCACAGCATCAGATTGCTGGGCTTGATATCGCGATGCACGATGTGGCAGCGATGGGCTTCTGCCAACGAGCTGCACACCTGCGCCAGGATGTGCGCCACCCGCCAATCGGGAAATGGCCCTTGCGCGATGATCGCCTGCTCCAGATCGATGCCGTCGAGCAGCTCCATCACGTAATACCACTCACCATGATCCGCGATGCCGAAATCGTAGAGCGTGACGGTGTGCACCGACGAAAGCCGCGCGATGGCGGCGGCTTCGGCTTCGAATTGCTGCACTAAAAATGCCTGCCGAGCGACATCAGCGGTGGCCGGCGGAGTGATGAACTTGATCGCTGCCGAGCGCTGCAGCAGGCGGTGACGCGCCAGCCACACTTCGCCCATGCCGCCGCTGCCCAGGGGGCATACCAATTCATAGCGGCCGTATTCACGCAATTCGCGTGTCGCCTGCGCCAAAGCCTGCCGGTAACGATGCATGCTGACCGCCGCCACCACCGCCAAGCCGGCACAAAAATACAGGGGCAGCATCCACGGCAGTAAGCGCGCCCATGGCTCATCGGGTCCGCCGATGAGCCGCCCCGCCGCGTACACGAATGGCACCGTGCTGGCGCAGGCGAGCGCTGCCACCAGGGTAATGCGTGGAGTTGACGGATATACCAAGGGAAATAGGACGATCCAAATCCCGATTCCCGAAACCCCCCAGCGGGCGCCGCTAATTTGTGGGGCCAAAGAGACCTCGGCCGCCGCCATCAAGAGTGCCACCAGCACCACGAAGCCCATGCCCAGCGCATGCACGTGCGTCACCGCGCGTGACTGCCGCAACAGCCAAAACATGGCCGCACAAACGCTGACCACTGACACTGACAACACGCCCATGACCGACGTGGCCGGCGTCGATGGTGGCAGCAGCAATGGCACCAGCCAGGCGATAACGCCGACCGCGGCAAACGAACCCAAGGCTACCACCACCAGAATGCGCAGGCGCTCGTAGGTCTCGTCCTGGGGGATGGCCGAGGCGAGTTTACCGCTTACCGCCACCGGCGTGGCACGCGCGGGTAATGATGAGTGGTCGTTGGTCACGCTAGGAGCCTGTCTGGAATAGACGATCGAGTCAGCCGACCGAGACCATTCCCAGCTGGCTGGTAAAAGGCTAAGCGGTGAGCGCAGCGTGACAACGCGCCCCCGCCTTGAACAGTCATGCCACCATGGACGACAGCGCCGTCAAAAACGAAATCGTCGAGACTGCCAAGGACTACTTCATGAAGTTCGGTTATTCGCGGGTCTCGACCGCGGAAATCGCTGATGATGCAGGCCGTAGCAAAAAAACCCTCTACAAGCACTTTCCCACCAAAGAGGCGTTGTTGGCGGCAGTTATCGAGCGCGTCAACCGCACCGTCGAAGTCGAGATCATCGCCTTGCTCGGCAATCGCGAGTTGAGCCACGAAGACCGCCTGCGGCAGGTGCTTGAACGGATCGGCGTGCACCTGGTCAGCGTCGGCTCGGTTTTGTATGACGACCTCGAAAGCAAAGAACCCGGCCTGTACAACCAGGCGCGGCAGCAACAGCGCCAGGTGTTGGCCGACCTGCTGCACACCTTGTTACGTCAGGCCATCGCCGCCAAGGCGTTCCGTGCCGACATCCAGGTCGACATCACCATC
>JAYVTR010000054.1:0-8362 GCA_043788625.1 Planctomycetota bacterium
TCAGAAGGCGATGCACGTCAATGTGCACACCGGCCTGCGCCATGCTGATGATCCGACCTTCGCAGTGTGGGAGCTGACCAACGAGCAATGGTGGATGCGCAAGATGACGGGCGGCCAGTGGCTCAAGCTACCCGACTTTCTCCGCCGTTCTCTCATTACGCGCTGGAACACCTGGCTGTTGACGAAATACGTGACCCAGGAGCGTCTGCAGCAGGCCTGGGGCTTTACTTTTCCCGGCGAGGACCTGGGCAAGGCGACGATGCTTTTGGCACCTATGAGCCAAGCAGTGATGCCGCTCGCGCTCAACGACACCAATCCAGCCGCGCTTGATGCCTTCCGCACCGTCGTCACGTCAGTCGGACGCAATGACGTTACGCCCAACCGGACCTCCGACGTACTGGAATTTTTCATGGAGACGCTGGTCGCACACAAACAGCGACTCGCGGCAGCGGTGAAGTCATGGGGCAAAAGCACTCGGCTATCGCCGGTGGTGTTCGACACCGGCATCGGCGAGTCGATCCAGGCCCAATATCTTCACCAGCACGGGGACGCGGTCGTGCATGGCGGCTACATGGAGGGCGACGAAGTCGCCACGCTCGATCCGCAGAGCCGCCGCTGGCCGTGGTACTCGGGGCTCGACGCCGCGCCACAGCTGGCCAAGGATGTGCCGTGGATGGAGCACAACCGCTTCCCGGGCAAGCCGTTCCTGGTCTATGAAACGCAGTACGGATCGCCGTCGAAATATCGGGCGGAATGGCCGATGCGCATCGCCGCCGCGGGTTCCATCCAGGATTGGGACGGAGCAAACTTCCATTATTGGTCGATCGATTCCTACGACCTTGATGCGGACACTCCGTACAGTGGCGGCGCCCTGTCCGCTCCCGGACCCGGCGCCTTCCAATACGACTATACTACCGACGAGGTCGAGCAGGCCTCGCTGCGCAGCGCTGGTGCGATCTTCCGCAATCGCTTACTCGCGCCGCCGGACAAACCCACGATCTTCCGCTTCGGCCGGCCGGCTCTCTACGATGCGCGCAGCATGGATTACGCCGGCTCCTATGGCCGCACCGGCCTCATGGATATGATGGCCACCGCCTATGCCAGTGGCATGCGCCTGATTATCGATCCTCAACAAACGGAATTTCTCAAAACCGAGGGCCCGGTAACGCGTTTCAATGGCTTCGAACGCTCGTCGCTGATCAAACCCACCTCGGGGATTGAATTCGATGTGCAACGCAGCCACTTGTTGATGGATGCACCGGGCGTCGCGGCTTATACCGGCCTCTTCGGCCAGTACGGCGCCGAGACGCTACGTTTTTCCAACGGCACCACGCTCAGCAAGGTGGTTCATCGCGATGCGCCGGGCACACCCTATCCGGCTGGCAGCGAGCGCTTCACCGCCTTCGCATTGGCCAGCGAGGATGGCCGACCCCTCGGCGAGGCCCGCCGGGCGGTGCTCACCCTGGTATCGAGCAGCTTCAACACCGGCCTGACCATTGACCGGGGGCAACGCAAGATCACCGCTTACGGCAAGGCACCCGTGCTGGTCACTCGGGTCGGCGCGACGGTGGCCAACCCGGCACTCGCCGGCATGCATTGGCGGATGATCGATTTCGACGGCAAGGAGCTCGCCCAAGGGACCCTTGGCGTGGATGGCGTGCTCCAGGTGCCGGCAGATCGTCCGGTGTGGCTGACGGAATTGACCCGATGAAAGCTATGCTCTTGATTGGTGGGCTCGCTGTATTGGCATCGGCTCCATCCGCGACTCTCACCGCGGCTGAAGTGCATCTGCCCGCCGGCACCAACGTTGTAAATGTTCATGATTTCGGTGCCACAGGTGATGGCAAAACTGATGATACCGCGGCCCTGCGCGCGGCGGTGAAAGCCGCCATCGAACGCGGACGTTACCGGGGGATGCCTTTTGTATGGCTGCCCAAGGGCACCTATGTGGTCAGCGGTCCGCTCGAAAGCCGGGTTGGCGATTCCGGCTGGGCCAGTGGTTGGCGGGCGGGCATGCTGCTCTATGGCGAGTCGCGCCATGGTACGGTGATCCGCCTTGCCGATGGTGCCGAAGGCTACGGCGATCCACAGAAGCCAAAGGCGGTGATTGCCACCGGCAGCGAATCCGACGGCGATGACAAGAATCCAGATGGCGGCGGCAACCGCGCCTTTCGGCATTCAGTGATCAATCTCACGGTCGACATCGGCGTCAACCCCGGCGCGGTCGGCATCGACTACATCACCAACAATCGCGGCACGGTGGAGGACGTCACGATCCGCGCCCCTGCCAACAGCGGTTGGTGCGGTTTGCGTATGGAGCGCAACTGGCCGGGGCCTGCATTGATCCAGGATGTGATGATCCAAGGATTCCAATTTGGTATCCGTACCGATCAATACCAGTATGGCATGACCTTCCAGGGGCTGACCTTGCGCGGGCAGCGCGAGGTCGGTTGCGCAATACCAGCAATGTCCTGTCGGTGCAGGGGTTGATTTATGAGGGCGTGGCCCCGTTCTTCCTCGGCACTGGCGACGGTTCGACGCTCACCCTTGTAGACGCGAAAATCGTCGGCGGGGATGGGTCCGTGGCGGCGATCACCAGCAAGGGAACCGTCACGCTACGCCGTGCGACCACCGTCGGATTCCCGCCGCTGGTGGCGCAGGGCGCTACGCTGGCAATCGGTGGGGGCGAGGCGCAGCCCCTGGATCTGCCGATCGAATCTTGCCCACGTTATGAGCCTGCCACCGCTGCGGAGTGGACGGTGGTGTCGAATGAGAATGCGCTGCAGGAGGCCATTGATGGCGGCGCCACTGCAATCGCCATTGCCAGTCCGGGGATGACTGTCACCCGGACCATCGAGCTCCGTGGCGCGGTGCGGCTCATCCGCGGTTTCAACGCCAGCCTGAATTCGGCTAAGGATGCTCCCGTATCACCGCTGGTCCGCTACACCGGATCAGGGAATACCGTTTGGGAGCACTGCTCATTTACCGGCCCGATCGAGCACAGCGGCACCGGCGGCCTGGCGCTGCGCCATGTCGACCTCGGTGAGCTTGCTGGTGGAGGCGGCTACCGCGCCACCGGACCAGGGAAGACGTGGATCGTCGATGTCATCGGCAAGGGCTATGAGATTGCCAAAGGCCACCACCTGTGGGGCTGGCAGGTGAACTCGGAATTCGGCGAGAAGCCGTTGCTGGTCAATCGCGGGACGATGTGGCTCCTCGGCTTTAAATCCGAGGGCGAGATGACCTGCATCGCCAATGAAAGCGGTGATTTGGAGGTGCTCGGCGCGATGCTCTATCCGTTGGGCAAGTCAGGCCTGCGCACGCCGAAAGTTCCCGCCTTCACCAATGCGGGTGGTCGGGTGGCGTTGACTTTCGCGCTCAATGGCAGCAACTGGTATCCGCTGTGGTACCAGGACGAGACCGGTCCGGTGCGGGGTCCAAAGGGCAAGCGCGCCTACGCCCTTCTGTCCGCCGGAGCACGTTAGGCGTGTGTCGGAACGCTCAGCGCACGCGGGGCTCCACATAATCATCGTAAATTTGCGTGGTTCAGCCCCCTTCGGGCACGGTCAACGGTTGTGGTTTGAGCACACGTTCAACCATGGGCCAGCCGCGGTCGAGATGTTCTCGCATGAGCGAACGGGCGGTTTCCAGCACCACGCGCATGTCCCAGCCGAGCAGGGTGACTTCCGCTGGCGGGGTCGCCACCCGCAGGGGCGCGTTTGCCTGTACGATGGCGCGCATGCGTCCCGGATTTTGCCGCAGGAATTCCGTGAGAATCGGCAGGAATGGCCGCTTTGGCCGCGCATGCGGTTTCCATATTCGCATCGCGCAACCAGTGCTCAATGGCCGGCAGCGAGCGTCTATCGCCGAGTCTTCGAGAGCGCGTGCCGCTAACGACGTACACCATAGATTTATCGCGATGCATCAGCTGTTCGAGATCCGGGCGCAAGTTGGGATCCCAGGTCAAGACAATCCATTACTGGTGACCATCCGGTGCCAGCTCAACGCCTACTGCAGAAGCACAAGTGACCGTGTTTGAAGGAATTGCGCGTGCTGATATTTTTTTCTATATTAACGTTAATATAATGATATTGTGCGGTAACGAGGGCCACCTATGCGTTATGGATTCACCCTCATAGAGTTGCTAGCGGTAGTGAGTGTGATCGCACTTTTGGCGTCATTCTTGCTGCCAACCATCGCGCTGGTGCGCGATGGCGCTAAGCGCACCGTGTGCGCCCAGCGCATGCGCATGATTGGTTTCGGCATTCAGACCCAGGCCCAGGACGACCAGGGCCGCATGGTGTGGGCCAAGCTGCGCATCTGGCCTGGATCAAATGGTTACTTCGATCCGTTAATCAGCGGCGGGTATATTGATGGCGCCAATTCGTCAGACCCCTGGCGTGCGGTGCGGGGACCGGCCTTCAACTGCCCCAGCGGGCGGCTCGCCCAACGTGGCGACTACTGGTACGACTATGCGCCATGCGTGGCGCTGCTGGGCACCATGCAAGAAGTGCCTGGTACTCCACGGCGCACCAGATTTGCGGAGCTGACCCGTTCCGCTGATGTTGGTTTGCTGTTCGAGGTGATCATCGGTTCGCCCTGGTGGACACCGTGCAATGAATCACCGACCGACGCCTGGTCGGGGTGGACGGCCCAGCACCGCGGCAGCGCCAATGTGGTGTTTGCCGATGGGCACGTCGCGACGCTGCACTACCACGGACCCAGCGACCGTAACGGTCTGGCGACCGACGCAGCAGGCTGGAGCATGGCGGTGTGTGCATCCGCCAACGATAACACCGGTGACCTGGTATGGTCGCGCGCTCAACTCGGTTTGACACCCATTAAATAACACCACGGACGATCAAACATGCGCTTCTCCTGGCTTTTCGTCTTCATCGCCACTGCCTCACTGACAGCCGCCGACATCACCTATCCGGTCGATGCCGGGGTCATTGACGTACGCACCCTGGGCGCGGTTGGCGACGGTATGGCCGATGACACTGCGGCCCTGCAGCGGGCCCTCAGTCAAGGCGTCGACCACCATCAGATCGTTTACTTGCCGTCGGGGATTTACCGGGTCAGCGACACCCTCCGTTGGAAGCATGATCACGAGGATGGCCCCAGCCATGGTTGGGGCCGCTTTATGGAACTGCGCGGCGCAGGCATCGGACGCACCGTGATCCGGGTCGCCGACGCCACCGCCGGCTTCACCGATCCGGCCGTGCCAAAGGCCGTGGTGCAGACCGGCTCAAGTGGCAGCGATGGCGACAAAAAATATTGGAACGGCGAAGGCAATGAGGCATTCGGGAATCACCTGCGCGACTTCACGCTCGAGATCGGAGCGGGCAATCCAGGAGCCATCGGCATTTCCTATCAAGCATCGAACACCGGCGCCATGCGCCAAGTTCTGCTACGCGCGGCGGCGGGCTCGGGGCTCACTGGCATCGATCTTACACGGCGCGATAACGGCCCGGGTCTGCTCACCGGGGTGACCATCGAAGGATTTTCCGTTGGCATCCGCAGCAGACAAGAAATCTGTCAGTTCACCGCCGATAACCTGACGCTCAAAAACCAGCGCGAGGTCGGTGTACTGGTCCATGACGCGGTGTTCGCCCTACGGGCGGTGACGAGTATCAACCGCGTGCCGGCACTACGTATCGAGGGCGTTGGCCTGTGCGATCTGCTGGATAGCGACCTCGACGGGCAGCCCGCTGAGGTTGCTGAAAATTGCGCAAAAGATGCGGCCACAGCCGCAATCGTGATCACCGGCAATCAGGCGCGCTGCCTGCTGCGCGGGGTCACCGTGCGTGGCTATACGCAGGGGATCGACTGCCGTGGCACTGCCGTTGCGGGCGGACGACTCGAATGGTGGGCATCAGATGCGCTGCTCGGCGGCGCCAACCCTCCATCGCGCATTGCGGTGCAGGATACGCCACAGCCGGTCCTGCCGCCCGCCAGCGAGTGGACCTTGGTCGCCGCGCCCAGTGGCGGTGACGACGCATCGGCGCTCGAAGCGGCCTTCGCCGCGCATACCGCGGTGGTGTGCTTGCGCCGCGCCCATTATCGCTTCGCCCGCGGCGTGACCGTGCCGGCACATGTGCGCTGGCTGATTGGCCTGGGCACGACCCTCAATCCAGCGGATGGGATGCCGACCGACGGCGCACTCCTGCGCTTTGCCGGCGGTACGGATGCCGACGTGACAGTCGTTGATGCCTTCGGCATGGGCCTCGGCAACCGCCTATTCGCCTTGCATGAGGACTCCCGCACGCTGGTGCTGCGCGATCTACTGCCATTTGATACGCGGATGGTCGAGAACCGCCCCGGGGCCGGCCGTCTGTTCATCGAAGACTGCGCCGGTGCCGGCTACCGCTTCGCCCGCGGTACTCAGGTATTCATCCGTCAATGGAACGCGGAAGGACCCGGTGACCCGAAGGCGGTGGTCGACGGGGCGCAGGTATGGGCGCTGGGGGCTAAACATGAAAGTGCCGAAACCGCCCTCAGCGCCACTGGCGGCAGCGTCGTCGAGATCTATGGCGCGCTGCACTACACCTTCGGTTCCGATCTACGGCCGGCCTACTCCTTGACCGACACGCGCGCGGTGCTGTCGTTCGCCGGCACCACCTACCGGCCGAATGGTTTCTTCAAGACATTAGTGCGCGCGTTACGCGATGGTAAGCCGACCGATCTCAGCGCGGCCGACGCCCCCAGCCGCGGCGGTGGGCGCATGGTGACGGCCTATATTGCGCCCTGAGCCCCACCTCGCGTCCGCTGCGGAACATGGTTGCCAGACCCGTGGGCGCTCTACCGTCTAGCGTAACGAGGGCTACGAATGGCCAGTCTCAGCCAGATATCGGAGGCCTGCGGGTTGTCGATCAATGCAGTTTCGGAGATTCTCAATCGGGGGAGTGCGGGGCGTTACCGCCCGGAGACCGTTGAGCGCGTGCGTAGCGCGGCGGCGCGGCTTAAGTACATCCCACACCGCGCCGCGCAGTCGATGCGCTCGCACCGCTCGCGCGTAGTCGGCTTCGTCACCGAGAACGGCTCACAGACGCGCGACTCACTGTACCACCCTTCCCTCTATTCGTTCGTCATCGGCCTGAGCCACGGCATGATCGATGCCGGTCGCCACCTGGCAGTTCTCGATGTCTTCGAGCTGACTGCCGACCTCGCCGACCCGCGTGCACGCCTGCTGGAGGAAGTATTTTTTGATGGCTTGGTGGTGCATCAGGGAAGGCTGCCTAACCCCGAGGGCCTGGCACAACGCCTGGGAGTGCCCGTGGTGTGGTACGACGCACAGTTGCCCGGCGCAGTGTGCCATGTGCGGCGCGATGAAGAGCGTGTCGGGCGTGAACTCGCGCAGGCGCTGCTCGCCCTAGGACATTGTCGTATCGGCAATGTCCTGCCGGCGCCCACAGCGCTTGCCGCTCCCGATTTTGCCGGCTACCACTTCAGCATCAGCGACCGTCTGCGTGGTTTCTCCGCGGCGTTGCATGACGGTGGGGCCGGTCCGCTGGTGACCATCCCATCGTGCGATCCGGCGGTAGTTGCCGCAGCGCTCACTCTCCACCGGCTGACCGCTGTCACTACCCAAGGCACCAGGGAATTCCCGGCGTTGCTGCAGGCAGCCTGCCGTGCCGGCCGCCAGGTGCCCGACGGACTCACCCTGGCGGCCTTCGATATCGACGATCGGCGTGGCTACGATGGGTTTGTCCCCGGTGGCATGCGCTACGATCGCTATGCCGCTGGTCAGAGCAGTGCCGCGTTGCTGAATGGCCTGCTCGATGACCCACTTAGCCCGGCGGCATCAATTACCGTCGGCGGAGTCTTCATTGCCGGCGACACCATTGCATCAATTACGTCCTGACCGACGGAAGCGGTTTTACATTCAACGCAGGCTTGACGGTGAAGAGTAATCCAGATGAGATGCGTACGTAGACATTATGTCCGCACGTCAGCACATCCGCATCACCCAACACGATCTGGCTCTGCAGTTGCAGGTCGCACAGAAGACCATCTCGCGCGTGTTCACCGATCCGCACCTGGTTAGCGAAACGGTGCGCGCCCGGGTGTTGATTGCGGCACGCGAACTCGGCTACCGTCCCAACACCGGAGCCCGGGCCTTGCGTACCGGCCGCTTCGAATCGGTGGTACTGGTGCAGTCAACCGAGCACAACGCCAGCTCGATGCCCGAGCGCCTCATCATCGGCATCGACCAGGAGCTGAGCCAAGCCAATACCAGCCTGGTGCTGGCGCGCTTGCCTGACGATCGGCTAACGAGTGACGATTTCGTACCCAAGATGGCACGTGAGCTGCTCGCCGATGGCCTGTTGGTGAACTACAACACCAACATTCCCGAGCGCCT
>JAYVTR010000055.1:0-2793 GCA_043788625.1 Planctomycetota bacterium
CCACTGCTACGCCGGCGCATTCCGGCAGGCCATGACGCATGGCCGCTTCAAAGCGCTGGTCTCGGGCAATGACGCCGTCGTCGCGCGTGGCATGCTCGGCATCTAAGCGTCCGCACAGTTCATGAGCGTCGGTCAGCTCCCAATAGCCATTCGCCAATTCCAACCCATCGCGGTAGATTTCAAAACGCGCCGCCACCGGCTGTTCATCGTCATCGGCGCGCAGACGGGCTTGGGCGGCCACATGGAGCGGATAATCGGTCAGCACGGTCCAATGCCCACGCCCCAGTTTGGGTTCGATGCGCTCGGTTAAGAGCAGGTCTAAAGCTACCAGGCGGTCAACGGTTCCGTTGGCAGAAATAGCAACGTTGGCCTGCTCACCCAACAGACGCATGAGCTCGTCCGAGCTGACGTGGACGGGATCGATGCCGACATAGCGCCGAAAAGCATCTCGATAACCGAGGACTTCATGGGTGATGCCCAGGCCGGTGAGATTATCAAACAAGGCCAACACTTCACGCAATAGCTTCCAGTCGTCCCAGCCGGGCCGGTACCATTCCAGCATGCGGAACTCCGGAGCGTGGCGACTGCCTTTTTCATTGGCGCGAAACACCGGCGCCATGGCCCACACCGCTCCATAACCGGCCGCCACCAGGCGTTTAAGCGGATGCTCAGGACTGGTGGGCAGAAACCGTCGGCCATCAGGGGTTACGACGTGGAATGGCTCGACCCCCGGATCGAGATTGGCACCGCCTTGCAGCACCGGCACATCGACTTCGAGCACTGCCCGCTCCAGGAAGAACATCCGCACCCGGTTAAGGAGTTCGGAACGCTTTTGCAGAGTCTCACGGGTAGCGGTGGGACGCCAGTCGACGCGGTCATAATGCAGTGCCGATGATGAACGGCGGATCGGTGAATCGGCATCCATGTGCGTCCCCTAGGTCAGTGGATCAAAACAAAACGCGGGCCGACCTGGTGGCCCGCCCGCGTTAGTATCAGCTGCAGTTTCGCAGCAGAAACGTGCGAAATTACTTCGCGCGACCCGAATATTCACGCGTCTGCGTGTTGATGGTGATCTTTTCGCCGATGGCGAGGAAGATCGGCACGGCGATTTCCGCACCGGTGCCCTTGAGCTTGGCCATCTTCATCACGCGGCTCTGCGTATCACCCTTGATCGCAGGCTCGGTGTAGTCGATTTCCATGGTGACGGTGTTCGGCAGACGTACCTGGATGGGCTCACCGTTCCACAGGGTTACCGAGCATTCCATGTTCTCGAGTAGGAAGTCTTTGACCTCACCAACGATTTTGGTGGGGATCGAGAGCTGCTCATAGCTCTGTTGATCCATGAACACGAATCCATTGGCGTCCGAGTACAAGAACTGCATGTTCGCATCCGCGACGTCCGCAGTTTCGACTTTTTCGCCTCCGCGCAGCGTCTTTTCAAGGGTCGTGCCAATCACCAAGTTGATCACGCGCAGCTTATAGAACGCGTTTCCCTTGCCCGGTTTCACGAAGTTCACTTCGAGCACCAGCCAGGGGTAATTGTCGAAAATGAGGCGTGTGCCTTTGCCGACTTCACCGATATTGATGGAACCCATGGGATGCCTCCGTTGACACTACAGTCAGATGATCATGCCGCCAAAGCGGCCTTGGATAGAACGGTCGCCGACAGTCTTCCTGTCAGCAACGAGGGCGGAACCGTAGCGGTCGACCGTGCTCAGGCTAGTACCCAGCCGACGCGGCCCGAAGTCGAGCCGGGCTCGTCGTGGCAAGCACAGTTCGCCGACGCCATTCGCGACGTCGATGAGCTGTGGCGTGTCTTGCAGCTGCCGGCGGCGGCCTTGCCAGCCGCCAGGGCCGCCGCCGGCAATTTCCGGCTCATGGTGCCGCGCAGCTTTCTGGCGCGCATGCAGCCTGGTGACCTGTCTGATCCATTGTTGCGCCAAGTGGTTCCTTTAGGCGATGAATTACATGAATTCCCCGGTTTTACCGCCGATCCCTTATCTGAAGCGACGTGCACACCCACCGCCGGTCTGCTGCACAAATACAGCGGTCGGGCGTTATTGGTCACTACCGGTGCCTGCGCTGTGCACTGCCGTTACTGCTTTCGCCGCCATTACCCGTACGACGAGCTGCCGCGCGGCCGGCAGTGGTGGGCCCCGGCCATCGACTATCTCATGCACCACACCGATATCAGCGAAGTGCTGTTATCGGGTGGCGACCCGTTGACCCTGCCCGATGCCCAGCTGGCGGCTTTGGCCAGTGACTTGGCGGAGGTTCCGCATCTGCAGCGTCTGCGCATCCATACCCGCCTGCCGATCGTGCTGCCGGCGCGGGTGACGGAGGAATTCATCAGCTGGTTTACCACTGGCCGCCTGACGCCGGTGATGGTGGTGCACGTCAACCATCCGCGTGAGTTGTCGGCGGACGTCATCGCTGCTTGCCATCGTCTGCGTGATGCCGGCATCACCATGCTGAGCCAGGCCGTGCTGTTGGCCGGGGTCAATGACGACGCAGACGTGCTGTGTGCGCTGAGTGAGGGCTTATTTGCCGCCGGCATCCTTCCCTATTACCTGCACCAATTGGACCACGTGCAGGGGGCAGGGCATTTTCTGGTCGATGATCAGCACGCTGTCGAGCTGATGCGTAACATTGCCGCCCGTCTGCCTGGTTATCTGGTGCCGCGCCTGGTGCGTGAAATCGCTAATTCCCCAGGAAAAACGCCAATTCGGTGGTGAATGCAAACCCGATATTGACAGTTGAGTGAGGCCACCATGATGCCCGCCCCACCGCAGA
>JAYVTR010000056.1:0-14481 GCA_043788625.1 Planctomycetota bacterium
ATAACGATCGGCATCCGCCATGATCCAGGCTTAACAGAAGATCGTTCCATTAATAGCAAATTCTTCGTGTTAGGCGCCACTGGTTTCTGAGCAGTTACCACTCGGACGTAGTGCGTCGCAACTGGCGACCATCCGCTGGGTCCTGGAGGCCGCGTGCGCCGCCGGTGTTGGCGATCTTTCCGAGCGCAGCATGCCGGACCTCGTGCAGCGCTGGCTCGGAGCACTGAAGACCAGTCCACGGGGCAAGCCGCCAGCCACGGAAAAACGCCGTATCGCGGCAGACGCAGGAAAGGCGAAGCGACCGGCAGCCAATCCACGGACGAAGAACAAATACCTCACCGTGCTGCGCTCCATCGGCAACCACGCCGTGCGCCGGCGGATGATGACCTATAATCCGTTTGATGCGGTGGAGCGCTTTGCCGAGCCGCGCCAATTCCGGCGCGGCTATGCGATCGACGAATTACGCCGTCTAGTCAGCGACCAACACCGCGACGATCCGTGGTGGCTGTTCGTGGTTCTGGCGGCGTACACCGGCTTGCGTTCGGAAACCATCCGCTGCCTCACCTGGGCTATGGTCGATTGGCAGACCAACCGCATTCGCGTGCCCGCCGCCATCACCAAATCCAATGCCGACGTCCGCGTTCCCATTCAGCCGGAATTGCGCGCCATCCTGGAAGAACAACCCGGCGTCGGCCCGACACCGATCCTGCCGCAGCGCATCGCCACCATGACCAGCGACCAGGCCAATCGCGAAACCCAGGCCTTTCTGCGGCGCTGTGGTGTCGATCCCAGTGGACGCAGCGTGCATGCCTTCCGCCATACGGTTGCCAGCCTGCTGACTGCCACCGGGTTATCGTCTTTCCTAGTCATGGATGCTGTTGGCCACTTGAGCACCATCACGAGCAAACATTACTCCCGCGGCGCGGATGATTACCGCGACCGGGTGAAGGCGGAGAAGTGGGCGGAGGCTGAGTTTGTCCTGAGGCGTTTGCCAACGGCGATACAACCGCAGACGCAGCAGGCCTAGGACTCCCATCCGTTAATGCGTCCAAGTAATGTCAGGCGCAGACCCGAAAGCGCCCTGCCGAATGCCGCGCTGGCCGTGCAGATGGATGACATCGACATCGCTCCGACCGAAATACTCTGCGGATGACGGGCTTGCCTTGGCCTTATCTTGAGCACACTCCGAGTGTTCACTGGAGCAATGCCATGCAGGCTACCATCCTCGATCTGCGCCGACGTATGCCCGAGGTCCTGCGCGCCCTCGATCGCCATGAGCGGGTGACCATCCTCTATCGCGGCAAGGAACGGGCCGTCCTGGTGCCAGTCGCTGAGCGGCCGACCCGCAAGGGGCGGAAACACGCCATCAACCATGCCGCTTTCGGCATGTGGGCTGACCGGGACGACCTCGTGGATGTTGCCATCCATGTCCGAACGCTGCGCCGTGGACGGGTACATGCTCTTTGACACTGATGTTCTGATCTGGTGCTTCCGCGGTGTCGCCAAAGCCGCCAAGGCCATCGAAGCTGACGAAGCGCCATCCATCAGCGTGATCACCTACATGGAACTGGTCCAGGGCGTGCGCGACAAGCGCGAACTGAAAGCCGTGACGTCATTCCTGAGCGACATGGGCATTCTGGTACTGCCGCTGACCGAGAACATCGGTCACCGGGCATCCATCTATTTGGAAGAGCACGCCCTCAAAAATGGCATGGCTATGGCCGACGCGCTGATCGCCGCCACCGCCGCCGAGCGATCCCTGACGCTCTGCACCGGAAACGCCAAGCACTTCAAAGTGATCGGCGAGGTGACGCTGGACGTGTTTCGGCCGTAGGCAGAGGTATCGATGTATCGCTCATCGAGCCTCGCTTGATTCCACAACGCGCACCCGAACTCGGCGGCCCCATCGCACGACCGCAGGCCATCACCAGCAAGCGCGACGATCATCGGTCGCAACTGGTCAAGCCGCTACTTCGGGCGGCCGAACGCCTACGAACAACGGACAGCGATTGCGGATCCAGCGCAGGCCGCGCTTGGTCGCTTCGGTGGCCCGCGTCGCCGCATGGCCCAGGGCGCTGGTGAAGGCAAACATCCGCCAGCCGAGCATCGTCGCCAACCACGCGTCGACACTCAGATCGAGCCGCGCGAGAATCGGTGCCAGTTCCGGCGGGATTGCGCCGCGTTTGCCGGCCTTCAACAGACGGCCAGTGGAGTCGAGCAGCGTCAGATAATCATCGACCGTGAAGCAGGTGTTCGCCAACGGTTCGCCGACCTGGCAACATGCGAGGGATGATAGCCACAAGCCGTCTTCAGCATGCCTCGCGTTGGCGGCCAAGCCGACCTTGGTCAGCAACGCCTGTGCTTGTGCCGGCTGGCGAGCGCGGATCTTGGTGGCGGCGTGATGACGATTACGCGCCCGGATGCGACGATAACCGCTGGTGTAGTGCGAACGCTCCGGCCGATCCGCGACCTTGGCCCGAATCGGATTGAGATCGATGTAGGCCATACACGCGATCAGTGCCGCCTGATCCAGCAAGGGCACCGAGTGAAAGCGCCCCTCCCAGAACGCACCGGCGCAATCGTCTTCGCGATTCGCGCGTTTTGCGATGTGTTCCTTGAGCGCCTTCATCAACCAGCCCAGATCCGCCAGCCGTTTGCGGCGTTCGTCGACCCACGCCGAATCGCCGGCCTTGGCCTGCACCAGCGCGTCCGAGGCCGGCTTGGGCGTGCCGTCGGCAAAGTACGCTGCCGGATACACCGCATACCAGCGACGGGCGACGTCGGCTGCACTCCAGGTGAACGGCGTTTCCCGCTGCATCCGCACGATGACATGCAGGTGATTGCTCATCACCGCGTACCCCGCCACCTCCACGGCGAATAAACGGGCAAGCGCCTGGAGTCGATCTTCAACCCATGCCCGCCGGTGATCGAACCGCCCTCCACACAAGAACGCTCGCCGCACACAGCGCGACGTGCAATGCGCCCATGGCGAGGGCGCAGCCCACCGCGCTGCGTAGGGCGGCAGAAATTGGACGTGAGTGGTAAATACGCATGGAAAACGCCAGAAATTCCGATTGCTCCCAATTCACCAGGACACGGGCACTACACTTCATTTCCTGATTCGGATGCCGCCCCAGACGATGGTGCCATCGGCGTTGACCACGCATTCTCCGAGCATCTGACGGTTCGGTCGCGCCGATCCGTCGTCGACACGCACGTCGAGGGTCGCTTGATAGCGACCGTCCTGCTGTTTGTGGACATGTCCCAGCGAGGCGCCGATGTCGCCCGTCGACTGGATCGATCCGGCGCGGGGGAGTTGGGCCGGAGCCACCCTGAACAGGTCGGCATAGATCGTGTATTCGAAGGCGATACGCTTAGTCTCGACATCGTTGACCCGGGCGGAGATCAGGGCAGGCCGTGGTCGCGCCCAGGGGTCCAATTCGAGCTCATAGACCGTCAAGCGATCACTGTCTGATCCGACCAGGACCGCCACCTCGACGTGGCCAGTCGCAGCGAGCACGGCCTTGCCCATCGGGCGAGTCGGCTCCCGTTTGAGCGCCAATTGCGGCATGAGCGCCAACGCACCGGAATCCGGATCCTTCAACAAGCCCGGAAGCGACGCCTCGACAAAGGCCATCGCCTCCTGTCGCACGAAATCCGCGGACGAGAACGTGGCATCCAGCATGCAGCTCTTCACGACGACCTGCTGCTGGTCCGACACCGAGAGCGACATGCTGCAAGCGCGATATTTCCGCTCGCGGATCCGCTCGCCTAGCTGGATTCCAGCCTTTTGCGTCAGTCCGCGGTCGACCTCGTCGCCGGAGCGATCGGACCGCTCGGCAATCACGCAATGATAGGTGGCGCCTTCGTCGGCTCCGCTCCGACCTTGCAGCCTGGACGCAAGCCACAGGTCGTCGATGCGCGTGATCAGCTCCACACTGAAAGGCGCGAGAGTGCCACTGCCCTGCTCGGAGAGCCGCAAGATCGCCATCCTGCAGGCATGGTCGCGCTCGACGGCCTCGAGGCAGATCCTACGCGTCCCTTCATCCTTGATCTGGGCGGAGATCGACGCGATCCCGTCCGCCTTGCGCTTCAGCATCACGGCATCGATCTCCGCGCCCTGGAGCACGGACCATGACATGATGGCCAAGACGAACAATGGACCTGAGCTCATGTTCACTCCCGTGCAGTCCTGACCAGGAATTGGAAGGTGGTCGACCCCAAGATGCTATCCGTAACCAGTGCACCTTCGAGGATCACCTGTTCGAACGAACCGCTCGACATGCCTTCGATTTCCACCCGGAGCTTCGCCTTGAGCTGCTCAACCCCCGTGACATCGGTGTCCACGATCCCATTCGGACCAGCATGGATCGATCGATGATCCGCAGCATGGTTCTGCGTCCCGTCTTCGTACACGTCGTCCCCCATAGCCACGGTCTCGAGATAGCTGTTCCCTCCGACGCTGACCACCACCGCATTGGCCGGCAAGCCGGCAGTCGCCACCGCCGCATCCTGCACATCGTCCCATACTCCATCCATCTGCATCTGACCAGACGCTCCGGCGATCATCTGGCCTTCGGAGAATGGATGCCATTCGCCGCCAACGCCATCAATGGGAAGCAGCCACGCCGCACTGAATCCCTTCCGATCGGCGATGTTGTGCCAGATCGCCGTCGCGCCAGTCGCGTCGAAAGCAGCGTATCTGGCCGCCAGCATGGCGGGAGTCACGCCGTCGGTCGATTCCACATCTTCGGCCGTGATCTTGTCTAGGACTTCCATGCCCCTGAGCGTCTTGCCATCGACGTTCTTCCCCTTCAAGACAGCCCGGACGACCGTCGCGGTCTCCTCGTTCGAAATCTCGAAGAGCGACGTGCGCCGATGCCCGACCGCATTGACCCCCAGATTCTGCTTCAGACGTCGCGTAACGCCGTTGAGCATCATGTAGGGCGTTTCGGTATAGCATGAGAAGAACACCGACAACTTCGCGCGGGTGCTACCTGCGGCCGTGGACCACAGCACCTTGTAGCCATCCTTCGGCTCTCCCTGGTGCTCGCTCTGATGGCCATTGCCGACCTTCGGACCGATATCGAAATACATGCCGCTGTTCGCATGGCCGCTATAACAGACGATGTCGTTGGTCTTCCAGGCATCGAGGAATGACTCCCACGCACCTGGTTCATCCGAATAGATCACCTTCAGATCGATCCCGCCGAATTGCCCCCTGGCCTTGACCAGCCTGGGCAAGCGAGCATCCTGCACTCGATTTGTGGCCAACGTCGGTCCATCGCTGTCGGTGTAGGTTCCGTCGCGCAGCATCGCGATCGCGCTCCTGCCCGCCCGGTCACGGATGTCACCCGGTTTCGCATCATCGCATTCATATCTCGCCAACGCCAGATACATCTTCAGGGTCTCGACCGTGATGACGGACCGATCCTCGAGCACCATCTTCCCATTCAGCTCGACCGAGAGGACCAAATCCACCTGCCCATCCTTCACGCCCTCGAAGAAAAATCGGTTATACAATCTATGCGGCGCATTCTGCTCGAAGAGATCCGCCATCAGGTCTCCCGACTGGAGGTCCGACGGCCCCAGGATGACGATCTGGTCCGTCATTCCCTTGACCGCAAATATGCGGATCTGCCCGGATTCCGCGGTCCTGTTCTCGACCCGCAGACGCACCTTGGCACCCTCCATGGTTGCCAGGACCGACCTGTCGACGGTTCCGAATCTGGTGAAGCGCACCAGATCGAGATCGAGTTTGAAGTCCCCTGAGACCGTCTTCTTCAGATCATTGTCGTCGCAATCCTTCGGCCGGTCCGCACCCGCTGGGCTCACCCGGTCGTCTTCGTCATAGTTGTCATTCTTCGCGCATTTGCGCCCAGGGGCGATCGACCTTTCGCTATCGCTGACCCCTTCGATCCCGAGTCCGAACAGCCGGAAATCGACCTTGAGCACCACCGGGATGGCAGTCCCACCGATGGTGACCGTTTCATTGATCTCCTTGATCCCCTCGGCCACATAGGACTGGGTCTGCCAATACATCCCCTTGGCCAATTTCGCATTGTCCAACTGGTAGTTGCTGATGACGAGATTGTACAGGTTGACATACGTCAGGTTCTCGCCGGTGAGGAAGTTGATGGCGGCGATGACGGCATTCCAGAAGGGGGTATTGTAGATCCCCGGATCGAGTTTGGTGCATCCCTGCAGGTCATAGGTGACCACGCCCGGCTCGCCGGTTTCCAGGATCGCAACATTCGGGTCCGCTGCGTCGATCTTGTCGGTCAGGATCAGGAACTCGTTGGGGATGGGTTGGCCATCCCTCTTCTTCGGAATCGCCAGATGCTGATGGATCGACCCGAAGTAATGCCCACCCAGCACGGTCGTGCTATAGATCACCATGGCCTCCTTCATCCGATGCGCCGATCTTCCCGCCGGCGTTCCAGTCGACGCTTTGAACTGTTTTGCCTGGGGATCCTCCATCTCCTTCACCTCACCGCAGGCGATGTCGACATGGTACAATTTGGCGAGCACGTCAGCGCCAAGCTCTAGGTCGAACTCCAACTGCTGCTGAAGCGACTGATTGACCCCCGGGGACACCAAGCGCTGACCGACAATCGAAATGCGATTCGTCGCCACCGGCGCACCTGACTGCTGTTGCAAACGATCAAACACCTGTTGCGCCGTTTCCGTTGGATCTGACTGCGCCTTCGCGGCATTTGCCGCCGTCACATTGGCCTGAGCCTGGGCGACGGCCGCGGGATTCGGCGGGCTCAAGGCCTGCGCTGCGGTCAATGCCGCCTCAGCCTTGGTCACCGCCTCCTGGGCATCGGCTTCGGTCCCATAGACAAAGCGAACATAGTCGCCCTTCGGATTGAATTCCCCCGTACCGGGATGGGCGGGATCGCTCGGCCACTTAAGGGAATTCCCCAGGAAGCCCGCCTCAATCCGAATGGTGACTCGCTGCCCGGTGGCCACCACATCTGGATGGACTCGAACGACGTTTGCCCAACGGAAACCAGCAGACTGGTGGTAGTCGACATAGATGTATTCAGGACTGCTGCGACCAGTACTGGATCCATATGAGACCTGATTTAGACCACCCTTCCACTGATCATGCCGTAACGAGATAGTGCTGGTAAGCGTGTCTCCCGATTGACTGACGTAGCTGTCTGTCGGCGACAGATAATTATACGGGTAACCCCCATACACATTATTGACGGTTTGGATGCCGGGATCTTTGGCGATGACCGTTACCTTGGGAACATCAGCTGGCTTCTTCCACGACTGCGCAACGTTCAAGATGCTCGGAGTCCATCTGCGTTCAGATCCAGTACCTGGATCTAATGGATTCACGATGATCCTGGACTTGTTGATGAAATCAGATTCGCTGAAATAGGTGAAGGTAAACTTCTGTGGCTTTTCCTTGTAGATGTCAAACAGACCAGGAGACCAGCCCAACGACTGATTTTTCCCGTTGAACCAAGTGATGGTTGAGTCTGGAGGGCTATTGCTGGTGACCACCGGTATTTCGCCCGGAACGCTGACGGGCATCTTATGATCAGCAGTGGCATCTGATTCATTCAGCGATTTTCGCGTGAATTGCACATTAACTGGATCGCGCGAGCGGTTTCCTGAGAAGTCCATCAGATAAATGCTTACCGATCCCGATGAGCCCTCGGCGACCTCCACGGGAGTTTTCAGGCGCCAAAGCGCCAAGGTGCGCGAATCCACGCCATAACTGGAGGCGATGGCGCTGGGCGTCATGCGCAGCATGCGATGGTCCTCATCGATGGTGTCTTGCCAGGCCTCGGCTGCGTCAAAGTGAGCGTAGATGAAACGCACCGGAGTGACCATCACCTCGCGATCGTTATTTGGCGTCGTGCCCAACGTGCCGACGATTGCCGAAGGTGCGGCGGAATCGACCCACACCTTGAACTGGTCAGCATAGCCGCCGTCCTTGAGCTGGTTGCCGGCGCGGTCGCGGGCCTGGATTTGCAGCAGATAGCGGCCCATGTGGGTCTCCACCTTCATGTCTGGCTTCAGCTTCAGGCTCTCCGGCAGGCTCCCCAACCCGGTCAGACTGAAACGCTGGCCATGATCGGTCGCCTGCGCTGGCGTGCTCGCCACCGGCGGGATCAGGGTCATGGCGAAGCCGCTGCGGTAGTTGGTTGCATTACTCTGCGGCTTGTACTCGACGCGGGTCAGCCGGTCGCTGTCGCTGAGCCCCGAGAGGTCGTCGATATCGGCCAGCACCGTGAAGCCGCTCTTGGCATAGACGTTCATGTGGCGATCGAAGCGCAGCGACTTGTTGCCCGGTGCGCCGCCACTGCCCATCTCGCCATTGGCGTTGAGCAATACTAGATCCCCGTCCTCGCTGAGCGAACTACGCATCAATGGGATTGAATCTGTGGCGGGATTGAATCCGGTTGGGAGATAATCTTCTGCCAAGATGTAGCGGAATACCGGTCTGGTCGTGTCGACGATCAGCACTTTCTGAGATGACGAGGCGGTGCTGCCGGTCGCCGTCTCGCCTGCCGAGTTCGCCGCCGTGGCGCTGGCGCTCAGCACATAGCGGCCGTCCGACAGACTGGGTAAGTCCTTGGTCACGCTGGAGCCGACCGGCAGTTCGAAGCTCTGACCATTGTCCAGATACAGCGAGACGCTGGTGATCGTGCTTGGCGACGCGCTGGCTGTCACCCGCACTTTCACCGCACCAGCCGTCTGATTGGTGAAATGTACAGCTTCGTCATTGAGCGTACCGGTCTCATCGCCGGTCAGGCCGCCAATGATCGCTACGGTCACTCGCGGAGTAACTGGCGGCAAGGTGGTCGACGAACCAGTCGTTGTGCTGCCCCCCTGTCCATCGCCGAACGGCAGCGTCACGGCAGTCGCCGGACTGACGTGCGTCGGCGTGCGGTCATCATTGAATCGCAGCGACAGCGCGACGCCGGATGACGGCGTCGCGGGATTATTGTCTACATGGACGTGGAATACCTGACCAAGGATCTCTCCGGTGGCTGAAGTGATGACGTTCGGCTCGACGATGACGACCTGGATGCCAGTGACGCCGAATTGGCTGGGTACCGCGCCATAAAGATCGACGCCGGTGGGAGTGGAATACGCATAGTCGACCACCGGCGCCGGCAGATCGTCATTCCGGATGTAGAGGACCGCCGGCATCGGCGACGTAATCATCGCGCCCACCGGATTGGCCAGGGTCAGCGTGACCGTCTCGTCGCTCTCGGGCGTGGAGTCATTGATGACACTCAATACCGTCGACGCGATCGTCGAGCCCGGCGGAAAGACCAAGCTGGTAGTCGCGATGGTGTAATCATTGCCCAGGGTCGCCGTGCCGCCGAGCGTGAGCTGGACCTCGACCGGTTGATCGCTGACGCGACTGAGCCGGACGGCGATAGTGACTTGCTCAGCTGCGCCCTCGTCAGTTTCGATGATGTCGGAGACAAAGGCGAGCTGCGGCAGATCGTTGTCAATGATAGTCAGCGTCGTTGCCGCCGGTGTGCCAATGTAGATGCCGGTGAGCGGTCCGCCGCCCACGGCGGTCACCTGGGCCAGGGTGACGATCGCGGTTTCAGTGGGCTCAGGACGCGCGTCGTCGACAATGGGCACCGAGATGGTGGCGGACGTGCTGCCTGCCGTGATGACGATATCTCCGGAGGCGATGCCGATGTCAGTGCCGTCAACCGCTGGGTCCCCAACCACGGCGGTAATTCCACTTACCAGGAAATGTACCTGCACATCCTGGCCGAAAGCATGGTTTGCCATTACGGAGATCACAGCTGCCCCAGCGGCTTCACCAACCTGGAGCGACGTCGCAGTGACCGTGATCAGCCCGACTGGACCGTCATTATCGGTCATGACGACCGCTTGCGACGACGGCGCAGCAAGCGTCGCGTTCACCGGTGCCGAGAGCACCAACGTAACGTGTTCCGACAGTTCGGGCAGCGCATCATCGACCACCGGGAAAACGATGGACGCAGTGGTCACGCCGGGCGCGAACGTCACCTGACCCGGTATCACCTGTACATCAGTGCCGGCAATCGCCGGGTCGCCGTTGATTGCCACATCCGGCCCTGATTCAGCCGCAGCCTGGTACCATACGGTCACGCTGCGTCCGCTGGCCGCACTCAACGAGAGTGGAACTGATACTGTTCCCACGCTTTCGAGGACCGTCATCGATGACGCCAGGAAGCTGACCGTCGGCAGAGGATCATTGTCGCGAATGATCACTTCCGTGCGCTGAACCGCTCCGGGAACTCCGCCATCCAGTCCGGTGATGTCGATAAACAGTGACTCGTTCGCTTCATTGCGTGCATCATCGAGGATGACTACCGGAATTCCGGACGAGACGCTGCCGGCCGGAATCGTCACCGTTCCGGGCGCGAGCGTGTAGTCGGCATTGGATCCGGGTGCAGTCGCGCCATTGATCGCATCGCCACCGGCCAAGGCTGCTGGCACCGCATAATGAACGACGATGTCCCGGCCACTGGGCGCGGGAACGGTCACCTGCACGAGCGCCGTACCGATGTTTTCATCGACGGTCTGCTGTGAATTCAGGAACGACACCGGCGGCTGGGGATCGTTGTCCAGGATGGTCAGCACATGATGACCGGGAGAGACCTGCGCGTTGACGGCAACGGTGAGAGCTAGATCGACAGTCTCGTCGCGCTCATTCAGCGCGTCATCGACCACGGTCACTCTGATCTGCTTGATCGTCTCTCCCGCCGCAAAGGCGAGCGTTCCGGGAACCAGCAGGTAATCACTGGGGCTGTCGCTCGGACCGTGTGCCGTTCCGCCACTGGCAGCGTAGGTGACCGTCACCGCACGACCACTCGGGGCCGAGAGCGTAACGGCGATATCGATACTACCCGCTGCTTCGCCCACCGACGACGTCGCTTGGACAAACGCTGCGATGGGAAGCGCGTCATTGTCAGTGATGGTCAGTTCGTGCTGGGCCACCGGTCCGATGGTGGCACCGCTGGCCATGACGACGCGGACGATCAGCTTTTCATCTCCCTCATTCAGTGCGTCCTCGATGATCGTCACTGGAATGGACTTGGTCGTCTCACCGGGCAGAAAGGTCACGGTTCCACCAAGCGGTCCCACATCGACGCCTGGAGTAGCGGTGCTGGACGGTGCCACGTCGTAGGTCACCGACACCGAGCCCAAGGACGCGTGGTCAAGGACGAGCGCGACACCAACCACGCCATCAACTTCGCCATGGATCGAGGTTGGCGATGCGAAGCCGACCTGTGGAGGAACGCCGGTGTCGCCACCGGTGACCGTGACGGTCATCTGACCGATGCCCGTCGCGAGGCCATCGAATGCACTCAGGCGCAGGACATAGGTCCCGGACTGGGAGAATGATGCCACGGTGGCCAGGGCATGGATGTCGCCAAAAGAGACAGTGCCAGGACCAGATACCGTGCTCCACGTCGTGGTCAGCGGCTCGCCGGCCGGCAAGCCATCGTCGCTGATGCTGGCAGCCAAGGTCGCCACCGCCGGTAGCGTCACCTGCTGGTCGGCACCCGCCGTGACGATCGGCGCCTGATTGGCGGAATCGAATCCGAGCGCACTGGTCAGCGTGGTGATGCTCTGGCCCCCGAGGACCAGCGTCAGGCCAGTAGCACTGGGAGTCAGCGAGGCGACCGGCGCATTCTGCGCCGTGGCATCACTGCGCACCACGGCGCATGGCAGCCTGGGGAGGCCGGTAATGGTGACCGTTACCGGCAGGCCGTAGGCATTGACCAGGGTCAGCGACGTGTGGTTCCGTTCGCGGTGGGCCGCACCCAACGCCCACACACCTGAGTCATCCGACAGCGCCTGAACCCGGCGCGTTCCGTTGGGCAAACCATCTGCCAGTTGGCGGATGACCTTGCCTGAGGGATGCAGGACGCCATTGGCAGCCAACGGGTACTCGCCTTGATAGGACCAGAGGTCGAGAATCGAGGCCTGGGCGTGAACCAGGACGCGATGACAGGTCTTTCCCAGCAACCAGGCATTCGACCACGAGGCGAAGACCGCCGGATCACCGAGATGGAGTTGCGAATGATAACCGACCTCGCACGCCCACACCGGAAGCTGGTGCGCCTGGGCCAAGTTTGAGATCTCGCCCAGGAGCCCATCGGTGACCAACGGGACATCCCAGGTATGGAACGAAAGCGCCTTCAGATACGGTGCGGCAGTTGCGTCATCCAGTATCGGCCGGGCATAGGTGACCGCGGTATCCGCATGCGCGGTGTCACCTGCCAGCCACTGCGTGGGCAGACCCACCGCGGCGCAGCGGGCAGAGACCGCCGTCAGGATGCGCACCTGCTGCTGCGGCGTCAGCAGCAGATTGAAGCCGCCTTCCGCCTCATTGAACGACAGAGCAGCGACGGTGACACCGTACTGGTCACGAGCCCGGGTCAGGAAGGCGACAATGGACTCGACCAGTTCCGCTTCGTTCGCCTGAGGAATGACGCGCCGTTCCACGGCGGTCGGATTCTGAACCAGCCAATCAGGCGCATCCCAGATGCTTGCGATCAAGGGAATGTCACGAGCGGCCAATTGCTGCATGAGAACGAAGACCTGATGCACATTGCCGGCATCGGCCGTGGCGAATGCGGGTGATGCGTTGGTCGGGTCGCTGTTGTCGTTTACGGGTTCCCAGCCCTTGAGTGGGATACCGATACGGGCTTGGGCTGGCGGGATGGCACCGAGCATGAAGTCGCCAACCGCGTCGTTGGGGGTCGGTGAGCCGGTGAAACGGCCATTGGCGAAATTGCCACCGATTCCGTTGATGACCTGGAAGCGCTGCGCGAGATCCACCGTCACCGTCACCGGACGCGGGGTGTCGTTGTCATGGATGGTGATGGTCGCGGTGGTTTGCGCACCGCTGCCATATCCGGCGCCCGGGGCAAGTGCGATGCGGACCCACTCGTCCCCTTCGGATTGCGTGTCGTCGACGGACAGCAGCGGAATGGATACCGACGACACACCGGCCGGGATAACCACGAGGCCAGACAGCGGCTGGTAGTCGCTACCGGGAGTCGCGGAGTCTAATCCCGTTATGACCTGATAAGCGACCGGCAGCGCAGTCGTGACTGCACCCGTGCGAGTGATGGTGAATGCACCAGGAGAACCACCTTCGGTGATGCTGTCCGCGGCTGCCGCGACGGTGACAACCGGAAGGACGGGGGTGGCACCGACATACCGCACCCGCAATACCTGCGCTCCGCGCGCCGACGGATCGGTTGCGCCATCAGGAAACAGATCGGTGAAGTACAAGCCATCCGCTCCGACAGCCAAGCCGACCGCAGTGGATTTTCCTGCACCGACATATTCGACGAGCGACGACGGGCCGGAGACCAGCACGCCTGAGCCATCGATGACGAATTCGCTAATGCGTTTGCCTCGCGCCTGTGGTCCGGAGGCGAAGGTCGGTCCAGATTCAGTGACGAAGACGTGATCCAGTTTGCCGATCGGAAAGCCGCTGCCGCCGAAGCTCGCGGCCTGGACGAAGGCCATGTTCACCGGCGCATGAGAAACGGACCAATTGTAGATGGCCCGGATCGCCATCGAGGCATTGGAGCCGTCGTAGCCGTAACTCGCACCAGCATCGATGCGCGCCAAGCGGTCGACCTGGGGACCGTTCTCGACGGCGTAGTGCTTGCCATCGGCCGCACGCCAGTCGCCGCCGAACGGATTGCGCAGGCCGTAGGCGAACACGAAGTCTTTCGCGGTGATGCCATCGCTGAGGTCGTAGAACGGATTACCCACCGCCGGGCTGCCATCGCGATTGAAGCGGATCACCTTGCCGCCGAAGGAATTCAAATCGAGCGCATTGGCTGCATCCTCACCGTAGCCGATATGGAGGTACAGCTTCCCATCTGGACCAATGCTCAGATTCGACGCCATGTGGGAGTTGGCGATGAGCGGCGTCGGCATGTCGAGCAGGATGGAGCGGCTGGACGACGTCAGGCCGCCATCCGTGCTGCGCAAACGCATCACGCGCGGATGGTGCTGGCCGCCCGCGGCGGACACCACGCTCACCAGCACGTCGCCGGTCTCGGGTTCGATGAGGATGCCTGCCAAACCCTGCTCACCGAAACCTGGGAAGTCTCCAAAGGGCGGGAAGTCCAGCAGTCCGGTTGCATAGTCCCGCACGCTGCCGTCGCGGGTGACGACTTTGACCGTACCATAGAGTTCTGTGATGTAGAGCCACGGATCACCCGCGCGGTTTCCAGGATTCGGCGCGGCCGCGATGTTGACCGGGAGTTGGAGTCCACCGGCAATCGTCTCGACCACGAAACCGGGCGCGGGACGCCAGAGTTGCGGGAGCTGACCCGCTGGTGTGATCACAAAGGTGGCTGAAGCGACAGCGCTATCGCTCCACCCTGGACGGGTGGAGATCACCGCGATGGTCATGCTCGTGGGGACGATGAATGCGCCCTGGTACAGCGGCGAATGCTCGTCGGGAGT
>JAYVTR010000057.1:0-4659 GCA_043788625.1 Planctomycetota bacterium
GCAGGAGCACCATTTGCTGCAGCGGTAGGCGAACGCACCATGGATTTGGCGGTGTCGGCACTGGCTTTGATTGCCAGAGCACCGGCGGCGGACAGTTTCTTCAACTGCTCTTCGCTAGCATTCTGATAGGCCGTGTACCAGCCGAATTTATCGTTACTGGCAGCAATGGGCTCATGCAGGTGCTTGCTGCGTGCAGCGAGGCGCTCCTTGATGGCCTTGAGCTGCTTATCGTAACTCAGCACATGCGGATCGAGGACTTCCTTCCATGCCGGCGTGACCAGGTATTCGTCAGTCAGACGGCGGATGTCCTCGGGTTTTTCGGCATCGAAGACACCGAGCGGACTGCCATTTTTACCGCGCCGCTCAAGCTCGGTGAGATGGGTGTATTCCTGTTTGAGGGTGGTCTGCATCTTTTGCGCGGCGGCTTTGTTGCCAACCAGATCGATGTCGGGGATCGATAGGACCCACCACAGGATTTCACAAAAGAGGATGACTCCGAGCACGATCCAAAAGGTAAACGGCTTGAGCTTATTCATGGTGCGGCCTCCTGGCCCTTGAGCGTGCAGGCAAGGGTCACCAATTTGGCTGGTGCTTTACGCTCATCCTCAATGGGCAGCAGATCGCCTTTGGCGTCGGTTGCCGACTTGTCGATATAGTAATAACTCTCTTCGCCCGAGCTGTCGGAGATTGCCTGCACTTCGCTGAACAGCTTGGGTTGGCGTTTAGCGACCTCGTCGGCCGTGGCGCTTGGGTTCTTCTGCTGCCAGGCGCGGAACGCTGCCATATCAGGATGGGCGGCAGCCAGCGATTCGGGCACGGGCATGAGTTTGAGCAGATCGAGCAGCTGGCGGGTCACGTCACCCGGGGTTGCGACCACCGGAATGCTCACCACCAACGTTACTTTTCGCGTCGCCGACAGAGGCTTGAACGGGCCAGTCGTGGCATCGATGGCGAATGAGGGCAGCGTCAGGCTGCGCAGGTACATCGGCTGCAATGGCGTCGGTTTGGTATCGCTTTTGTTTTCGCCCCGGGCATCGATCGGCCCCGCCACGGCGCCGCGTGCCTGGTTGACGCTGACGATGGCTTCGAGGATCGCCTGGTAAATGCCGGCGGTGACTCCCTGCTGCGTTCCATAGACTTCAAATGATTTGAGGTCCAACGCCTTTGGTGCGACCTGGCTCAAAGCATCACGTGATGCCTGCTGGCGATTGGTGTTTTGCGCAAAGCTGTCTTTGATCTTTTTGATCAGCCGCACATTTTCATCGGCGACACCACCGACGATCATGTGATCCATCACCAGCATCGCACCGATGGCGGCGACGATTGCCAGGCCGGCCCAACGCTTGGTGGCGAGTACCCGTTGCAGCTGTTGGCTGCTGGGCATCAAGTCGACATTGGCGCGCGCTACGCCAGTGCCCTGCAGGGCCAGGCCCATGGCCACGCCGAGACTTTGCAAGTCGTGCATGAAGTGGTCGCGCTCAAGACCGGGAGCGACCTGGATCTTGTCGAGGTCTTCAAGGATGTTGACGGTATAACGCAGGCGTTCGGCCATGTATTCGGGCAAGCCCGGCAGGCGGAAGGTCGAACCGCTGATGACCAGGTTGTCGAGCTTGGCAGCGGCGTTCTGGCTCTTGTAGAAGCCCAAGCTGCGTTGCACTTCGCTGGTCAATTCGGTAAGGCTGCCCTCGATCACCTTGATGATGCGATCAGCCTGCTTGCTGTCGCCAGCTTGGCGTTTGAGGATTTCGGCCTCATCGAACGAGACCTTGAATTTCTTCATGAAGGCCTTGGTGATGTCATTGCCGGCCACCCCCAGGGTGCGCATCCACAAGGTTTCGCCCTGATAGCAAACGAGGTCGGTGTTTTCGGCGCCAACGTCGAGGATCACCACGGTCTCGTCTTCTGGAAAGACCTGATCGAAACGTACGAAATTATAGAGTGCCAGGCTGCTGATCGAGATGCCCACCAGGTTCACCCCGGCCCGCCGGCATTTAACCATGACTTCTTGCGTGAGTTCGCGTTTGACCGCGAACAGTGCCACATCCTTCGACGCGCCATCGGCCGCCGGACTCATGTGGTAACCCCATTCGATCTCGCTGAAATCGCCGGGGATCTGCTGTTGAGCCTCAAGCTCAATCATGCGGTCGATGTTCTTGGGATTGAGGATCGGGATGTTCACCGTACGGCTGAACACCTGTCGCCCAGAAAGGGCCGCGACCACCGGGGTATCCTTGAATTCCTCACGCAGGGCCAGCGCTTTGAGCGCTGCGACCACGGATTCCTCTCGGTCACCGCCTTCGGGGACGGTGATAGGTTCGATGGCATAGCCTAAAACCGAGACCTTGGTGCCTTGGCGCGAGAGCTTGACGGCTTTGATACTCGCATGGCCAACGTCGAGGCCCCAGCAAACCGGGAATGTGTGCATAGGTGATGTTTTACCTAAAGGTTCCAACTCAATCGACACCGCAGATAGCAGCCGGTTACGACAGGTGTGGCAGCTTAGGGTCTGCCTCAGGAGCGGTCAAAGGGCCGGGAAGAGCGGGGGGGGCGGGGTGTGTGAACGGCGTCTTGCTCGTCAGCAGCTAGCAGCACTGCCTTCAACGACTGGCTTTTGCCACGGCGTCGGCGATTGCCTCTAATGGCAACACCTGATCCACCACACCGGCGGCGACGGCTGAGCCGGGCATCCCCCACACGACGCTGGTTGCCTCGTCTTGCACTATCACTTGGGCCCCGGCACGCTTTAGGACAGCTAATCCCTTGGTACCATCGGCACCCATGCCGGTGAGGATGACGGCCACGACACTGCCACCCCACACCTGGGCCGCCGAACGAAACAACACATCGACGTTTGGACGCAGGGCGTTTTCAGGTGGGTTCTCATTGACACCACTGACGACCTGGCCGGTCGCTGTCCGACGCACGATGAGGTGCTTGCCTCCTGGAGCGATGTAGACGTGCCCAGGATTGATGGGGTCATTATCGACCGCCTCGATGACCCGCGTGGGACTGCACAGCTTGGCCAACGATTCCGCCAGTGAGGCGGTGAACTTGGGCGGCATGTGCTGGACGATGATAATAGGCAGACGCGTCAAAGAGGTCAGGCGTGGCAGCAGGGTCAGTAAGGCACGCGGGCCACCGGTCGATACGCCGATGACGATGGCCAGGGTTTGATTCAGGCGCGGAACAAGAGTGCGGACTGACGGTGGGCGCGGGCCCGGCTCAGTCACGGCAACTCGGGCGATGAGCGGCTTGCTGATGCGCCGCAGGCGCTGCTGGCAAGCGCGGATGCGCTGCGGCAATTGCAGCTTCAGCGAGGCCAGGCTTTCCGTTTGGCTGGCTTCAGCGGGCTTGGCAATGAAGTCGAAGGCGCCGGCGCTGAGGGCGGCGATGGTCGATTGCGCGCCCTGCGTGGTATGCGCACTCAACATGATGACGCCGATCTCACGCTCGCGTGGTCGGGTGGCGTTCAATTCGCGGATAGCTTTCAAGGTCGCGAGGCCGTCCATTTCCGGCATCTCCAGATCGAGCGTGACCACGTCCACGTCGGGATTGAGGCGCAGGAACTGCATCGCTGTCGCGCCGTTGCGTTCGGAGCCAGCCACCACCAGACCGATTTCATTGGTCAAGGCGCTGGCCACCGCGAAGCGGAACAGCCGCGAGTCATCGACGATGAGCACGCGGATCGGTGGCAAGGGCAAGCCGTCTCCGGGCATCACATGCCAAAATTCAAGAAGCCGCGTGGATTCAATAATTCCATCAATTGGCCATCCAGTTTGCATACTCCGGCACTCAGTGAGGAATTGCCGCCAGCCGAACTTTCAGGCGGCTCGATGCGGTCGGTCGGCACTTCGATGATGTCACCGACGCGATCGACCAGCAGGGCGAAGGTCTCAGCAACGTGCGGCTTGAAGATCAGCAATTGCTGGCGGCCTTTGCTGCCAGCACCAGCACCGGCACCAGCACCAGCAGCGACAGCGACCTCAGGCAGACACAGGGGAATGCGTGGATCGATGACCAAATGAATTTGGCCACGGATGTTGACGTAGCCGACGACCTGCGGCGGAGCGTGGAAGATCGGAGTGAAACCGCGTTCTGAATTGATCTCGCGAATCTCCAGGATGTCGAGGCCATGCAGTCGGCCACCAATCCAGCAGCTGACGAAGTGGCGGGTAACGACATCGACGGCTTGCGCCACATGTGCGGCACTGGTCATGATGCGGCTCCTACGCCGACCACCCGGCGGATGTGGCGATCGACCATCTCGTTGACGGCGACCAGGAAACGGCCGCGGTCCATCTTGATTTCATAGCGGTCATAGCCGGCACGGGTGGCGGCATTGATGCTTTCCTCGGTGGCCAACGACGACAGGGCCAAAGCCGGTACGCGCTGGTTGTGGTGTCCGCAACGTAGTTGCTTCATGAAATCCCATCCATTCATCACCGGCATTTCGAGGTCGCTGACGACCATGTCGAAATGCTGTTCATTGAATGCGGCCAAGGCCAAGGCGCCATCCTCGACGGCGACTACTTCGAAGCCGCCCGATTCCAGGTAACCGCGCACCAATTGGCGGAAGAACGAGGTGTCCTCGGCCAACAGCACGCGGATCTTCTTCCCTTCGCGTTCTTTGGGTTTCTCTTCCGGATCGGCCTTCTCGAT
>JAYVTR010000058.1:0-25264 GCA_043788625.1 Planctomycetota bacterium
CTACGGCATTTATTCCGTTTTCTGGTCAACTAGATGGAGCTATATTATCCGTAAATCACTGAAATTTCAAGTGGTTGACTGCTTTTTCAGGGGCAACGCAGTGCTGCCCCCAATGCCGCCTTCCGTGCGTGGAGCGCGGCCAGTTCAAGCGGTGAAGAGCCCTATTCGCTGGCCATCGCTCTGCATGCAGCACTGGGCGGCGGCCGTCACGGCATCGCCATCGATGCCACTGACATCAATACCCAGGTGTTGGCCCAGGCCCGGCGCGGAACCTATGGCACCTATGCTTTGCAGAAACTGACTCCGGAGTGTCTGCGCCGGTATTTCACCAATACGACGAATGACGAGCAGTTCCAAATACGTGATGAAATCCGCAGCCTGGTGACCTATCGCAGCCATAATCTGCAGGAGGCGCCCAAAATTATTCAGCCATACGACCTGATCCTCTTGCGCAATGTCTTGATTTATTTCGATGCCACCAGCAAAGACACGGTGATAAGGCATCTCACCTCCTGTCTGCGCAGCGGTGGTTACCTCATCTTGGGTGGGGCCGAAACCATCGGCGACGGTGCCGATGCTTTCACTTACATTCGTCCGACCATCTACAGGAAGCGCTGATATGAGTGCCAATGAGTTCGGGCTCGACCAGGACACCGTCAGCGGCTTCCTCGACGAAGCCGGTAGCCACATCGAAACCCTCAATGAGCGGCTCCTTGGCGTCGAGCAGGGGCAGGTTGGGCAGACCATCGTTGCCGAGATGTTTCGTGCTGCGCATTCGCTCAAAGGAGCAGCAGGCTTCCTCAAACTCACCGACATCGCCGGCGTCACCCATCGTATCGAATCAGTGCTTGACCAAGTTCGCCATGACCGGCTGGGTTTCACCCCGCAGGTCATCGATGCGCTGTTCCAATCTTTCGATATAGTTGGTTCGCTGTTGGCCGAGGTCGGCGGTGGGGCCGCCGGTCATGTCGATACCGCGCCGGTCCTCGCATTGTTGGACGCCGCCTTGGGCATCAGCGAAGCGGGTCCGCTGCGTCCCGCCGTTGTCGCTCCGGTATCAATCACACCCACGGCTTCCTGCACCAGCGATGCGAACCAGTGGGCTGATCCGGCGGAAGCCCACCTAGGACGCTTTCCGGCTTGGTTATGCGGGCACTTCAATGAAGAAGACGTCTGTGAATCTCTCTTCGCGATTGGCGATGGTGGGCACTTGGTGGTCTTGCGTTTTGCGGCGCATGACTTGTTGCGTTTTGCCAAGGGGCCGGTGGCGGCCATGGCCACCTTGCGTCAGTCATTACGCATTCATCGCATTGTGCACCTCATCACCGGTCCCGAGGATCTATGGGCCCCGCTGCGAGAATACGCGCTCGATATCGGTGTGATCGCCTTCGTACGGGGCGATCCGCAAGCAACTTTATCGACGCTCGACTGCCCTTTGGGTTCGGCCTGGGTGCTGGTCCCGGGAAATGATCAGCCACGCGAGCGCCGCATCGGCAATGACCCGGCAACGGCAGTCCGTCGCTGTGATCGACTGGTGATCAAAGCTGACGCCTTGCAACATCTGCCACTGTGGTTGACCACCACCCGTGAAACTCTTGCCGAATTAGATGCGGCCCTGCTCGATCTAGAGCGCACCCCCGAAGAGATTGCCCACGTCGATCGTGTCTTCCGCCATCTGCATTCGACCAAGGGGGCCAGTGCCACTATGGGTCTGGACGAGATGGCGCGTCTGGCGCATCAGGGCGAAAGCCTGCTGGCGGCTGTACGCGATGGCCAAGCACGTCTCGATGCTACAGCGATCGCCGGCCTCTTCGCGACCAAAGATGCGCTGCAGACATGCACTGACCGGGTAGAAAATCATCAGCTCGAATCCCCCGATACCACCGAACTGGATGCGACGTTGAGCCGTTACCTGGCCGGCTTGGCCAATGTCCAGATCGTATTGCCTTCGTGGAATCCAAACGAGTCGGAGATGACCGCTGCGCGTACCGCCGCCGCTGGCAGGCCGCTGTGGAAATTGCGTGTGGCACTTACTACCGATGCGCCGCTAGCCGACTTGCGCATGGGTATGATTTTGACCAACCTGGGGAAGGTGGCAACCATTCTGCTGGCGCGTCCAACGCTTGAAGAACTTGAACGTGGTCTACGTGATGTGCCGCCGCTGTGCGTATTGTTCGCATCCAGCCAGCCGCTGAAACAGTTGGTCGAGGCCATCAGCTGCGATTATGTCCGAGACTGGGCGATGGATCCTTTAGCGGTCGCCGACGAGCGACCAGCCGTCGCCGTGGCTGCTTCCGAAGGACGGGCGGCCGGTGCGTCGGCCGTTGATACGGTACGTGTCGATGCCGCTCGCCTGGATCATTTGCTGAATACCGCCGGCGAGTTGGTGATCACCAAGGCACGTTTGGCGCAGCAGGTAGAGACTCTGATGCATCTGCTGGATGGGGTCGATCTGCGAAGTCTGGAACAGCTCATTGCAAATGGCGGTGGAGTAGGGGGTGGCAGATTGGCCAATGGCGTGGCTTCATTGCGTCGGGCGCAAGATGAAGTGCGGCACACCCGTGACACCACACTTGACCTGCATCGCCATACCAGCGCCATGCAGAACAGCGTCATGCAAGCGCGCATGGTACCGATCGGTCCGCTGTTCCAGCGCTTCCACCGCCTGGTGCGTGACCTATGCAAGGAGAATGGCCGCGAAGCCAAGCTGATATTGAGCGGAGAAGCCACCGAGCTCGATAAAAAACTGATCGATGAGATTGGTGATCCGTTGACGCATCTCATCCGTAATGGAGTCGATCACGGCCTTGAATCAGCTGATGAACGTCAGGCAGCCGGCAAGCCACGCGGCGGTACGATTCATCTCGAAGCCTTTCACCAAGGCGGCATGATCTGCATCCGCGTGCGCGATGATGGCCGTGGTCTGGTGATGGAACGCATCCGCGCGAAGGCCATCGAACGCGGTCTTGTCACTGCCGAAGCCGCCATGCGCTTGTCGGCAGCCGAAGTCTACCAGTTCATCTTCCTACCGGGATTTTCGACGGCGGCAGCGGTGACCAGCATTTCCGGACGTGGCGTGGGCATGGACATCGTCAAGAGCAAGATCGCTGCCTTGAAAGGCAAGGTCGACATCACCTCGGATCCCGGTCGTGGCGCCTGTTTCACTATCTCTTTGCCGCTGACCTTGGCGATGATTGATTCACTGCTGGTACGCATCGGCGATGCTCGATTCGCCTTCCCGCTCGACAGCGTCCGTGAAATCGTCGAGATAAACCGCCAGGAAGTACGCTCCATTGAAGGCAAAGGGCGGGTGATCTTCCTGCGTGAGCAGGTCATCACCTTGCTCGATCTGCAGAAGGTCCTGGGTGTCTCAGCGCTTACCGGCCCGACCGATACGGTGCGGGCGGTGATCACAAAAGGTGGTGGCGAGACCTTAGCCATCGCTGTTGATCAGGTGATAGGCGATGAAGAAATCGTCGTGAAACCGCTTCCCCCGGATTTCGCCACCGTGCGCGGCCTCAGTGGGGCCACCGTGCTGGGCGATGGCGGGGTTGCGCTGATCCTCGATCTGCATGGCGTTCAAGAATTGATCCGTTCTCAGCATGGTCTCGCTCGTCGGGCAGGAGGTTGATATGTTTCCCCCACAGATCCTCGATGAATTTGCCATCCTCGCCGGACGGGCAGCCGAGAATGTCGGCGCAATGCTGTGCAAGTGGGTGCAGTGTGAAGTACGCATTACCGCTAGCACCGTCGACATTGTCGGCATCGAACGTATTCCGGAAATTGCCGGCGACATCGATGAGATAGGGGCCACGGTCACGCTTTTATCGCGGGTAGAAGGCGAGCTGCCTGGCATCACTGCCATGCAGATCGGCTACGCAGATGCGACCTCCTTGGTGCGATGCCTTGGCGGCAACCTGCCTCCAGGTGAGCGCGCACTCGAGATCGGTGAGATGGAACGCTCAATGCTGCAGGAAACCGCTAACGTCCTCTTCTCGGCCATGATGAACAGCCTCGCCAGCAACCTCGGTCTGCGCGCCATCCCGTTTGCACCTTCGGTGGTGATCGACCATAGCAGTGCGGTATGGGGCGGCATTCTCTTAGAATTTGCCGACGAAGCGGACGAAGCGGTGGTCGTCACCGTGAGCTTGGAATGCATGGCGCCCGGGCCGCGGTTGCGCTTGATATTTCTGCCCTTGCCGTCGGCCATGGCCGTCGTGCAGCAAGGGCTCACTCATGCCCAATAGTGATGAGAAACCTGTCAAAGAGATCAAGGTTTTGATCGGCCAGGTGCATCTGACACACCCTCCGCATCGCTTGCAGACTGTACTCGGCAGTTGCATCGGCCTCGTCATCTACGACCCAGAAGTGCACCTCATGGGTATGGCGCATGTGCTGTTGCCGGATTCGCAAGGGAAGGAGCGTGGACCCTTGCCCGGCAAGTATGGTAACCATGCCGTGCTCTGCCTGATTGAAGGGCTGCTGACGCACGGCGCGAATCGCAGCCGCCTGCGCGCTAAAATTGCTGGTGGCGCACGCATGTTTGATTATTCACCGTCCTATCATCGCGATATCGGTGCTAGTAATATTGAATCGGTGACGGCAGCCCTGGCTACGGCGGGGATTCCCATCCTCGCCCAACATGTGGGCGGCAATCTCGGCCGTCGTGCGGAATTCAATCCTGAATCATTGCGCCTTGCCATCGAACCATTCGGTCAAGCGGAGATCGTCCTGTGACGTCCAGATCCTATCGAAAGCTGTCATGAGCACCAACTCACTCACCATCACCACCGACGGAATCCTAGATCAGGCGCGTGCCGAAGGCATCGCAGCGCGCATCCGCGCGGCGGTACGGCATGGCAAACGTGAAATCAAGGTGACGTTTGGTCCGGGCACGGTGCTCGCTTCGCAATCATTCCTAGCCTACCTACTGCGCACGGCTGCCAGTGTGCGCCAAGACCGTGGTCGACTGACTATCGACGGCGATCCGGATGCCTTAGCGGTGTTGCGCGATCTCGGCATCGAGGCGGCCATCACCGTGGCTGACCAACAGGGGGATGCATCATGACTCGTATTTTGATCGTCGACGACGCCATGTTCATGCGCAAGCTGATCCGTGATGCTCTCGAACCGCTGGGCTTTGAAATCTGCGGGGAGGCCAGTGATGGCAACATTGCCATCGAGCGTTTTCGGGAACTGCGGCCCGATCTCACCACCCTTGACATCGTCATGCCCAATGCCGATGGCTTGGCTGCTTTGGCGGGCATCCGCAAAATCGATCCGCAGGCCAAGGTCATCATGGTCACTGCGGTTGATCAGCGTGATGCCATGCTCGCGGCCATGCGCCTTGGGGTTTCTGATTTCATCGTCAAACCATTCAATGCCGAAAGGATCCTTTCGGCGGTAGAGAAGGCGACCAATAGCGTCGTCGTACGTTCAGAGAATGGATCCCGTAAATGAAACCGCTTGTTAGTCGCCAAGAGGATGGTTTCACGGTGATCACCATTCCCGAAAGTCTCGACCAGAATGATTGGATGGATCTACGCAATTTCATTTTGCGTACCTACATCGATCAAGGACAAACCCAGCTGGTCTTCGATTGCGAATGCGTGCCAGAGCTGCCCAGCATCGCCTTCGGCTCGTTCACCTGCTTGGCCCGCGACGTCCGCCGCAGTAAGGGGACACTGCATCTTATTCACATCAGTGAATTATCTCGCCGGATCCTCAGCCGTATCCGCCTCGATGCATTGATTCCCATCCGCGGTTCGCTGAGTGAAGTCATCCGTGAGACGAAGCCGCCAGATCTGCCAGCGGCGTAGAGGGCAGCTGATGAGCTTCAAGACCGGAGGTGACCTCCGGTCTCCGGCGTCACTTCACTGATTCAGTCCACAACCGATGAAAAGCCACCCAGCGTGCGGGATTGGCTGCCAGCACGCGCAGTTGAAAACGCGCCACGGCGTAGGTGGCGCTGATCACTTCAGCAGGGTTGCGTACCAGGATTGGCTGGCCCACCAGCAAGGTCTGGCGGATCCATACGAACGGCACCAATGGCGCTCCTGTGTGCAGGGCTAGCTTGGCCGGCCCGGTGGGCATGTGCCAGGTGCGGCCACCGAGGCGCATCGTCAAGCCATCACCGGCATAATCGCGGTCTGCTAGCAGGCCAACAACGCCGCCGCGCCGCAGATGCTGCAAGGCCAGGCGCGGCGCGTTGGCCCACGGCAGCACCGTCGCATTCAGGCACTGGTGCAGGAACGTCAATTCGGCATCCGCCCAGGTATCGCCCGAGGGCAAGGCGATCACCGCCAGGTCGGCAACCAGGCCATGCGCGTGCAGGGCGGCGAGGATGCGCGTCCAGTCCTGGTGCAAGGTGGCGAGGATGAGGGGGCCGCGGATGCCATCGGTGTCGGCGGCCTTGGCGAAGACGCCCCACGGATCGCACAGCTGCACGGCGCGCGGTTTGCGGGCGACGCGGTCCAGGCGCAGCATGTGCGCCAGGTGATCGGCGCAGGCGATGTAGCAGTGGCGGACAGCGCGCTGGCGCGCTTCGCGGTCGGGAACCAGCGGGGCGAGATTGGCGGCGACGGTGCGTCGGCCACGTGCGTCGCACCACCACATCGCCTGCGCCACCAGCCGCCCCAGCAAGCTCACCCCGTTGGCGGTCAGATCACGCGACAGCACCCGTCCCAGCCGCCATGCGGCGCGTTTCAGCAGTGGATTGAGGGCCAGCAGGTCGCGTGCCATGGGCCGCCCGTCAGTAGCTCTTGCCGTCGACGAACACCAGACGCGGCTGCAGTTCGCCGCGCCAGCGGGCGGCCTGTGGGCGCACCAGCAGATCGAAGGTGCTGCCTGCGGATGTGAATGTAGTCGCATGCTTGGCAGCGCGCCACGCTAGCAGTTCACGCATGCCGCCGCCGGGATCGGTGAGAGCACCTTTGAGGTGCTCGCCTTCCTTGCCGAACAAGCGCGGCTTGCTGATGAACGAGGCATGCTGCAGACGGATGATCGGCTCGGGATTAGCGATGCCGAAGGGCGCCAGTTGGTCAAGGTAGGTGAAGAATTCCACGTCGAGTTCAGCGACCGCGGCTTCGCCATCGAACTCGGTCTGCTGCGTCAGGCTGCCCACTGGCACACGGTTGGCGACATGGCGTTCGAAAGCCTCGATGAATGCCGGCACCTGGGCGCCGGTGATCGACAGACCGGCGGCCATCGCATGCCCGCCGCCCTTGATGATGAAAGCCCGGCACGAATCGATGGCGTCGCCGAGGTGCACCTGCGGAATCGAGCGCAGGCTGCCCTTGCCCATCGACGGCCGCGCTGGGCTGTCGGAGGTGGCGGCCTGGGCCGCATCGAGGGCGATCACGCAGGCCGGTTTACCGAAGGCTTCAACCAAACGGCTGGCGACAATGCCGACCACTCCCTGATGCCAGCCTTCGCCGGCGAAGACCAGCGAAGCGCGCGTCTTATACAGCGGATTTGCTTCAGCCTCGGCTATCAAGTCGGTGGTGAGGATCTGCGTCAGGCGCCGGCGCTCATCGTTTTCGGCGATGATGCCCTTGAGTGCCTCGTGCGCCTGGGGGGCCGACACGGCGGTGAGCAGACGGATATTGGCCATCGCCGTGCCGACCCGGCCGGCGGCGTTCAACAGGGGGCCGATCTTCCAACCGATATCACCGGCGGTCAGGTCATCGCCCAGGCGCGTATGGTCGAGCAGGGCGCGCAGGCCGGGATTGGCGGTGCGCTTGAGGGCGTTTAGCCCGTGGTGCACGAGGATGCGGTTTTCGCCAATGAGCGCCGCACAGTCGGCGACCGTGCCCACCGCCACCAGGGCCAAAGCATCCAGCAGGTAATCGCGCAGCCGCGGCGTCAGCTTGTCGGACTGGCACAGCACCTTGGCCGTCGCCCACGCCAACTTCCACGCTACGCCGACGCCGGCCAGCCCCTTGTCGGGATACGGGCAACCGGGTTGGTTGGGATTGCACACCGCCGTGCACTGCGGCAGTTGCGGCTGCGCCAGGTGATGATCGGTGATGATGACGTGGCAGCCGGTTTCACTTTCGATGCGCTTGGCCCAGCCGCCGTCGGCGATGCCGCAATCGACGGTGATCATCAATTGCGCGTCGTGTTCCTGCACCGCATGCAGGCTGGCCTCTGACAGGCCATAGCCATCGATGCGGCGGTGCGGGATCCACGCCGTGGCGTGGTGCGAACAGGCATTGACGAACAAGGCCAGCAACGACGCCGAGGTCGAGCCGTCGACGTCGTAATCGCCATGGATGAGGATGCGTTCGCGGCGATTGATGGCATCGGCGAGGCGCTGGGCTGCCACCGCCATGCCCGCCATCAGTTCGGGCTTATGCAGATCAGCTAACCGCTTAGCGGAAAAGGATTCGGCCTGGGCGGCGTTTTGCACCCCGCGTAGCGCCAGCAGGGTGGCGGTCAGGCGGGAAATGCGCAGGTCGTTTTCGAGCTCGGCGATGATGTCGTCGGGTGCCCGGCGGGCAGTCCACGGGCGGCTAGCAGTGAGCATCGGCGCATTCTTGGCTCAGGGGGAGCTTGTCCACCCGGGGTCTCGGTCATCTACTTGCGCTCGATAGGTACCCTCCATACTCTGCCGTATCGGCGGAGCGACGGTTTCGCTCCGCATTCCACCGGTGAACTAGTTCCGAATTCTGATTGGTCGCATGTCGCGCAACTCTCCCACGCAAATTCTCCTGCAAATTGCTGAGACCGTTCCGACGTTTGGCCAACCGTCCATTCGTAATTGTGTCATCTTAACCAGCAGCCGTGAGGTGTCTCCGTGGCAGTCGGTACCGTAGTCCGTTTTGATCGCCGTCGTGGGTATGGCTTTGTCGCCCCAGAAGACGGCGGCGAAGATGTTTTCGTCCACCAAAACAACATCAGCATGGAAGGCTTCCGTTACCTACAGGTAGGCGAGAAGGTCAACTATGAACTGGAAGTTGGCGAGAAGGGCATGAAAGCCGTCTCGGTTGCCTTGGTAGAGCCACGCGTCGAACGCCCACAAGGCGAAGGCGAGTTTGGCGACCAGGAAGACCCAGATGAGCGCGATAATCCCCGTCCGCGTTTTGGCGAACGTGCTCCACGTCCGTCGTTCGAACAAGCCGACCGCGGTGACCGCGATCAGCGTTCGGATCGCCCCGAACGTGCTCCACGCGCACCTCGTAGCTTCGGCAATGCCCATGCGTCGGTCTCTGACGACAATGGCCATTTCGATAAGGGTCAGCTCGACAAGCTTCGCCGTAAGCATGAGCGTCTGCTCAGCTTGCTGGTCGAAAAGGGCATCCTTGCCCCCGGTGAGATCGACGGCTTGGATGCCGCGGTCGAAGCCGTGACGACGAATGCCTAAACCCTCGGATTTCCGAGCTTTAGCCATGAGTCTGGCATGAGTCTGGCATGAGCCTGATAAAGGCCGGCTGAAAAGTTGATGTCCTAACGCACCTTCGCTCAGCGCAGCGGGGGTGCGTTTTTTTTAATGAGGTATCATGGCTGATCATCCATTCGCCGACCACCTGCGTGCGCAGCTGGAATTCTTCAATCGTGCCACTGCCACACTGAACGAGGCCGATTCCGCGTTTGCTCCGCAACCGGGCATGTTTTCGGTAGCTGGCCACGTGGCGCATGTCGCGCATACGGTGAGGTGGTTTATGCACGGAGTTTTTTCAACCACCGGCTTCGACCTAGATTTTGCCGCGCATCAAGCCGAAATCCGCCGGTTCACCAGCCTGAACGTCGCCCGCGGGCAGGTGGCCGAAGCCTATGCGCAGGCGATTGCCAAGCTTGAGTCACAAACGTGGGCTGAATTGAACCACCCCATTGCCGCCGGGCCGATCATGGGTGGCGCGCCACGTCTGGCCGTGGTCGGGGGATTGGCAGATCACACCGCCCATCATCGAGGTGCCCTGGCGGTATATGCCCGGCTGTGCGGTTGTGTGCCAGCGATGCCATATGCCTGACGCGACCGGTTTCATCGAGCCCCAACCCGATTTCATCACTCTCAATAGGGGCGGTGCCGATGATCCCTTGGGCGAATCGGTCCTCGATCCGAGGCTGCCATGGTTACGGATTTTCGAGCCGCACGATGTGCGGGTGGTTATTGGTCGGCATCAGGATGTCACCCGTGAATGCCAGATCGCTGTTTGTCAGGCTGACCATATTCCCCTCCACCGTCGCGTTGCCGGCGGCGGTACGGTGGTACTAGCTCCGGGCATGGTGGTCATCTGTGCGCGCTTGCGTCACACCCAGGTCGGCACCAGCTGCTATTTCGGCATGATGAATGATGCCTTGATACCCGGGGTGGCGGCGGTGGCTGACCAAGTGCCGCAGTGCCGCGGCTATGGAGATCTGACCATGGCAAGTCCGACCGGTAATAACCCTGAGGCGCGGCGTAAGATCCTTGGCGCCAGCCTGCGGCAAACCTCACGCATGGTGGTATACATGGGCGTCATGCTGGTGGCTGACGCCGTGCCGCTGATGGAGCGCTATCTGGCTTTTCCAAGCCGTGAACCTGACTATCGCGGCGGGCGCAAGCATGGCGATTTTTGCACCAGTCTCGATCAACACGGGGTCAGCGTAGCGGCCTTGATGGCGGCGCTGACCAGCAGCTGCCAGCAGCGCTTGGCTAAACAGGCCCTGCACTGAAAAAAAACCCGCCGTGGTGCGCACGGCGGGACATCGCAATCCTGATTACCGGCTTTTAATTCAGCTGCCGGCTTTTAATTCTGCTGCTGGCCCAGAGTCTCGATGATCTTGATCAGCGGCATGAACAGGGCGATGACGATGAAGCCCACCGCGCCGCCCATGAACACAATCAAAGCAGGTTCCATCAGCGACATCATGGCGGCAACCGCCGAGTCGACTTCCTCGTCGTAGTTGTCGGCGATCTTGATCAGCATCTTGTCCAGCTCGCCGGTCTCTTCGCCGACTTTGATCATGTTGACCACGATGTCGTCGAAGATCCCGCTGCGGCGCAAAGGCTCATTGATGGTCTCGCCTTCCTTCACCGAATCGCGCACTGCCGCGATGGCGTTCTGCACGACGATATTGGGCGTCGCTGTGCGCGTGATATCCAGGGCATCGAGGAAGCCCACACCCGAGGTCACCAAGGTGCCGAGGGTGCGGGTGAAACGTGCCACCGAGCCCTTTTTGATGACGTTGCCCAGCACCGGCATCATCAGCTGCAGGCGATCGACGATGGCACCGCCGGCCTCGGTTCTGCGCGCAGCCTTGAAGCCGACGATGACGAAGATGATGCCACCGATGGCCAGCCACCACCAGTCAGCCATGAAGCGGCTGAGGGTGATGAGGAATTCGGTGAGACCGGGCAGGGTGATGCCCAGTTCGCGGAAGATCTTTTCAAACGCCGGTACGATGCAGATCATGATGAAGCTGAGAATGCCGGTAGCGATGGTCATCACCGCCGTTGGATAGATCAGCGCGCCAATGACCTTCTTTTTGAGTTTTTCTGATTTCTCGCGAAACTCGGCCAAGCGACGCAAGATGGCATCCAAGGCGCCGGCGGTTTCACCGGCCTTAACCAGATTGGTGTAGAGCTTGTCCCAGATCTTGGGGTGGCGGGCCATGGCGTCCGAAAGCATGGTACCCGACTGTACGTCTTCAGTGACCTGCATGAGAATCTTTTTAAACGGCCCGGGGCGCTGCATGTCGGACAAGATCTGCAACGACTGCACGATTGGCAGACCGGCGTCCTGCAGCGTCGACAACTGACGCGTGAACAAAGTGATGGCGGCGGGTTTGATGCCGCTGCCAAAACCCGGAATATTGATCTGCTTGCCGCCGGCGCCCTTCTGAAAATTAGCGGCGGCCTTGGCAGTCTTGCTCTTGGCTTCACGGACTTCGATCGGCAACAATCCCAGCTTTTTGATTGCAGCAATGGCTTCGACCTGGCTGGCGGCTTCCACGGAGTCGGAGACTTCCTTGTTGCTGCGTTTGTCGAAGGCTTTGTAGCTGAAGATGGCCATAGTGGAATGATCCTGATCTTAGTCTTCGACCGCAAGGGTTTCGCGTACCACCTCTTCGATGGTGGTTAACCCAGCGAAGATCTTCTGGATACCAGCATCGCGTAAGGTGCGCATACCACCACGTTGGGCCACCGTCCGCAGAGCAGAGGCACTCGCTTTGCTAATGATCATCTCGCGCAGGGTGTCGTTGATATCCATCAGCTCGAACAGCGCGGTACGCCCTTTATAGCCGGTGTTCTTGCAATTTTCACAGCCTTTACCGTAATAAAAACGTTGGTTGGCAACGTCACGCGTCTTGATGTTGAGCTGCATCAGCTCCTCTTCGTTGGGCTCGTAGGCGGTTTTGCATTTGACGCAGATCGTACGTACCAGGCGCTGCGCACAGATGGTTTCCAAGGTCGCAGCCAGCAAGAACGGCTCACAGCCCATGTCGATCAAGCGCGAGATGGCCGTCGGTGCGTCATTGGTGTGTAATGTGGTGAATACCAAGTGACCGGTGAGCGAGGCTTGGATGGCAATCTGCGCGGTTTCTTTGTCGCGCGCCTCACCGACCAATACGATGTCGGGATCTTGGCGCAAAATCGCCCGCAAACAGGCGGCGAATGAACGGCCGACGTTTTCGTCGACCGGTACCTGGATCAGGCCGTTGATTTCGTATTCGACCGGATCTTCGGTGGTGATGATCTTCACTTCCGGAGAGTTCACCGCCGACAGCGCCGAGTACAGGGTCGTGGTCTTGCCCGAACCGGTGGGGCCGGTGACGATGACGATGCCGTTCGGCCGTTCGATGACGGTTTTGAAATAGGCCAGCTGTTCTTCCGGCAAACCAATCTTCTCAAGATCCAGGTTCACCACCTTGCGGTCGAGAATACGAATCACCACTGACTCGCCAAACATCGTCGGCAAGGTCGAAATGCGCAGATCGACTTCGCGATCACCGATCCGGATCGGTATCTTGCCGTCTTGCGGCATGCGCCGTTCGGCGATGTCGAGATGCGACATGACCTTGATACGTGCGACCAGGGCCGCCGACAGATTCTTCGGCACCGGCAACATTTCGTAGAGCACGCCGTCGATGCGATTGCGCACGCGGAAGGTTTCTTCAAACGGCTCGAAGTGGATATCCGACGCCTGGGCTTTGACGCCGGTCAGCAGGATCAGGTTCAGCAGTTTGCGTACCGGCGCCGACTCGGCCATGGCAGCGGGGTCGTTCTGGTTTTCTTTGGCAAGGGCTTCGATATCGATGTTGAAGGCGTCACCGCCCTGATCAGCATCAATGACTTCCTCCATGCCTTTGGCTTCCATAAGCTGGCGTGCCAAGTCACCGGCTTCGTCGACGGCGGCAACGGGATAGTACTGATCCAAGGCGGCATTGATGGCTTCTTCAGAAGCCAGGGCCGGTTTGACCTGTTCAACGCCGATCTCGAATTTCAGATCATCCAGGGCCGCCAGATTGTCGGGGTCGCTGGTGGCGACGACCAGGGCTTTGCCATCGAGGCGCACCGGAATGATACGGTAGTTGCGAGCGGTACGTGAGCTGACCTTATCGATGAGGGCTTTCGGCATGACCATGCCGCTAAGCTGTACCATCTCCATGCCCAGCAGACGGGCTAAGGCGCCCAATACCGCATCCTGACGGATGCCGCCATCCAGACATGCCTGGACGATGTCGAGCTTTTGTGTGCGGTGCATGCCGAAAATTTTCTGCGCGCTGTCCTTGTCGACTTCTTCCCATTCATAGAGGAGCTTCAACAAGGCTTTGGGATCGACACCGCCGGATTTAATCATGGCACAGTTTTTTCGGTTAGAGTCTGTTATGAGAAAGCGGTCGAAGGTGTCGGCGGCAGGTTGCGCAACTGCCGCCGACAGGCTTCATTTCGGCCCCGTCCCGGCTTCTTGCACTTTACGCGTTAAATAGCCCACGTCTTTAGAGAAGGTCATCATGTTGTCGTAACTAATGGTGCCGGCGGTGTACAATTTGTAGAGCGAGTCGTCGAGCAGGATCATGCCTTGGTTGGCGCTGGTCTGGATCGTCGAATCGATGCGGAAGCTCTTGTTCTCACGGATCAGATTCGAAATCGCCGGATTCATGATCATAATCTCATAGGCGGCGACGCGGCCTTTGGGAATTTTCGGCACCAGAGCCTGCGAGATGACCGCCACCAGGTTGCCGGCGAGCTGAGTACGCACCATTTCCTGCTGGTCGGTGGGAAATACGTCAATGATACGGTCGACGGTTCGGGCGGCCCCGGTGGTATGCAGGGTGCCGAACACCAGATGTCCGGTTTCGGCAGCGCTGATAGCTGCGGAAATCGTCGCTAAGTCACGCATTTCACCAACCAGGATCACATCCGGATCTTCACGCAGCGCACGTCGCAGACCCTCTTCGAAGCTCGGACAATCGACGTGGATCTCACGCTGATTGACCACCGACTTCTTATGGTTGTGGGTGAACTCAATGGGATCTTCGAGGGTGATGATGTGGCCGTCTTCTTCAGAGTTGATGAAGTCGATCATCGCCGCCAGTGACGTCGATTTACCCGAACCGGTCGGGCCGGTGACCAGTACCAGGCCACGTGGGCGAGTGGCGATGTCCTTGATCAGCGGCGGCAGGCCCAACTCGTCCATGGTGAGGATTTTTGAAGGGATGAGGCGCAGCACCATGGCCACGCGTTGCTTCTGCTTGAAGACGTTGACGCGGAAGCGGCCCTTGTCTTCGAAACCGATGGCGAAGTCAGTCGAGCCGACTTCGGCAAGTTCGGTCTGGCCACGTTCGCCAGTGATTTGCTTCATCAACGCGACGGTGTCTTCGGGGGTCAAGACCGGGCTCTTTAAGCTCTTGACGCTACCGCTGATACGGAAGCTCGGCGGGCGTCCGACGGTGATGTGGATATCGGACGCGTTTTGATCCAGACAGATCTGGAGCAACTGATTCATCTCGTAGGACATGCTCACCACCCTGACCGCTCCGACGCCTGCGGTAGGGCGCGGATTCGCTGGGCTTGGTCAGTGCGTCAGACACGCTGCTACCATTCAAACGTGATAAAACCAAGCCTTTGCGAAGAGCGTTACCAGTCGTCCTCGTCACCCAAGGTTTCACCGAGCCAACCAAGAACGCTGAACAATGCCGGCAGGCCGCGCACCCGCCACGGCGCCAGGACGCCATAGAAAGCCAGATCCTGGGTGATGCGCAGGTCGCGTTCCTGGGCCATCCGCGTCAAGATCGGCGCGGTCTGTTCGGCCAGCTCGGCCAGCACGACGAAATCGGTGATGATGTCGGCATTGACCGGCTCATTGTCGAGATCGCGCAGGCTTTCCAGGCGTCGATAGGTGCTGCTGAGATGGATTTCATGAAACCACGTCTCAAGCCGGCGCTGCCAGGCCTTGGCTACCAGGTAATCATCGTCGGTAGGTATGCGTAGAGACTTGTGCTCATCGCGGATCTGCGGCGTCAGTACGAAGTGCAGCAAACGGCTTTCGCTGCGGTGCAGGTGCAGCTTGGTGCTAGTGAGCTGTTCTTGCCAGCGGCGGAAGACCCCGGTGAAGGCGATGTCGTTACTGGCGCACACTGCCGCCACGTCGGCAAGCCACGTCGCCTGCGCACGTTGCAGGGCGGCCAAACAGCGCAGCAGATCATCACCATCCGGCATGCCCCCAAGCATGCCGGATGGTGATGATCTGCCAATCGCTAGGAGCCTGTCGGCTCCCTGGATCCCTCGGGTCCGCTGGGGGCGCGGGCGACTCGCCCGCGATGTGATCTCGAACGCGAGCGAGTGGTCCGCCCTGCCGGAATCGACCACTAGGTTCAGGCCCGCCGATGAACGAGGCCGGCGTCATCCGCCTTGGCCAGCGGCCGCAGGCAGTAACCCAGCTGATAGTCCTGCCCGGCATGGATGCGGTACTGTTCCAAGGTGTCGGGGCCGCAACTGGCGCCACCCAGGCCACGTTGACGCACGTCGAGATAGACCAGGGTCGTCGCCGACGGTGTGAGGTCGGTGGTATGGAAGGCCTTGGTCTGCTCAGCATCGCTGTAATGAGTGGCCTTGCCTTCAGCCGCGCCGTGGATGCTGGCGAGCACCCCGCGGCCTTTGCTGTCACGCAGCGCCAGCCAGCGGAGGCCGGCAATGTTGCCGTGTTCCTGCGGCATGATGTAGGGCACATAACGGGCCGCTACCGTGGTTGAAAAACGTCCGACCGCGGCGCCCTGTAAGCGGTCGTTGTAGGTCTCATGCGGCCCATGCCCGAGGAATTCCATAGCTGAGAAGCCTTCAGGGAGTTCGAATTCGACACCCAGGCGTGGCAGGTCAGGCAGACCCTTGGCGACTGAAAACCGATGTGCAAAGGACAGGCTGCCTTCGTTGCCGATCACCAGCTGGCGTTGATCGGTGATGATCTGCTTCCGTTGGCTGCCCCAGCTCACGTGCAGTGAACTGACGCTTACCGAGCCATCGGCTTGCAGGTTGGCATGCACTTTAACCGGGGCGTGATGGAGGGCATGCAGTCCGGCATTCATCCAACGTGATACTGGTTTGAGCCAATCCCCGGTCTTGCCGACGATCATGTCCTTCGCCTTGATGCCATCATTGTCGGTAGGCGCCCGCCAGACGGTGAGCTGCGGGCCAGTAACCAGCAGATCGGCGCCGCCGACCCGCCATGCCGTCACCCGACCGCTGTCCCTGGCGATCACGATTTCGAAGTTTCCACCGCTGATCACCAGCTCGCGCTTGCCATCGCGGAGAGCCGCTGGGGTGATGCGCGGGATGGCGATACGCGCCGGCGTCAACGTTCCGGCCGGCACAGCCAGCTGATTCCACGCCACTTCATGGCCTTTCTTCAACAGGGCCGAGCCGCGCGTATCGCGGAAGCGTACATGCAGGTGCAATTCCTCGCCGGCCTGGGTCTGCGGTAAGCTGTATGGCACTTGGATGGTCCGCGATTCGCCCGGCTTGAGGACTAGCTTGGGCAGCTCGCCGCGTTGCACGCTGCGACCGTCGACGGTGAGCTCCCAGGTGCCGGCGAGATGGCCGGTGTCGATGAAATCATACCAGCTGGTGACGGTGACTTCGCGGTTGGCGGCGTTGGCGGCGCTGACGCGGATCGGCTGGAACAGTTTCTTGCATTCCCACATCGCCGGATGTGGCGTGCGGTCTGGCCATACCAGGCCGTCGCAGCAGAAATTCACGTCATTCGGGGTGTCACCGAAGTCGCCGCCATAGGCCCAGAACTCACGTTCTTCGCCGGGTTTCACCACCGCATTTACGCCATTGCGGCGCACCGCCGCCACCCCGTGGTCGAGCATTTCCCAGATGAAGCCACCCTGGAGGCCATGGTGGGCTTCGATGGCCGCCCAGTAGTCGCAGATGCTGCCGAGTGAATTGCCCATGGCGTGGTTGTATTCGCACATGATCAACGGCCGCGGATCCTTCGACTCGCAGGCGTGCTTGACGATGTCGGCAATCGAAGGGTACATCGGGCAGATCAGATCGGTGGCGGCATGGCCTTTTTCCCAGGTCGAATTGGCCCGGCAGATGGCGCCTTCATAGTGCACGATGCGCGTCGGATCAGCGTGACGGATCCATCCCGCCATGGCATCGTGATTGGGCCCATAGCCGGACTCGTTGCCCAGCGACCAGCCGAAGATGCAGGCGTGGTTGCGATCGCGTAGCACCATGCGCATGGCGCGGTCGAGGAAGGCGAGGGCGAAGCGCGGGTCGTTGGTCAGCGTGTTGTAATGGTGGTGGGTTTCGAGATCGGTTTCATCGAGCACGTACAGGCCGTGTTCGTCGCAGAGGTCGAGCCACAGCGGATCATTGGGATAGTGCGAACAGCGCACGGCGTTGAAGTTGAATTCCTTGAGCACCTGGATGTCGCGTTCCATGGTCGCGCGATCGATGGTCTTGCCGGTACGGTCGTGGTGGTCGTGGCGGTTGGCGCCACGGATATAGATCATCTTGCCGTTGATGCGCAGCTCACGATCAACGATCTCGATGCTGCGGAAACCGATGCGCGTGTGCGTCGCTTCGACCTCCTTGCCGGCGGCATCGAGCAGGCTGACGACGACGGTATACAGGGTTGGCGTCTCGCCGCTCCACGGCGACACGGCGGGTAGCTCGACGTGCACAGTAGCCACCCCTTCGACCTGCGCGGTGTGGGAATACAAGTTGAAGGGCAGCTCGGCTTCCAGCGGCTTTTTCAGCATCGCCTTGCCGCGTGCATCGTGCAATTGGACGCGCGTCTTCCAGCCCTTGGCGGGTATCCCGGCCCCACGTACGGTGACGTCGAGGGTGCCGGCGCCGCTGGTATGCTGATAGCCACCGCGTGCGAACACATCCTGGATCCAACTAGTCTCAGTGGCGAAAAGCGTCACCGAACGATGGATGCCGGCCTGGCGCCAGTGGTCCTGGTCTTCGAGGTACGACGAATCCGCCCATTTGATGACCTGCACGGCGAGGGTGTTGAGGCCCGGCTTGGCGAGGTCACTGACCTCAAACTCGCTGGGCAGACGCGAATCCTTGCCGAGACCGACGGCGACGCCGTTGACCCACACGCTGAAGCAGGTCTCCACGCCACCGAACTGCAGTACCAGGCGCTTGCCCTTCCAGTTTGTCGGCACGGTGAAGGTGGTGCGGTAGAGGCCGGTCGGATTGGCCAACGGCACGGTCGGCGGCACACATGGCGCAAACGGCATACGCACATTGGTGTAGTGTGGCAGGCCATAGCCCTGCATGGTCCAGTTACCAGGCACCTGGATGTCGCCCCAACCCTTGGTGTCGGCGGTGGGAAAATCGGCGGGAGTCAGTTCGACCTGCTCGACGACCTTGAATTTCCAGGCCCCGTCAAGGCTGATCTGCCGTGCTGCACGTCCGGCGAGGGCATCGGCGGCGCTGGCATAGGGGGCCAACGTGGCGCGTCCCTGCAGGCGGTTGATGCCGGTGAGATCGGGCTGCATCCACGGCACCAGAGACTCGCGTGCGGTCAGCGCAGCGCGGGCAGGAATAAGTGCAGCGATGGGTTTTGAGGCAGAACGGGCCATGAGATCTCCGGTAAGTGGATATACCATTGCCTAAAAAATCATGCTTTCCATACGCTATTTGGTCAATGGAATGTGGAAAATGGACAACCATCTTTTACCGCCGCCGAAAGTGGTTCATCGGGTATTGGGGGTGACCTCGGCCACCGACCGTATTGGCGTGGGGGTGATGGATAAGTCGGGCGTCGCTCGCGATCAGATTGATGCCATGGCTCCCACCTGGTCATTGGTCTATGTGCTGCGTGGGCGCGGGAGTTACCGCGATGCGCATGGCCGTCAGTTTGCGCTGGGGCCCGGCGATTGCTTTCAACGCATCCCCGGGCGCCGGCAGACGACGCTCCTCGATCCTACCAGTGGCTGGTGCGAGGCATTCGTGGATCTAGGGATCGGCTTATGGCAAGTGCTCGATCGCATGCGCCTGCTGCCGCCCGAGCCTGCGGTGTGGCATTGGGGCTTGCAGCCAGCGCGCATAGCGCGTTTCACCACCTTGTTAACTGATTTGGAAGTTGCTGGTGAACGTGAATTGCCCGCGCTGTGCGTGCGCAGCCAGGGGTTGGTGGTTGAGGCCCTGCGCGCCGCCACCGTGCCGGCGACCTTGGCCGCCGGCGATGTCATCGATGGCGCCTGCCGCCTGCTGGCGAATGTCGTCGACGGGCGAATTGATCTGCGTGGTTTCTGTCGCCGTGAAGGCCTGGATTACGAGCGTTTCCGCAAGGATTTCACCCGCCGTATGGGGCAATCGCCCGGGCAATACCGTATCCGTCGGCGCATCGAACGGGCCTGCGTGCTGCTGGAATCGAGTCGCGATCAGATCACCGTCATCGCCAGCCAGTTGGGCTATGCCAGTCCGTACGAATTCAGTGCGCAGTTCCGTCAGTGGATGGGGGTGTCACCACAGGCGTATCGAGGAGGGCGGACCGCTTCCGCTTAAGCGTCTTCAGTTTTGCGGGGATGATCTCTTTGCCCTTCAGCAGGTGCAGATAACGCCGGCAAAAGCGGTGGGCCTCGTCTCGAACATACTGCAACAGTTTGAGGCCGGGGTCCCGCCGGCTGAGGCGGAGTTCTTCACCGCTTGGACGGATGATGGTTTCCTCGGCCTTGGCCAGGCCAACCACGCACGGCAAGACCACGCCAGCTTCGCGCAGGGCTTCCATGGCCATTTTGACTTGGCCGTGCCCGCCATCGATCATCACCACATCGGGCAGCGCCACGCCTTCATCGCGCAGCCGGCGATAGCGGCGGCCGACCACTTCGCGCATGGCGGCGAAATCATCGTTGCCGGGATTGCCGTCTTCGCCCTGCACTTTGAAGCGCCGGTAGCCGTCCTTGTTGGGTACGCCCGAAACGAACTGCACCAGCGCTGCGACCACGTGCGTGCCCATGAGGTGGGCGATGTCAAAACCTTCGATAACTTTCGGTACGGTGGCCAAGCCGAGGTGCTGCTGCAACGAGAGCATCCCCGAGTGCAGGTCGATCACCGGTGCATCCGGTTCGTCGTAATCTTTCAAGTTGCCGCGTTGCTTGAGGCGGTCGAGAGCGGTCAGCTGATCACGACAGCGGGCGGCATCTTCGAAGCGCAGCACGGCGGCATTTTCCTTCATGCGCGCGGTCAGCGCAGCCACCACTTCGGCCTTGCCGCGGCCAGATAGAAAAGCCCGCAGCGCCCGCACATCATCAAGGTAATCTGATTTGTTTATCTTTAACGTACACGGCGCCGAGCAGCGTTTGATATGCCAGTTGAGACAGGGGGTGAAAGTACGCCGTACGGGATCCGCATCGCGGATGTCCAGATCGCAGACGCGAAAGCGGAACACCCGCTGCAGGAAATGGAAGGCGCGGTAGAGCTCGGTGGCCGAGGTAAAAGGCCCGATGAAGTCGACATTCTCTGTCGCCGCATCACGGGTGCAGAAAACCTTGGGGAATTCCTCACGAGAAATAGCAATCAGCGGAAAGCTTTTGTCATCTTTCAGCTTCACGTTGAAACGCGGCTGCAGATCCTTGATCAGGCTGTTTTCAACCAGCAGGGCTTCGACTTCGCTGTCGGTTTCGATGAGTTCGAGGTCGACGACTTCTGTTACCAGGCGCAGGGTGCGCGACGGATGACCGGCCTTGTCTTGGAAATAGGTGGAGACGCGCTTGCGCAGGTTCTTGGCCTTGCCGACGTAGATGACGCGGGCCTCGGCATCCTTATACAAGTAGCAGCCAGGCTTGTTGGGCAGGTTGGCGAGTTTTTCGGCCAGCGCAGGTGACATCAGGGTAACTTATTCCGTTGCCTCTTGATGAGGTTCGAAGAACGCGTCTTCATCTTCGCCAGGGGGGGTCCAGTCAGCGAGGTGGTTGGCGTATTGGGCGAGAGCCAGATTGTACGTGGCGGCATCAGTGATCCACCGTCTGGCGTCTTTCACCAGCTGCCGTTCATCAGCTAGGGACAGCTGACCGGTGAGCACCCGCGTGCGCAGGAAGACCAGGTAGGTGTCGAGGGCATCGCACATGCAGTAGTCATCGATGCGCTCGCGCTCGCCGCGCTCCCACAGCTCTTGCACCATATCGCCCTTGGTACCCATCTTGCCGGCGCCACCGACCAGGCGCGACACCAGGTTAAGCCCGCCGTTGATGCTGGTGGCGCCCTGGTTGCCGAGGAAATCCTGCAGGTCGAGATGCGCCTGGGTATTGAAGCGGTTGCGCGGCTGCTGGTATTGACCGCCGACGGCGTTGAACCACGCCGGCACGGCGATGCCATAACGATAAGCGGCCATCTCCAGCACCGGCAGGTCGAAGAAGCGGCCATTGAAAGTCACCAGGGTCGGCTTGTCGTAACCCAGCCAACCTTTCCAAAACTGGCGGGTGATGACTTGCGGGCGGAATTTGGGCCGGTCGAGCGTGCGCACTTCCTGCAGGGAAAAATCGCCACCGACCTTGGCGATGGCCACCGACACCGGCACATGAAAAGTATGGGCGACGAAATCGGATTTGCCCGACGAACTTTCCAGCAGGCGGGCGCGTTCCTTGGCCACTGCTTGCGCTGGCGTCAGCTGCGGCTCATCGGGAAAGCGGATGCGCTGAACCAGCCGGCCATCGACCACGGTTTCGATGTCGAAGATCAGATAGGCCGGCCGTTCACTCATGCACGCTTCCAAGCGCGCTGCAGCTTGCTGAGCAATTCGTCGATTTCGCTGGCGGTGATGATCAGTGGCGGCGCCAAACGCAGGGTGTTATTGCCGCTGGGGCCGACGATCAGGCCCTGCTCGCGGGCGGCCGCGATCAGCCACGTCGCCGGGTCCTCGGGCAGTTGCACGCCGCACAGCAGGCCACGGCCGCGGATGTGCAGGGCAGCGGAACCGAAGATGTGTGCTAAGCCGGCATGCAGCCGAGCACCCATGGCGGCGACGTGGACATTCATCGCCGGCGTCAGGACTTCCCGTGCGACGACGATGCCAGCCGCACAGGCTAAGGGATTGCCGCCGAAAGTCGTGCCATGCAGGCCAGGCCTGAACAGATCGGCCTTGGCATTGCAAACGATGGCGCCGATCGGTACGCCACCACCGAGGCCTTTGGCGAGGCTCATGATGTCAGGGGCGATGCCCTCATGTTGGTAGGCGAAGTTGTCGCCGGTCCGGCCCATGCCGGTTTGCACCTCGTCGACGACCAAGAGCGCCTCGTGCTGATCACAGAGCCAACGCAGGGCCTTGAGGAATCCCGGCGGCGCGGGGATGACGCCGCCTTCGCCTTGGATCGGCTCGATGAAGACACCGGCGACTTCACCCTTGCTGTCAGCGAAGGCGGCAGTTAAGGCCGCTACATCGCCAAAAGGCAGGAATTCGACTGGCGCCAGGGGGGCAAACGGCTCGCGGTATTTGGGGTTGGCGGTAAGGGCCAGCGAGCCCAGCGTCCGCCCATGGAAGCTGCCGTTGAAGGCGATCAGCCGTTGCTTGCGCCCACCGTGCACCCGGTTGCCCCACAACCGTACAAGTTTTAGAGCGGCTTCGTTGGCCTCGGTGCCGGAATTGCAGAACATCACTTTGCCGGGAAAGGAACCCTCGACGAGTGCCTGGGCAAGTTCTTCCTGTTCGTTAATCGTATAATAATTTGATACATGTGTAATCGCCGCGACCTGTTTACACAGCGCCTCGATCAACTGCGGATGGGCATAGCCGAGAGCGCTGACGGCAACCCCGGCGAAGGCGTCGAGGTAGGCGCGGCCATCCTTATCGTATAAATAGCACCCCTGCCCACGCACAAAACGTATGGCCGACCGATTGTAATTATGGACCAAGTACGATTGTGGTTGTGAGGACGGTGCAGACATGGTGTTTCCGAGATGAATTCCGGGCTGGCAGCTGTGGATCACTAGCTTTGCATATGCACACGGGATGCAATCGCCCGCAGAAACGTCCATTTACACTTAATGGTATTGGCCCTAGGGTAACTCTAGTCTGGAATTTACCGGCCGATATGGAATCTCACTCGCTTATGGCTGACGTCTCTGATTGCACCGCACCAGGGGCTCACTCTTCAGTTCCTGGATCAGTTCCTGGATCAGTTCCTGGCTCCGCTTTAGGATTGGGTGGTTTTTCGCGTTGGCAGCGCTGGTTTGTGCCGGCCGCTCTGTTGACCCTCACCGCTGATCTATTGTCTAAGTCCCTCATGTTTGCTTACCCGGCAGCCGTCGAGGACATTTCGTGGATCAGTCTGGCGTATAACCAAGGCGTCGCGTGGAGTCTGTTTGCGACGTATCCCTGGTTGGTAGTCGGTGTGACTGTGGTGCTGATGCCACTGCTTACGTGGGTATGGTGGAAACAGTACCGTCGGGTGGGCGCGGTCGAAAATCTCGCCTTCGGCCTGATTCTGGGCGGCGCTGCGGGCAACGCCGTTGACCGTATCGGCATGGCGGCCGGATCATTGCCTGGGGTGCGCGATTTCATTCATGTCGATCTGGGTTTTGCTCCATTTCATCCGTGGCCGACGTTCAATCTAGCCGACTCGGGTATCTGCCTGGGTTTTGCCTTGTTGGTGCTGTTGTCCTTCCGGCCAACTGCCGTTCCGCCCGCTGCCGCGGGTGTAGCTTCCTCTCAGGTCTGATTCGTTTTTTATGCGCTACAATCCAGCCCGTCAGGAAATCATTCTTAAGGTCGTTTACTACGGCCCAGGCCTGGCTGGAAAAACTTCCAACCTCCAATTCTTAAACGCTCGCGCACCGGCTGGCCGAGCGAGCGAGCTGATCAGTGTCGACACGCATTCCGAGCGCACGCTACAGTTCGATTTCCTGGCTACGGAATTGGGCACCGTCCAAGGCTATGCCATACGCCTCGATTTTTATACCGTGCCCGGGCAATCATACTACGCCGGCACCAGAAGGCAGATTTTGACGGGTGCCGATGCGGTTGTCTTTGTCGCTGACTCGCGGCGCGAAGCGCTCGATGAAAATATCGATGCGATGAATGAGATGTTGAACAATCTGCGTCACCACCATCTGCCTGAGGACCTGCCGATCGTCCTGCAGTATAACAAGCAAGATCTTCCCACCGCCGTGGCGCCCGAACAATTGCAGCCATTGATGAACGTGCGTGGCTGGCCGAGTTTTGGTGCGGTGGCAATCACCGGTGAAGGCGTCTCGGAAACCTGCGAAGCCCTGGTTCGCCAGCTTCTCGATACCTTGGCGCAAACCGATCTGCCAGTCATCGTCGCCAACGAAAGCCCGGTGACGCCCTTGCCGGTGGCGCCTACCAGTTGGCTGATCACATGTTTCCGCTGCCAGAGCATGCTCGAGGTGCCGAGCGCGGTTGTTGGTGAGATCTATACCTGCGGTGTATGCCAGACGCAGGTGCAGGTCACCGATCCCGAGCGCGGTCAGACCGGCTTGCCGCAGCATGCCCCGCGACCGATCACCGGCATCCATTCCCAGCCCCGTCCGCTGCCGACCAACGATGACGAATACCGCGCCAATGAAGAGCCTGGTGCCAGCAGTGGTGGCGCGCACGCCTTGCGGCCGGCTTCTGGCCAGCAATCACGCAACGGCTACATTGTGCCGGCAGGAGAGTTTCCACTTGAGGGTTTCACGGTCGTAAACCTACTGGACGAGAATGCCCAGGGCCGGCGCATGCGTGTGCGCGAAGTCGCCACCGGTAAGGTCTATCGCGCCCTGGTGCTGGCGCCGGCATTGTTGGCCCAGCCCGGCTATTTCGAAACGGTCGAACCCTACACGCGCATGACCGGGCCATTGCAGCATCCGCATCTGCTG
>JAYVTR010000059.1:0-7028 GCA_043788625.1 Planctomycetota bacterium
TCGATCAAGACCAACGCTTCGCGCCCTATGGCGCCATCCGCCGCTTCATCGCCGATGAGGACCTGCGCGACGTTAAGGGCTCGTCGGTGGAGCTGGGCACCGGCGAGTCGGCGGTATGGGCCCGCGCCTGGACCCGTCCGGGACATGTGCTCGGCTATCTACTCGATTTACCGTGGCAGGACCGCGGCATTGAGAGTCCGGCGCATGTTGAGACCAAAGTCACCATCGGCGAGCAGATCGCTGCCGGCAGCATGACCCTCGCCTGGTGGGACGCCGACCGCGGACGCGAACTCACCCGCCAGACGCTGGCGCATGCCGGCGGCAGCCTGGTAGTGACGGCGCCCACTTGGCGACGCCATCTGGCATTCAAACTGACTCGCAATTAGATAATATGAAATCAGTCGCTTCCGGCCAGGCATAGCTTCAAAGTAGAATTCCTGTAGCATGGCCCTACTGCCGTGCTGAATCACGATGATACATTATTTGCTGATCCCCTGCGTCGTGGCATTGAAGGCACCGAAGTAAGGGGGTATCGTATTGAGGCTCTCCTCGGGCGCGGGGCGCAGACCCTGGTCTATAGCGCCGGCCGCAGTGGCACCCGCTTTGCCATGAAAGCGATTCCTCTCGAGGGCGCCACCAGCGCGCTGGCCGAAGCCGTGTTGCACGACGCGGAGCGTTTGAAAAAACTCCGTCATGAATACCTCGTCACCGTCTATGAGGTGTTCGCCTCCGGCCACTTCGCGTGGCTGGTCTGCGATCTCGCGCCCGGGCGTACCGCGGCGCAGTTCACCGACGGCGTGCTCGGCTGGGAAGTCGCTGCCCAGATCGCCGTACGCGCCATCAAGGGTTTGGCCTACGCGTCACGCTTTCACGGCTTCGTGCACGGCAATCTGAAACCGTCGAACTTGTTTGTGGCCCTCCAAGGCGGCGTCCTCACCGGCCTGCGCATAAGCGACCTCGGCCTTGAGCGCTGTACCGGCCTGTCGGCCAGCGAGCTGGTCATGGGCGCCTCGCTGTATGTCGCCCCCGAACTCACCAGCGGCGGTAGCGCCAGCGAACGGGCCGATCAATACAGCCTGGGTGCCATCCTGCATTTCCTTATCACCGGCCAGCCGCCGACGGCGCATCTCGATAATGAAGCCATCCACGTGGCGTCCGCTCCGCCGCACCTCGCTGCCCTGGTGACGCGTCTGCTCGATGCTGACCCAGAACAGCGCTTCGCTTCTTGGGACGAGGTCAGCGCCGGTCTCGAAAGCAGCCTCAGCGACAATCCGTTCGAAGCGGTGACAACCAATCGGATCACACGCAGTGACTCGTCTCAGGATGGCTCGTCCCAAGGTAGCTCGTCCCAGGGTGGATCGTCAAGAAGCGACACCTCGCGAAGCCAAAGAAATCTGTCGCAATCCAGCGAAACGCGCCGTAAAAACACCAGCATCCTCGGCGTCAACGATCATGTCGGCAGCTGGTTGCATGAACGCGTCCGCGAAACCGCCCGCCACGCACGTGGGATGTTACCTGATGCGCAGCTGGCCAATGGCACGCACATCGCCGGCACCTACACCATTACCGCTTCCCTGCGCACCGGCTCGCTGATCGAGCACTACGCCGTCGATGAATCCATCCTGGCGCGGAAACTAGTGCTCAAGATCCTCACCCCCAGCGGCATGGCCAATCCGTTGCTGGTCCAGCGCCTGATTGCCGAAGGCACCTTGCTCGGCGCCCTGCATCATCCGTCATTTCCCTTCGCGGCTGGGCGCGGCTCATGGTTGCATGCCGGCCAGGCGCGTGAATACGTGGCTGTGGAACGGGTCGGCGGTACCGACCTCAAGACTTACCTGACGCGCAAAGGCCGCTTTGCTGAAAGCCAGGCGCTATGGGTGGCATTCGAACTGGCCACGGCCATGGAACACGCCCACGACGCCTGCCACCTCGTTCATCGCGATCTCAAACCGGCCAACCTCGCGGTCAGCAGTGATGAACCACGGCGCTTGGTGATCACTGATTTTGCCACGGCTCTGTTCACTCGCCCACGTGATCTCCAAGATTTCTCGACCGCAGAACGCTCGTTCATCGATGACGCCGGGATCGGCAAAGCTGTTGGCACCCCTGCCTATATGTCACCTGAACAGGTGCGTGGCGAGCTCCCTATCGTGCAGATGGATATGTATGCCTTCGGCTGTGTGCTGTTCCACCTGCTCAGCGGTGAGGCGCCATTCAAAGCCAGCAATGCGGTGATGTTGATGCAATGCCACCTTGATACGCCCGCCCCTGATCTGATGCAGGTTGCGGAGGTCACGCCCTCGACCGCCGCGCTCGTGGCGCGCTGCCTGGCCAAGAACGCACGCGATCGCTTCCCCAGCTGGAAGCACCTGCTGCAAAGCGTCCAGTCCGCCAGCTATGCCACACAGGCCGCCAAGCGCCGCAAAGATCGCGGACAGACGGCGACCTATACCCGCACCTATCAGCCTGGTCCTACCGAGCATCCTGACCGATAAGAACTCGAGGCGCAGTTTCGCACGAACACCGGTAGCTAATCATTGCGTTACGCATTATAGGCGATTTCAATTGAGCTGAAAACAGAGCAATTATCACGCCCTCAGCTTGGCATCGCATTCGCTTTTCTCAGGCTGCCCAGGGCCCTCATGCGAAAGCAGTGCTATGTTACGACCGATAAAAGCCTTGAGAAAACTGAAGCTACATGCCCGCGACGGCGATATCGGTCATCCCAGCGAAATTTTTTTCGACGACACGACGTGGGCGGTGCGTTATCTGGTGGCCACTACCGGAGGCTGGTTGAGTGGCCGGCAGGTGCTGTTGTCACCGCATGCTTTGCGCTCGATCGATGAGGTGGCACAGACGTTGACCGTCGACCTGAGCAAAAAGCAGATCGAAGATAGCCCATTGGCAGACAGCGAACGGCCCATCTCGCGTCAGTTCGAATCGGCCTATTACGTCTATTACGGTTGGCCGGGATTCTGGGTCGGCACCACTGCGCTCGGCGTGATGCCGTATTTTAATTTAAATGGGCCTCCACTCCTCGACGCAGCTCATGCGGCTGATGATGCGGCGCCGCCATTTGATGCGCATCTGCGCAGTACCAAAGACGTCACCGGCCATCACTTGACCGCCACTGACGGCGAGATCGGGCACGTCGAGGATTTCCTCATCGATGAGATGACGTGGATGGTTGCCTACCTGGTGGTCGATACGGGTAATTGGTGGCCCGGAAAAAAAGTCCTGATCGCTCCGCATGCGATTACCCACATTACCTGGGATGAGAGCAAGATGCGCGTCGACATCAGCCGCGCGCAGCTCACCTCTGCTCCGGAATTCATTGCTGATCAGCCGTTGAGCGACGCCGATGAAGCGCGATTGCGTCAACACTATGCGCCGCCCGGACTCGCCGCTGAGCACCACAGATGACTGTAAAATCAGCACCGTCTGTGTATCTCTACCCTGGTGGCCACCATGCCGTATCATGAACAATTTCGCGTCATTCCCGGCAGCAATGTGCGCATCGCCGATATCGATCCGACTTTTTCTGGGGTCCATGAAAAGAAGAAATCGGCACGCCGTACCACCGCGGAATTGCAGGGGCGGATGGCAATCCTGCAGTCCAAACTGTACGCTGAAGGCAAACGTTCGCTCATCATCTGCCTGCAAGGTCTTGATGCGTCGGGCAAGGACGGCGTCATCCGCCATGTGATCGGCTCGATGAATCCGCAAGGATGCCGAGTGGCCAGTTTCAAGGCGCCTTCAACCGAGGAGTTGGCGCATGATTTCCTGTGGCGCGTCGAACAGCAGACTCCACGCCGGGGCGAAGTCGCGATCTTCAATCGTTCACATTATGAAGATGTCCTGATCGTAAGGGTGCACCAGCATATAACCAAAAGCGAATGCGCTGAACGTTTGCAGATCATCAAGGATTTCGAGCGTGGTCTGGTCGCCAATGGCACGCACATCCTCAAGTTTTTTTTGCATATCAGTAAAAAAGAGCAGTTACACCGCTTTGAACAACGACTCATCGATCCGACGCGGCAATGGAAGATCGCCGAGGCAGATTACAGTGAACGTGATTTATGGGACAAATATGAACAAGCCTATGACGACGCCTTATCGACGTGCAGTACCGCAGCAGCACCGTGGTTTGTGATTCCAGCTGACCACAAGTGGTTTCGCAATTTGGTTATTTCGCAAATCATCGTGAAAAAATTGGAAGAAATGGAGTTGCAAATACCTGCGCCAACGGTGGACCTTGATGAGATAAAGAAGCGCTATCATCAAGAGGCGAATGACGAGGAGAACTGTTGAAGCCGGGAACTGGCTGCTGACTGCTGACTGCTGACTGCAGACTGCAGACTGCAGACTGCTGAGTGCTGAGTGCTGAATGCTTCGAGGTTCAAGCCACAGCATCACCATGACAAAGAGCCTTGCCCAATCTCAACTCCTGATCAAATCAGGCGCATGCAGCCACAGCCGACCGAAGTCAGCGACTTCGTATCTTTCTGGCAAGGCGTGCGCTCCGCCGTCGAATCCGTCCCGACTATCGCCACCGTCGTCCCGGAAGGACAATTAGAAGGCTACCGTCAGTCGTGGATCGGGTGGACACAGAACAATGGCATCCGTGTCGCGGGTTGGTTACTTGAACCACAACAACCGGCGACCTGCGGCGTCGTGTTTGGCCATGGCTATGGCGGTCGTGAAAATGTCGACCGCCACCTGCTGCCGCCGGGGGCGGTGGGTCTCTTTCCGTGCATGCCCGGCTTCCATCGTTCGGCCCAGCCGGGCATACCCGATGAATCATTCGCGCATGTCATTCATGGCATCGAGCATCGTGATACCTACCTGATCCGTGATTGCGTCGAAGCCACGTGGCGCGCCTTTGAGGTCTTGGCGCAACGGTTGCCCGGCCTTCCGCTTGGTTACTTGGGCGGCAGCTTTGGCGGTGGCGTCGGGGCCTTGGCGGTACCTTGGGAAAACCGCTGTGTCGCTGCGGTTTTAGAAGTCCCGACCTTTGGCAATCACCCGCTGCGCCTGACCATTCCCTGCACCGGCAGCGGCGAGTCGGTACGCCAATATTACCAGCGCCATCCACAGGTGACGCAGGTCCTTGCCTATTACGACGCCGCTGTCGCTGCCAAGCATATCCGCTGCCCGACGCTGGTTGCTCCGGCCGATGTCGATCCGGCGGTGCCTGGCCGGGGCCAATGGTCAGTTGCCGAAGCCGTGCCCAAAGCTGTGATTCACCGCCTCAGCACCGGGCATCCCACCCCAGATGCCGAGAGCGCTCAGGTGCAGCGCGTCATGGTCGACTTCCTCAGCTGTCATCTGCGCGCCAGTGCGCAGATGACAGCTCAGGTACCGAATTGACGCAAGGCCGCCAGCAACACCTGCTGCTCGTCCATCAGTACTTTGATGTCGGTGAAGCGCCGCCCGCGTTCGGCCTCGTGGATTTGCGATTTGACCCGCGCCAGTTCGCGGCGGCAGTGCGCCAGACGGATCACGCGTACGCAATCAGCCATGCACAGGGCCAGCTCAGCGGTGGGCACGGCTTCGCCTGGGGCATGCGCCACCATGCGATAGCGTGAGTCGGTGGGTGTGGCCGCCCATCGGCCGACCGCTGCCAGCAGCTGGGGCTGAGTTGCCACCGCGGCACGTACGGCAGCGGCATTGGCATCGGGATCCAAGAGCAACGTCGCCACCAGGCCATCCCACGGTGCCGGCAGATGGCTCGGTTCGAGCCCCAGGTCATCGCCGGCCGTAGCGCGCAGTACCGGCTCGCGTACCAGCAGGTGCAGCAGCATGTCCTGATGCTGATCAAGAGCCGGTAATTCAGGCTCGCCAGGGCTGTCTTCCACCTCGGCGGCACGTGTGTTCGGCGACCGCGTCGGGCCTTCGCTGAGACGCTTTGCCAGACGTTCACGGTCGAGATTGAAATACTCGGCGATGTCCTGCAGATTGAGCGCCTTGAGTTCGGCATCCGGCATTGGCCGCAGGGCTTCCAAGACCTGGTCGACCACCGCCACCAATTCGCGTCGTTCCAACTCGTAGGGCCGTGGCGCCAGGGCGCGCACCAGGTGATCGATGTCGGGCCTCGCTGATGCCAGGACCCGCTCGAAGGCCGACTTGGCTTCAGCCGAAGCACCGCTCTCGTTTTCAGCTAGCAGCTCCGCTGGATCCAACTCATCCGGCAACATCGCCACACGTACCGGTACACCGACGGCCAGGCAGGTGCGGATGCCTTTCAAGGCATTGGTCTGGCCGGCGCGGTCACCATCCAGCAAGAGAATCAGGCGACCCTGGTCACCAACCAGGGCACCGAGCATCTTGGCGTGCTCAGGAGTCAGCGCCGTGCCCAGCACCGCCACGCATTCCCCATAGCCAGCCTGCGCCGCAGCCATCACGTCGGTGGGTCCCTCCATGACGATGAGGCGGCCGGCGTCGCGGGCAGCGGTGCGCGCTTGATGCACATTGAAGACGCTCGCGCCTTTGTGATAGAGTGGCGTATCGGTGTTGTTGATGTATTTTCCCACGCCGCGGCCGGCTTCCTTTGCCGCTTTTTCTGCAGCCGGCAGCATGCGCGCGCTGAAGGCAATGGGATTGCCGAAGCGATCGCAGATTGGGAAGGTCACCCGTTCATAGAAACGATCGTTGAGGCCGGTCTCGCGCTCCACTGCCAAATCGACGCGGGCAAAGACCTCAGGGCCAATGCCTTTGCGGCGCCCGGCGGCCAGCAGCTGGCCGCGGCCGGGAGCCCAACCGAGACGAAAGCGTTCGCACACCGCCTGGCTCAGACGCCGCGATTGCAGATAAGCGCGGGCCTCGGCGGCCTCGGGCGAGCGCCATAATTCCTGCTCATAGAACTGGCAGGCAAAAGCAAATGCCGCCAACAGCTCATCGCGCTCGCCACGCGGCATGCCGCCACCGCCACCGCCACGCTCGTAGGTCAACTGGATGCCGGCGCGGCGTGCCAAGACCTCGACCGCGTCGGCAAAGGACAGGTTCTCTTTGTCTTTGATGAGACTGAT